>NZ_JAUXZW010000339.1 GCF_030693805.1 Phenylobacterium sp.
TGCGCGCCGCTGACGGTCCCTGGTTGGGCTGTCGGAAGAAGCGCACGTCCACCGGAAGGGCGCGCACTGCAGCCTCGATGTCGTCGCTGGAGCCGTCGTCGACGACGATGATCTCCACCGCCGGATACTGCTGGGCGAGGATGCTGGCGATCGCTTCAGGCAGGAAGTGTGCGCCGTTGAAGACGGGCACGATGACGCTGACCAGCGGCTGGCGTGCGGCGGGCGCCTCTGCAGCGGCCTGAGCGGCGTTGGGGTCGGCCAGCAGGGCGGCGATGGCGCGCGGCACGCCGGGGATGTCGCGGCCGAGCGCGATGCGCTGCCGTGGCGTCGCAGCGATCAGCCGGCCGATGAAATCGTGCGTCTTCCGGCCCGCGTGCGGCAGTTGGGACATGGTGGTGAAGGCCGCGGCGCGGTGCAGTTCGACCGCCGAGACCGGCTCGAAGGTGGTCTCCTCGCCGTCGCCGAAGCGCGGCGTCAGCACCCACTTGATCGGCAGCGAGGTGACGATCTGGTCAGCGTGCGAAGGATAGAGATTGAGCACCACCTTTTCGCCCTCCGCCGGGCGCTGCCCCTCGGCCAGCGCGGCGAGTTCGGGAAAGCGCTGCGCCTGGTGCGGCTCCAGCTTGGCGGTGGCGTAGAGGGTATAGGCGGTGGGCTCCGGCTCCAGGCCCACCACCAGGTAGTCGTCGCCGATGTAGCGCATGCCCGCCGCCAGCCCGGCCAGCGCCGTGCTCGACTTGCCGACGCCGCCCTTGCCGGTGACCAGCACGCCGCCGTCCGCATCGCCGATCGCGGCGGCGTGGACCAACTGAAGGCCGCGCTGTTCCATCAGCCAGTGGAACAGGGTGCGCATGGGCGAGGAGCGGGCCCAGTAGGGCAGGTTCTGCGTGGTGTCGATCCAGTAGATGCCCACACCCGACGGCACGTCGAGCAGGTTCACCGAATACTCGCTCCAATGGAAAGCGCTGCGCACCACCTGGCTGGAGAACCCCCAGATGTCGCCACGGTCGGTGAACGACGTGCGCGGGCAGGGCGGCGGGATCATCTCGACGCCGGTGGAGGCGGAGTCCCAAACGTAGAGGGTCGCGTCGGGAGCGCTGATCGGCCCGCGCTCCAGGTGGGAGATCGCAGGCATGAACTCCTCGTCCAGCCTGGGCCCGGCGAAGATCAGGCGTATGTCGACGCCGGCGACCGAAATGAAGCGCTCGATCTCGCCGGCGGCGGCCAGGGCCTGGCGGGTGCGGTCCATAACCGCGTCATAGAAGGCGCGCTGGTCGGCCTCCGAACGCTGCAGGTCGGCGGGCATGGTCTCAGGCGGCGTGTAATCGGTCACGGAACAACTCGGTCTAAACTGGCGAGGGCGGCCGGCGCCATGGGCCGCAGCGCACCGGCCTCCAGGCGCAGGACGACGTCGGAGAAGGCCACGACCGCCATGTCATGGCTGATCGTCAGGACCGCCGGACGCGCCGGGTCGGCGGCGATGCGCTGCATGATCTGCGACACGGCTTCGGCGTCGAGGTGATTGGTGGGCTCGTCGAGGATCAGCAGGCGGGGTTGGCCGATCAGCGCGCGCGCGATGGCCAGGCGCTGGGCCTCGCCGCCGGAGATCAGGGTCCCGCCCTCGCCGATCATGGTGTCGAAACCCTGCGGCAGGCCGGCGATGAAGTCGGACGCATGCGCCTGGACCGCGGCGGCCTCGACATTGGCGCGGCTGACGTCCGGCCAGCCGTAGGTGAGGTTCTCGATGACCGTGCCGGTGAAGAAGGTGGGCTTCTGCATGACCACGCCGATCTGTCGGCGCAGGTCGCGCAGGTCGATGTCGTCGTAGGGCGCGCCTTCGACGAACACCCCGCCGGCGTCAGGGCGAAGGAATCCCAGGATGAGGTTGACGATCGTGCTCTTGCCCGCCCCGTTCGGCCCGATGATCGCGGTCCGCGCGCCGGGCGCTAGAGACAGGGAGACGCCTTTCAACACCGGCTTGCCACCGTAGCCGAAGTCGACGTCGCGCAGATCGATCCCGCCGTTCAGCGAGACCGGACGCTGGCCCTGGTAATGGGCCGCCTCGACCTGGCCGCGCAGTTCCAGCAGCTTGCGCAGCGACTCGTCGCCGGCGATGAAATCGGGGATCGCCGCGGTCACCCGCGACAGGGCGCCGTTGAGCAGACCCGCCGCCAGATAGAAGGCCAGCAGGTCGCCCAAGGTCATCGCCTTGTGCACCACGGCGATGCCGCCGCCGACGAGCAGCAACAGACCGCCAATGCCGGTGAGGCTGGACTGGACCTGCTGGTGGAAGGCGAAGCTCATCGCCATGCGCACGCCGGACGTCTCCAGCCGACGCAGGCCTTCGGATTGGCGCGACAGTTCGCGCTCCTCGAAGCCGCGCACGCGGGTGAGGTCCATCTGGCGCACGACGAACTGCACGCCGTGGCTGAAGCCCTCGAAGGCATGCTGGAAAGCCCGCACTTCGCGTTTCACGTAGCGGCCGCCGTAGACCGTCGACAGCCACATCAACGGCACGAGTCCGGCCAGCATCGCCACAAGGGTCCAGTTGAGCCAGGTCAGGGCGCCCAGCAGGCACAGGGCGGTGAGGGCGGCTGGCAGCAGGGTGGAAAGGGTGGCGCTGGTCAGGTTGTCGATCCGCTCGGTCTCCATGACGATACGGGTCTGCACGCGGGCGGCGTCGTTGCGGCCGAAGAAGTCGCGGGGCAGCGCGTAGAGCGTGGCGATCAGGTCGCGCCGCATCTCGCAAATCGCCGCCTTGGCGACCTTCAGGCTCATGGAGCGCGAGATGAGCGCAAGCGCGCTGCCGAGCAGCCGAAAGCCGATCAGCCCGAGCCCGATCCACACCAGCATGGGTATGTCGCCCTGCGGCACGGCGCGGTCGAAGGCGAAGCGCACCATGTGCAGGGTCGGCAGGAACACCACCGACTGTAGCGCGCCCAGGATTCCAAGGACGAGGACCGCGAGGCGCCGGCGGCGAAAATACGCCCACAGATAGGCCCACGGCGCGCGATCGAGCAGCGCCCGGTGCAAGCGGCCGGTCTGTGGAGACCCGGGTTCTTCGGCGAGGCTCATTCCGGCGTCTCCCGACGGCGGCGCGTGAGGTGGCGGTGAAGTGTGCTGATCGCCTCGGCCGGCACATGCAGAGGCCGGTCGAGCTGCCATCGCCGGGCGAGATAGGCGCCGTATCCCCTGGCGAAGGCCCAGGGGCTCTGATTGCGCAGATGCCGCCAGTAGTCGATCAGCGGATACAGGCGGGGCCGATACATGGTCGCCGCCGAGCCGAGGTAGACGATGTTCTCGACCCGCTCGACGAGGGTCGGGCGCGAACCGCGCAGTTCAGCGAGCACGCCTTGTGGGACCGGCACGGCGTACTCGCTCGCCATGTAGTCGAGGCCCAGCGACAGGCGATGACGCAGCTTCTGCGCCGTGGCGAAGGCGATCAGGGCGCTCCAGTCGATATCGTCCCCCGCCGTGCGGATCACCGTCGCGGCGTCGACGATCCAGCGGATCGGGGGTTCGAGATTGGAACGCACGCCATGCACCACGGCGTGCAACACCATGGCGGTGGGATCGGGCTGCAGGGTCTGCACGCCACAGAAATCGAACGGCAGCGCCCTGCGCCAGAACCAGTCGTCGGCCGTCGCGGACGGCGCCTCACGCAGACAGTGCCAGTGCAGGTCGATCTCGCGACCGTCCGCATTGCGCAGGTCGATGGCGTGCTGGTCGACCATCTCGTGCGGGCGCACGGCGACGCCTGGCCGCCAGCCGGCGGACTGGACGACTTCCAGCGCTAGGTCGCGTTGATCGCGCGCCACCACCACGTCGAGGTCGAACATCGGCCGCGTGCCGTGGCTCTTGTAGTAGGTGAGCGCCAGCGGCGCGCCCTTGAGCAGCAGCGTTCGCACGCCCGCCGCCTCGAGCCGGGCCACCACCGGCGCCACAGCATGGAACACGCTCTGGGTCTCCACCCAGGCGCGCCGATAGACGCCCTTCAGGCGGCCCATCAACGGATCGTCGGAGCCGGCCGCGCGCAGCCGCTCATAGACGAGCGGCAGCAGGCGATAGGTGCCGCCGTCCATATGATCGTCGATGTTCACCAGACGCCGCCAGGCGCGGAAACATTGTTCGACCTCGTCCTGTGGACCGATCGCCGCGCGCACCATCAGCGCCTGGGTCCCCTTGGGCCAGGGCAGTCCGCCTTCGGCGAGTTCGGGCCCGCCGCGATGCATCAGGCGGCGCCAGCGTCGCGCGCCGCGGCGGCTTTGCGCGCCACCGAAGCGCGCAGGGCTTTCAGATAGTCGCCGTGCGACGGGCGCTCGCGGATCACCGTGTTGTCGCCGTGGATGCGCCGCCGCATCACCAGGGCGTCGATCTTGGCGATCCGGGCGCCGCTGTCCTGCAGACGAGACGCCCAGTCGATCATCTCGCCCACCCGCAGACTGGGATCGAACAGGCCGATCTCGTCGAACATCCGCCGTCGGATCAGCATCGCGCCAGCGAAGCGCGCATGGGCGTGGCCCTGCGGCAAGTGAAGTTGGGCGCGTTTGGCCTGGTCCAGGTCCGGACTGAAAAAGTGTTCGCTGGTCCCATAGGCCGCGGCCAGCGACGGGTCAGCCTTCATCGCCTCCAGACGGACCTGCAGGCTGTTCAGCGGCCATACGTCGTCGGCGTCCAGGAAGGCGATGAGGTCGCCGCTCGCCGCGGCGATCCCGGTATTGCGGGCGCCGCCGATGCCCTGATTGGCCTGGGCGATCACCTCGACCTGAGGTGCGAAGCCGCGCGCCACCTCGGCGCTGGCGTCGGTGGAGCCGTCGTCGACCACGAGCACCTGGGTCGGCGGCAACGTCTGGTCGAGGACGCTGCGCAGCGCCTCGGCGAGGTAGGCGGCGTCGTTGAAGACCGGAATGACGGCGGTGACAGTGGTCATCGGGCCTGCCTCAATCGGCGACCTTGCGGGTCGGCCAGCCCATGTCGTCCACGTCGTGGATGGGATCGAGGGTGATCAGGTCCTGCATGTCCTTGTGCACAGCGAGGGCGGGGGCCTGGTAGGGCTGCGGCGCGGCGATCTGAGGGCGCGCGGCGTCCTGGACGTCAGCGCGCACCAGTTCGTTGGCCAGCAGGGTCTCTAGAAAGCCTTCGACGTCGGCCACGACGCCGGCCTGGCCGGGATAGGCGCCCAGCGCCCAGTCGATGATCGCCTGACGGCCGGCGCCGGCTTCGATCGCCTGCCAGATCGCGCCTCCGACGCCGTCGGCGCTGTAATAGGCGCCCGAGCGCAGGTCGACGATGATCGCCTCGCCGTCGATGACTTCACCGACCACCGAAGGTCCACAAATGGCATATGCAACGTCGCTCAACGCTAATCCCTTCCCGATCCTGCACACCTGCTCGCACGGCGCTCGACCGCACACGCGCAGATCCCCTCAGCCTGCTGATCATAGCAGGCTCTTCGCATCCGCTTCGCAAGAAGCATGCCGCGTAACACCGTGGCGTCGGGGTGGCGCTTCCATGCGCTAAGCGGGCGGGCGCTTGCCTCGAGCACGCGAAAGGCGGCGGCGCGCCAGCTCCACGAGAGCCTGGTTGATCGCGGTCTGATCGTTGGTGACGTTGTCGCCGTGGCGACGGTAGGTCAGGGCGTCGACGTCGCAGTCGATGACGCGTGCACCGCTCTCCAGTAGGCGAAAGCTGAAGTCGGCGTCCTCGCGCATGTGCATGTCCTCGGCGAACCCGCCCACGGCCAACACGGCGTCTCGGCGATACAGGGCCGAGCCGACCAGTTCCCGCACATGCGACCCGTCGATCGCCGCGCAGGCGGCGACCGCCGCGGGCGCAGCGTCCGCTTCGATGAGCACCCGCACCCGCCCAAACGCAGCTGCCAGGTCCCCGTCGTCCAGCATCGCCCGCAACAGCGCCTTATGCCTGCCGTCGACCCAGAGATCGTCGTGATCGAGGAAAGCCACGAAGGCGCCGCGAGACTCAGCCAGTCCGAGGTTGCGCGCCGCGGAAACCCCGCGCGCGCCGCCGCAAAGCACCCGTAGTCGGGGATCGTCGATCCCGCGCAGGGCGGCGAGCGTGCCGTCGACGGAGCCGTCGTCCACGGCCAACAACTCATCGCCGGGCGCAAGCTGGTCCAGCACCGAGACGGCGGCCTGCGCGACGAAGCGCGCGCCGTTGCGAACCGGTATGACGACGCTGGTCTCGGCGCTGGCGAGAACTTCAGGCGCCAGCGGCATGACGGCTCCCGACGACGCACTGGGCATACAACGCCGCATAGCGTTCGACGGTGGTCTCGATCGTGTAGCGCGCCAGCGCGCTGGCGCGGCCCGCCTCACCCATGCGTCGGGCGAGCGCAGGATCATCCGCCAGGATCTTGAAGTGTCTGGCGAAATCTTCCACCAAGCCGTGCTGCGCCAGGAAGCCGGTCTCGCCCGGGCGCACGATCTCCTGAAGGCCGCCGATGGCGGTGGCGACGACGGGGAGTTGGGCCAGCGCGCCTTCGACCGCGACCATGCCGAACAGCTCCTCATGCTGGGACGGAACCGCGAGCGCGCGCAGGGTGCTCATCAGCCGCTGGCGCTCGGCGTCGCTGACCTGGCCGGCGAAGGTGACGCGCGGTGCGACGCCCAGCTTACTGGCAAGGGCCTCGAGGCGAGCGCGATCCGGACCGTCGCCGATCACCAGCAGCCGCGCTTCGCCGCCCATCAGCGCCAGGGCCTGGAGCAGCAGGGCGACGCCCTTTTCCTCGGCGAGGCGGCCGAGATAGCCGAACACCGGCGGCTCGGACGCCGGGGCCGGCCGCAGGGTGAATTCGTCGGCTGGCACCCCGGGATAGATCACCTGGATGCGCTCGACCGGGAGGCCTGTGTGGTGCGCGGCGTTGAGCGCCGCCGCCTCGGAAACCGCGACCAGAGCCTGCGCGCGCGACACCAGATCGCCAGCCACGCCCTGCGAGCCATGCGCGGAGCGTTCCAGCGCGGCCTGGAAGGTGACCACGGTGGCGGCGGCATGGGCTTGCATCGTGCGCATGTGGAAGAAGGGGCCCGCGTCGGCGAGGTTGACGTGGACGATTTCAGGCCTGAACGCGCGCTTCAGCTCGGCTGTCTGGGCGGTGATTTCGCCGATCAGCCTCAGGCGGGCGCGGACATCCATCGCGGCGGGGTCGAGGGCGGCGCGGAACGGCAGGCGGAAGACCTCAAGACCCAGGCGCGCGTCCAGCTCGGGATCACCCTCAAGGTCGCTGTCGGTCACCACGGCCACTTGGCAGCCCCGCGCGATCAGGCCGGCGGCCAGCCGAGCGGTGAAGATCTCAACTCCGCCGATGTGCGGCAGGAAGGCCGCGTTCCAGAACATGATGCGCATGGATTCGAGACTCGCCGCCTACGCGTGTCGGTCAGTAGGCCTCAGAACGCCGTTCGCTGCAAAGCGCGCGCCAGTCGCGTGGTTCAGCCGACCGCTGCCACTGGACGCGAGACGCTGACCCGGACCAGTCCGGGAGTCGCCATCGGCACCGGGGCGCGGAATAGCCCGGCGATCTCGTTTCGCACCGGCGCTTCGGCCACATACTGCGCGCGCAGGGCGGCGGCGCGAGCCACCACGCTGGGCGCGGCGGCCTCTTCCGGCGTCAGGAACAGGCCCAGCCGCCGGCAAGCCTGGCCCAGATCCGCACGGGAGGTCAGCATCGACAGCGGGATGGCCAGAACCAGGCCCGCGGCCACAGGCCCGGTCCACGCCAGCAGCAGGGGGTCCATGGTGAATGCGCCGGCGCTCCACCCCAGTCCGAGGAGCGTGTCGAACCAGTGCCGGCGCCAGGCGGCCTTGAACGGCAGTCGCCCGTCGTCGCGCTGCTGCGCGGCCCAACCGGAGTGGCGACCGCGCAGGACGTCAGCCACCGCGCGGCTTTGTATCAGCATGAACACCGGCGCGGTCAGGGCCGAGAGCGCGATCTCGAGGAGCACGCCGGCGGCCAGCACAGGACCGCCGCCACAGGCGCGGCGTGTCAGTCGGTTGTGGGCGCTGAGCAGGGCGCCCATCAGCTTGGGTGCGAGCAGCAGCGCCATCGTCAGCGCGAACAGGCCCGCCGCGAGCGGGGCCTGGTCGGCGAGCTCGGGTGCGCCGCGCTGCTCCGCCCAGACCACGGCGCCGACGCCCAGGAAGCCCAGCCACAGCGGCGCGGTCAGATAGGCCAGGACGCCTCGGACCAGGTGCAGCCGGCTGACCCAGTGCAGGCCGCGGGCGCCGAGCACGGCGGCGTGCTGGAGGTTGCCTTGGCACCAGCGCCGGTCGCGCACGGCCATGCCGATCAGCGACGGCGGGGTCTCTTCGTAGCTGCCCTCCAGCTCCGGCGCCATGCGCACGGCCCAGCCGCCGCGCCGCAGCAGCGCAGCCTCGACGAAGTCGTGGCTCATGATGTGGCCGCTGAACGGGCCGGCGCCCTCGACGTGCGGCAGGCCCGCACAGGCGGCGAAGGCGCGGGTGCGCACGATGGCGTTGTGGCCCCAGTAATTGCCTTCCGCGCCTGACCACCAGGCCTGGCCTTTGGCGATCAGCGGTCCGTAGAGGCGTCCGGCGAACTGCTGCAGGCGCGCGAACAGCGTCGTCGCTCCGACGATCGTCGGCAGGGTCTGGATCAGCCCGACACCGGGGTCGCGCTCCATCGCCGCGGTCAGGCGCACGATGGTGTCGCCGCTCATCAGACTGTCGGCGTCGAGCACGATCATCGATTCATAGGCGCCGCCGTGACTGCGCACCCAGTCGGCGACGTTGCCGGCCTTGCGATCAATGTTGGCCGGGCGCCGGCGATAGAAGATCCGGTCGACGGCGTTCAGGCGGATGCGCAGCCGAAGCATGCCGGTGGCCTCGGCCTGGGCGATCGCCGGCTCGCGGGTGTCGGACAGCACGAACACGTCGTAGAGCTCGGCGACGCCCATCGCCTCCAGGTCCTCCCAGATCGCCTGCACGCCGGCCAGGATGCGCCCCGGATCCTCATTGTAGGTCGGCATCAGCAGGGCGGTGCGGGTGAAGATGATCGGCTGCGGGGTCCAGGGGCCGGCCGCGCGGGCCCGCCACATCAGGACGAACCCGGCGATCGCGCTGGTGAAGGCGAACGCCACCCAGGCGAACAGCGCTGCGAACAGGACCAGCATCAGGATGTCGGCCAGCGTGAAGCCGCCGGGCGAGATCAGCCGGGCCATCACCGCGCAGGCGGCGAGGGTCACGACGCCTGTTGCGCCCAGCATCGCGGCGCGCCGCCAGGGCCGACTATCGGGAAAGCTCAGAGCCGCGCCGCGCATGGGATC
>NZ_JAUXZW010000343.1 GCF_030693805.1 Phenylobacterium sp.
GATCAGATGGATATCGCTTGGTCTTCTTCGCGATCTTGGCCATCCGGCCACGGCTCTGCTCGGTCCACATCCCGAGCTTGAATCACAGACCACGATGAAGCGGAATCACCGCTCACGCCTTTTCCAAACAGCCTCTTAGGATGAATTCGCAACTTCTCGGGCGCGGCTCGTCGCTCGCCATTATCGCCGCAGCCAGCCTATGGGCCGGCGCCGCCTCGGCTCAGCAAGCCGGCGGCGAAGTCAGCGAAGTGGTGGTCACCGGTTCGTTCATCGCGGGCACACCTGAAGACGCCGCCCTCCCCGTCGACGTCATTGGCGCGGACGAGCTTCAGCGTCAGGGCAACCCGACCACCGTCGAGTTGATGAAGAACCTGTCCGCCAGCAGCGGCGTACAGGGCGACCAGAACCAGTACAGCGGCGCGAACGGCAACTTCGCCGGCGTGGCCTCCGTCAACCTGCGCGGCCTTGGGCCGCAGCGCACCCTGGTGCTGCTGAACGGCAAGCGCCTCGTGGCGACGCCGGACCGCAACGGCTTCGTCGACCTCAACCTGCTGCCGCAGGCCGCCATCGGCCGCATCGAAGTGCTGAAGGACGGCGCGGCCGCCACCTACGGCTCCGACGCCATCGGCGGCGTGGTCAATTTCATCACGCGGAAGAACTTCGAAGGCCTGCAGGTCTCCGCCGACTACCGCTACGTGGCGGACGCCGATTCGCCCGACTACACCGCCAGCGCGATCTGGGGCTGGAGCGGCGATCGCGGCAACATCCTACTGTCCGCCGGTTGGCAGGAGCGTGGGCGCCTGCGGGGCAACGCGCGTGACTTCAACATTGACCCGTATACGCCGCTGAGCGGCCTGATCAGCTCCGATGCGGGCTTCAGTTCGACGAACAATCCCGGGCAGTTCCGTCTGATCAGCGGGGCCACCACCGTCGGCGCCCAGATCCGCGACCCCGGCTGCACCACCGTCGGCGCCATCGCCGGCTTCACCGGCGGTCTTCAGTCCTGCTTTCCGCGCCACGCCGGCGTCCACGTGCACTTCATCGACCCGTCGGATCGTTGGCAGGTGTTCGGCGAGACCAACTTCGATCTCAGCGACAACGTGAAGTTCCACGCTGAGGCCTTCTACGCCGAGACCTACGTCCGGACGATCACCTCGGCCGCCTATCCGAGCACCAACTCCACGCCGACCGCCAACACCTCGCCGATCCCCGGCGCCTATTATGTGCCGGCGACGAACCCCGGCCTGGCGCTGCTGATGCAGCAGTTCCCCGGCGCCTTCCCCGCCGGGACCACTGGCGTAGCCTATCAGCCGGGCGTGAACTTCCGTCCCTTCGGACTCGGCGGCAATCCGCTGTTCGGCGGCGACGGCAACACCTCGACCGTCAACAACAAATATTATCGGGTGTCGGGCGGCTTCTCCGGCAAGATGTTCGACGATTCGATCGGCTGGGACCTGTCGGCCACCTTCAACACCTACAACTTACGGCAGAACCAGTCCGATGATCTGGTCTACCGCCAGGAGCTAGCCCTGCGCGGTTATGGTTCGCTGGGCGGCGCGCCGAACTGCACGGCCTCAGTGACCAACAACTTCACCACCAACGCCGGTAACAACGCGGTCGGCTGCTACTACTTCAACCCGTTCTCGAACTCGTTCGCGGCCAACTCGATCATCAGCCAGGAGAACCCTGGCAGGGCCAACCCGCTCTACAGCCCCTCGGTGGCCAACAACATCGAATTGGTGAAATGGATTTGGCAGAAGGGCGGCTCTGACCGGACCAGCCGCCTGTTCGTCGTCGACGGCGTGTTCAATGGCGAACTCCCGTTCTTGGAGCTCGGCGGCGGCAAGATCGGCTGGGCGGCCGGCGGTCAGTTCCGCCGCAACTTCTATCGCACCAGCTACGCGCCGTTCTACGACGCGACGGTGAACCCCTGCCCGGAGACGCCGTTCACCGGCAGCAAGACCTGCGCCGGCACTCCTGGGCCCAACGCCCTGCAACCGGTCGCCACACCCAGCAACGTGGTGCAGAACATCTATGCCGGCTTCGCTGAAGTCAGCCTGCCGTTCACCGACAACTTCGGCGCCCACATCGCGGCCCGGTACGAGAACTACGGCGCAGACGCCGGCGGCGACACCTTCAACCCCAAACTGGACGTGCGCTGGCAGGTGGCGGACTGGCTGGCCCTGCGCGGCTCGGTCGGCACGACCTTCCGTGCGCCGCCGCTGCCGCTGATCGACCCCGCGCCCTCGGTCCAGCTGTTGAACCTCGCCCTCGTCGGGTTCCGCGCTGTATCCACCACCGGCAACTCGGACCTGAAGCCCGAGACCGCGACCACCTACAGTCTCGGCGCGATCGTCGAGGCCGGCCCGTTCAAGGGTACGCTCGACTACTGGAACTTCGACATCCAGGATCCCTTCGTGCCGGAGCCGGCCCAGGCGTTCATCGACCTGATGTTCCCGGGCGGCAGCAGCGTGAACTGCAACAATCCGACCTTCACCGACCTGCAGGCGCGATTCACCTTCGATCCGAATGTTTGCGGGCTGCTGAACTTCAACAAGCTGGCCCTGACCTACGTCAACGCTGGCGGTCAGAAGACCGATGGCGTCGACGGCACGGCTGAATTCGCCTTCGAGGACGTCTACGGCGGCGGCCTGAGGATGGGTGCGCAGGCGAGCTGGCTGCACAAGTACGACTACGCCGAGATCAAGGTGCGCGGCGTGACTGTCGCGCCTGCGGTCAAGGCGGCCGGCCTGCTCAACTACAACAAGGCCGGCTACTTCAGCCTGCCGCGTTGGAAGGGCAACGTCTTCGCCGAGTGGGACTCGGGCCCGCACAACATCCGGGTTCAGACCAACTACATCGGCAGCATGACCGATGAGCGCGTGGCGCCGTTCAGTCCGGCGAACCCGATCGTGATCGGCGACGTCGCCACGGCGGCTCAGGCGACCGTCGTGCCCCGCTCGCTGCAGGGCAAGAAGATCGACGCCTTCGTCACCACCGATGTGACCTACCGGGTGTTCCTGCCCTGGGACACCACGGCGGTGTTCAACGTGACCAACATCTTCGACACCGACCCCTCGTTCGCGCGCGTCGAACTGAGCTATGACGCCACGACCGGCAACGCGCTCGGCCGCACCTACAAGGTCGCCCTGACCAAGAAGTTCTAGGTCAAGACAGACTTCCGACGCGACGACAGGGCCGGTCCGCACACCGCGGGCCGGCCCTTTTCCGTGGCCACGCTTGCCGTCTCTCTTGCAGCGTGATCTGGCGCACCAACGCTTCGGCGACCACCTGCGTAAGCGACGCGTTGATTCGAATTGTCGGATGCAAGATTGCATGCAATTATTCAACCGTGTCGGATGGAGTTCCATCTGGAGCCTCACGCGAAGGACACAGGGAGCGAATAGCCATGGACAACAAACCGAACATCACGCCTGGGCCGCTCACGCTCACGGACGAGAACATCATCGACCTCCCTGGCCTGATGAGCCGCTGGGTGCGCCTGGCCGACGGGCGTCGCGCCCACTACATGACCGCCGGCGACAAAGGCCCGGCCGTCATCCTGCTACATGGCGGCATCGAGGGCTCGTCCGGCACCGCCGGCTGGCGCTTCATGGCGCCCTACCTGGGCGCCAACGGCTTCCGCGTCTATTGCCCCGACCAACCCAGCTTCGGCCTCTCGGACATCAGCAAGCCGGAGTACCTGGAGGCCGGCCCCAAGGCCAAGGCCGCCTTCGTCAAGGAATTCGCCGACGCCCTGTGCCTCGACACGTTTCATCTGGCCGGCAACTCGATGGGCTGCATCGTCTCCTGCGACTTCCTGGTGGCGCACCCTGAGCGAGTGAAAAGCGTCATGTTTATCGCCGGCTTCCTCGGCGACATCGTCGACGCCCCGGACGTCCCGCCCAAGGACGGCAAGTTCAACCCGGCGCGCGAGTACGGCGTCCTCACCGAGTGGGACGGCACCGAAGACGGCATGCGCACGCTGATGGACGGCATCATCTACGAGCGTCAGGCGGTGTGGCCGGAGCTGATCAAGATGCGCGCCATCGCCGCGTCGCGCGCCCGCAAGGCCCGTATCGACGCCGGCATGAACCAGCGGCCGATCCACCGCCACGCCGGCGTCACCGACCCCAACGAGAAGGCCGTGCTCTCGACCAAGGGTCGGCTGGATAAGCTGACCATCCCGATGATCTACATGTACGGCATGCAGGACGTCATCCTGCCGGTGGAGATGGGCTACAACCAGGAAGACAGCGTTCCCAACATCCAGTTCTTCTACCCCACCGAAACCGGCCACCAGGGCCAGACGGACCGGCCGGCCACGTTCAATCAGGTGGCGCTGGAATTCTTCCGGGACGGCAAGGTCTCATGGCCGACGGCGGTCGAGGCCGGCGTCTCGCTGCGTCGCCCGATCAACGCCAAGTTCGTCGCCGAGCCCAAGGGCGGCTTCCCGAAGCCCAATCCCGGCATGTACGTGGATCCGAAGCACCACGCCGAGGGACTCAAGGTCCTGAACTCGATCCCAGCGTAGAATCGCGGCTACGGCCCGCAGCGAGCCTGGCGCAACAGCGTCAGCGCTCGCTTCGCGGCGCCGGACCAGCGCCCTCGCCCAGGTGCGCCGACAGGCGCGAACGGGCGGCCTGGATGTGTTCGGCCAACAGGCGCTCGGCCCGCGCCAGGTCGCCGGCGCGCAGCGCCTCGTTCATCTGGATGTGTTCCGAGAGGTTCTCCTCGCCGCGCACCGTGTGTCCGGCGTCGGCGCGGATCTTCAGGATCAGCTTCTCGAACACCGCCCCCAAAGAGTTGAGCAGCGACCGATTGCCGCCCAGCGACGCCAGCGCCATGTGCCAGTCGCGGTTGGCCATCATCAGCTCGCGCGTGCTCCCGGTCCGCATCAGCGCGCGGTGCGAGCGGTTCAGATCGTCGAGCCGGCGCAGGTCTGCGGGCCCGATCCCACGCGCCAGGCTCAGGCGCAGCGCGTAGACCTCGAGCGCCTCGCGAAGCTCAAAGAGTTCACGCGCGTCATCGTCATTGATCTCAGCGACATAGAAGCCGCGGCGCGGCTGCCTGGTCACCAGCCCTTCCTGATAGAGCCGCTCCAGCGCCTCGCGAACCGGCGTGCGCGACACATTGAGCTGCTCGGCCAACTCCTGGTGGGTCAGCTTCACGCCCGCGCGCAGTTGGTTGTTGGTGATCCTGCCCTTCAACGCCTCGTAGACCGTCTCATTCACCGAGGGGCCTCGGGCGACGGGTCTGATCTGCAGCGTGTCGAGTTTCGCCGCCGCGGCGGACTGCGGGCTTCGCATCCCGCATGATAGCCGTTGATTTCGACGTCGTCAGCCCGGCTGCCTGCGACAATAGTGCAGCTTACCCGATGCGTGGGTGGGCGCGCCGAGCCTTCTGTCGCCGCCGCAAGGCTTGACGTGCCGGGCGCGCGAGTATCGACTCGCTGTCACAGTGATCCTAGAAATCGCCTCGCTGGCTCGATGCATGTTTCCAGCGAAGCGATTGACGGCAGATCGATACGGGTTCGCGGGATCAAACCGCGGATGGGAGGAACGAGATGGACCTGACGGCCGAGCAGATTTCCGACTTCCACTCACGCGGGTTCCTGTTCTTGCCGGAGGTGTTCACGGCGGAAGAGATCAGCGTTCTCAAGCGAGAGGCGGAGTCGATCTATGCCTCCGACCGCAAGGAAGTGTGGCGCGAGAAATCGGGCGCGCCGCGCACCGCCTTCGCCGCGCACACCTATAACGAGGCCTACCGCCTGCTAGGCGCGCATCCGCGGCTGATCAAGCCCGTCGAGCAGATCTTCGGCGAGCAGCTCTACATGCATCAGTTCAAGGTCAACGCGAAGTCGGCCTTCGACGGCGAGGTCTGGCAGTGGCACCAGGACTACGGCACCTGGTTGCGCGACGACGGCATGCCGCAACCGCGGGCGATGAACATCGCGGTGTTCATCGACGAGGTGATGTCGATCAACGGCCCGCTGATGTTCGTGCCGGGCAGCCATCTCCACGGCTCGCTGAAGGCCGGCCACGACCTGTCGACCACCTCCTACCCGCTCTGGACTCTGGACAAGGAGACGGTGACCCGGCTGGTCGACGAGGGCGGCATCGTCACGCCGATCGGCAAGCCCGGGGGGGTTCTGCTGTTCCACGGCAACCTGGTGCACGGTTCGGCCGGCAACATCACCCCGTATCCACGGACCATTGTCTATCTGACGCTGAACACCGTCTCGAACTACATCCGCACGCCGACCCGTGAGGAGTGGATCGCTCACCGGGACTTCGCCCCGATCATCCCCGTGGCCGACGACGCCTTGCTGCGCCTGGCGCAGTCCTCCTCCGTGCCCGCCTAGGAGTTCAAGCCGATGAACCTCACACGCCTCCTGGCCGAGCGCGCGGCGGCGGGATCGCCCGTCCGCGTCGGCCTGATCGGCGCCGGCAAGTTCGGCTCGATGTTCCTGGCCCAGGTCCCGTTCACGCCCGGCCTGGAGGTTTCGGTGATCGCCGACCTCAGCCCCGAGCGCGCCCGCGCCGCCTGCCGCGAGGTGGGCTGGAGCGAGGACCTGATCGCCGCGACGACGTTCATCGAGGACGGGGTCGCTCTGACGTCTCGCGACGATGTCGAGGTTGTCGTGGAGTCCACCGGCAATCCGGGCGCCGGCATCGCCCACGCGCGCGCGTCGATCGCGGCTGGCAAGCACATGGGCATGGTCAATGTCGAGGCCGACGCCCTGGCGGGACCGCTGCTCGCGCAGGAGGCTCGCGCCGCCGGCGTGGTCTACTCCCTGGCTTACGGCGACCAGCCTGCGCTGGTGGCCGAGATGGTCGACTGGGCGCGCGCCACCGGCTTCGAAGTGGTGGCCGCCGGCAAGGGCACCAAGTACCTGCCAGCCTATCACGCGGTGACGCCGGACGGGGTCTGGAACCACTACGGCCTGACGGCGGCGGAAGCCGCGGCGGCGGGTATGAACGCCCAGATGTTCAACTCCTTCCTCGACGGCACGAAGTCGGCGATCGAGATGGCCGCCATCGCCAACGCCTGCGACCTGGACGTGCCCACGGCGGGGCTGGCCTTCCCGGCCTGCGGCGTCGACGACCTGCCGTCGATCCTGCGCCCGCGCGAGGCGGGCGGCGTGCTCGATCGCAGCGGCATGGTCGAGGTGGTCTCGTCGCTGGAGCGCGATGAACGCCCAGTGTTCCGCGACCTGCGCTGGGGCGTCTACGTCGTTCTGAAGGCGCCCAGCGCCTACGCCGCCGACTGCTTCCGGCAGTATGGGATGAAGACCGACGCGTCAGGTCAGTACGCGGCGATGTACAAGCCGTACCACCTGATCGGCCTGGAGCTGAACATCTCGATCCTCTCGGCGGCGCTTCGCGGCGAGCCGACCGGACAGGCCAGAAGCTTTCGCGGCGATGTGGGTTCGGTGGCCAAGCGGCCCTTGAAGGCCGGCGAGATGCTGGACGGCGAAGGCGGCTTCACCGTGTGGGGCAAGCTGATGCCCGCCAGCGAGAGCCTGGCGCGCGGCGCCCTGCCGATCGGCCTCGCCCACCACGTGAAGCTGGTCCGCGACGTGGCCCAGGGCGACGTGGTGCTGTGGCGCGACGTGGAGCCGATCCAGAGCGCGGCCGCGATCGCGCGGCGCGACATGGAAGCGGCGTTCGCCAGCCGGGCTGCAGCGGCGGAGTAGAGCTCAGCCGCGGCCGACGAACGGCATCTTCGTCGCCAGGATGGTCATGAACTGAACGTTGGCCTCCAGCGGGAGCTCGGCCATCTGCAGCACCGCTCGCGCCACGTGGACGACGTCGAACCTGGGTTCGCCGCCAGGTCCCGCGCGGGAAGCGGCGCCGTCGGCGAATTCCTGGGTCATCTCGGTCGTAGCGTTGCCGATGTCGATCTGGCCGCAGGCGATGTCGTAAGCCCGCCCGTCGAGGGACGCCGCCTTGGTCAGGCCGGTCATCGCGTGCTTGGAGGCCGTATAGGGCATCGACAGCGGCCGGGGCGCGTGCGCCGAGATCGAGCCGTTGTTGATGATCCGCCCGCCTTGGGGGCTCTGCGCCTTCATGATCCGGAACGCGTTCTGGATGCAGAGGAAGGCGCCAGTCACATTGGTGTCGATCAGGCCCGTCCAGTCTTCAAGGGCGATATCCTCGACCAGGGCCGGCGGCGACATCAGGCCGGCGTTGTTGAACAGCACGTCGACGCGCCCGAACCGGTCGCGGCAGGCGTCAAACAGCGCGGCGACAGATCCCGCGTCGCGCACGTCAGTGGGCGCGATCATGGGTTCCTGCCCGGACGAGGATCCCAACGCCGCGGTTTCGCGCAACGCCGTTTGGCGTCGCCCGGCGAGTGCGACCTTGTAGCCCGCCGCCAGGAAGGCAAGCGCGACGGCCCGACCGATACCCGACCCTGCGCCCGTGACGATCGCGACCTTGCCGCCCATGCCGTTCTCCCTGGTGCGCGAGGGCCCCCGCCCCGCGGGAACATGTCAGCCGAAGGACGGGGTGACAATGTCAGCCTGAGCGTGATCGGCCTTGCTTGACGCTACGTCGATTTCGGTGGCCCCAACGGTCCAGATGTTACAAATTGACGCTGAGGCCAATTAGGCGGCGGATGGTGACCAAGTTCGACAGGCTCAATTTGACGGATGCGTCGGATGCGGGCGCTGGCTTGTTGCGGCTGCACGTCGTCACCAATCAGCCGTCGATGTGGGCGCACAGGCCGCACGACGGCGTTCCGACGCTTCGACGCACGCTTCAGGAGAACGGGAATGCCTGACTTCGGACATAACGAATCCAGCCTGATCATCGACGATAAGGATTCCGGGATCTTCAGGATCCATCGCACCGCCTTCGTCGATCGCGAGATCTTTGAACGAGAACGCGCTCAAGTCTTCGACAAGTCCTGGCTGTTCGCAGGGCATACCTCCGAATTCCCCAATCCCGGGGACTTCATCACCCGCAGCGTGGCCGGACGGCCTCTGATCCTGGTGCGCAGCGACGACGGCGAGGTCCGCGTCCTGCTCAATACCTGCCGCCACCGGGGCAATCTCGTCTGCCGTGAGGCGAAGGGTTCGGGCGCCGAGGTGTTCCGCTGCTTCTACCTTGGCTGGATCTACAACACGCGCGGAGAGCTCAAGGGCATTCCGGGCGAGGAAGCCTACAGCGAAGCCTTCGACCGCGACTCGCTGGGCCTGGAGCCGGTGCCGGCGATGCACAACCACCGTGGTTGCGTCTTCGTCAGCTTCGATCCGGACATGGAGGACTTCGAGACCTACATGGCCGACGCCCTGCCGGTGCTCGACAACACGCTGAACCTGGGCGACATGGAATTCGTCGAAGGCCACTTCAAGTATTCAATGCGGGCCAACTGGAAACTGCTGGTCGAGAACAGCATGGACGGCTACCACGGCGCGTTCACGCACGAGCGCTTCTTCACCCACTTCATGCCCGACATGGGCCTGCCCTCGATCGCCATGCGTCCCCCGACGGAGGAAGGCAACGCGCCGGTGTTTGGCGACGTGCGCCCGCTTGGCAACGGCCACGTGACCACCGGGTATCCGACCACCAGCGGGCGCGGCCGGGCGGCGACCTCCTATCTGGAGAAGTATGCCGGCCCGGCGCTGGAGACCTATCGCAAGATGCTCGCCGACCGGCACGGCCCGGACAAGGCGAAGATGATCGAGGGCGGCGCCGGCAACTACCTGATCTTCCCCAATCTGCTGATCATCGACGGTTGGTTCGTGTTCCGGACCTTCTATCCCAGCAGCCCGGACTACATGGAGATCAACGGCTGGGCCTGCATGCCCAAGGAGGACTCGCCTGAACTGCGCAAGGCTCGCCTCGACTGGTACCTGGGCTTCCAGGGCCCAGGAGGCTTCGCGACGCCTGACGACGTCGAAGGCCTCGAAGGCTGCCAGATGGGCTTCGCGACTCACAAGGAAGTCGAATGGTCCGATATCTCGCGGGACATGAAGAGCAAACCCACCGGCCTTGGTGAACTGCAGATGCGGGTCTTCTGGCGAGAGTGGCAGTCCCGCATGACGACCGGCCAGCATGCGCTGAGCACCGGCGACTAGAGGATCGCGGCCGGGATGCGGGGCGACCCGTCTCCCGGCCTCTCGCTGCCATTCAAGCACAAGGAGGCGCAGGTGCCCTTCGCCACCGCGGACGACGGCGTTCGCCTGCATTATGAGGAAACCGGCGCAGGCGTTCCGGTGATCTTCGTCCACGAATTCGCCGGCGATCACCGGTCCTGGGAGGCGCAGATGCGGCGCTTCGGCCAGCAACGCCGCGCGATCTCGTTCGCGGCGCGCGGCTATCCGCCGTCTGACGTGCCGCAAGATGTCGCCCAGTATTCGCAGGCGCGCGCGACGCAGGACATCGCCTGCGTGCTCGATCACCTGAAGATCGACAAGGCCCATGTTGTCGGCCTGTCCATGGGCGGGTTCGCGACCTTGCACTTCGGCTTCCGCCACCCCGAGCGCGCCCTGTCTCTGTGCGTCGCCGGCTGCGGTTACGGGGCCGAGCCCGGAGAGCAGGAGAAGTTCAGGTCCGAGGTCGCCGCCGTCGCCGCCTTCCTCGACGCCCACGGCATGGAGGTGTTCGCCGAGAAGTACGCCTATGGCCCGACACGCGTGCAGTTCCAGAACAAGGACCCGCGCGGGTTCGCCGAATTCAAGCGCATGCTCGCCGAGCACTCGTTGATCGGGTCGCGCAACACACAGCTTGGCGTCCAGGGCGAGCGGCCGTCGCTCTATGAGCTGGTGGAGCAGATGCGCGGCCTCACGACGCCGACGCTGGTCCTCACCGGCGACGAGGACTGGCCCTGCCTGCAGCCGGCGCTGTTGATGAAGCAGACGATCCCGACGGCCGCCCTGGCGGTGATGGCGAACTGCGGTCACACGCTGAACCTGGAGGATCCCGACCAGTTCAATCGGCTGGTGGAAGACTTCATCTCCCAGGTCGAGGCCGGTCGATGGCCGACCCGCGATCCGCGGGCGATGAGCGCGTCGATCACCGGCATGAAATAGTCGCGCGGCGCGGCGCGCGCCTCTAAGCTTCACTCATCAACGGGACGGCGGTTGCTACATCGCAGCCGGCACGAACCGACGTCACAAACCCTGGGAGGGACACATGAGCGCCAAGCAACTTATCAACCACACCGGCTTCATGCCGCACGGCCCGAACGTGCCGCATGGCGTGCGCATCGGCGACGTCATCGAATACTCCGCGATCCGACCGGCCAAGCCGGACACCTCTACCGACCCGGACGTGGCGCTGCAGGCCGAGCAGGCGTTCGAGAACCTGCGCATGTTGCTCGAGAAGGAAGGCCTCGACTTCAGCGACGTGATCAAGGTGCGCGTCTATGTGACCAAGTCCGAATACATCGCCGCCATGAACCAAGTCTGGTACCGGCACTTCCCGATGGATTCGAACCCCGCCGCGCGCATCGTCATCGGGGCGGCGTTCCTGCCGGGCCCTGACACCAAACTCAGCCTGGATGTGACGGCCCGCGCACGCTGATCGCGCAAGCGACCCTGAACGGGCCGTCACGGCGCGTTCAGGGTTCGTGGGTGATGCCCGCCTTTGCGTAGAGTTCGCTGATGTGTTCCCGGACCGAGGCCTTGGTCTCATCCGTCTCGGGCATGTGCGTCCAGCCGACCTTTTCGCGGGCGTACAGGGCCATCACCTCGTCCTGATCGGAGGTGCCGCCGCTGATCCCGTAGGCGCCCACCATCTCATTGCCGCGGAAGATCCCGGCGCAGCCGCCGGACGCCGCGATCCGGCCGTTGGTCAGCGCCGACAGGTTGGACAGGAACTGCGGATTGCGTTCCTTGAACCACTTCTGGATGATCAGGCCGTCGGGGAAACGCGGGCTCATCGAACGCATCGCCGCCGCCGTATAGGCCTTGGCCCAGGCCGTCTCCGGCGTAATGAAGCCGGCGTCGTCCATCCGCTCCAGCGCGATCAGGTGACCTTCCGGCCCGACGATGGCGATCGAGACCGGCGCGCCCATCTCGTCGGCCTTCTCGACGACGGCGTCGATGAACGGGCGGCATTCCACAGCTCGGATTTTTGTCATTTGGCGTCCCCTCAGGATCGTTTCCTCTAGGTCCACTGCACCAGCTAGGCGCGCATCAGGCAACCCCGGACTGGTAACGTCACAAACCCAGGCGACACCACCTTCCAACCGCGCGCCAGCCGTCATAGTCTCGCTGCAGGCCGACACGAGAGAGCGCACGAATCGCGCCGACGGCCCGGGAGGATACGCAATGACGGGTGGCGGGCGATGAGCGCCTCAGGGCGCGGTGACGTGAGCGTCGGTCCAGCCGGCGGAGCGGACTTTCCACCTATTCAGGTGACGGCGATCCTCGCCCTGGCCTGCACAGCGGGGCTGGTCCCGACCCTGCAACCGCTGATCCTCGGCGCACTGTCGGCCGAAGGCCGGCTGACCGCCGTCCAGATCGGCCAGGCCGCTATGCTCGAGGCGATCGGCATGGGCGTGTCGGCGGGCCTCGCCGGCTCGTTCCTGAAGCCCGTGCGCCTGCGGCGGTTGATCGTGGTCACCCTTCTGCTCGGGCTGATCGCCAACCTCTCGGCGACTCAGCTCGCCGGGCCAGGCCTGCTGGTCGCACGCTTCATGTGCGGCATCTCTTCGGGGCTGCTGGTGTGGCTGTTCGCCGGCTTGACCGCGCGCGCCGTCGATCCGACCCGGGTGGGGGGCATGTATGTGCTGGCCCAGGGCGCGTCTGGCCTGGCCGCTGCGGCGCTGCTCACCGCCTTCGCCCTTCCCCGATGGGGCGGCGCCGGCGGCTACTTCTGTTTGGCGGGACTGGATGTGGTGATGCTCTCCATGGCCGCCATAGCGCCCATGGCCTACCCCGATCTCGCGTCCGGCGAGGCGGGGCGCAAGCTGGAGCCGCGCGGTGCGATCGCCCTTCTCGCCGCCTTCCTGCACTTGGCCGCGATCATGGCGTTATGGGTCTACATCGTGCCCGTGGCCGAGCAGACCGGTCAGTCGGCCGGCGTCACCGGCATCGGCATCTGGGCCGCGCTGGGCGCGCAGATCCTCGCAGGCCTGGTCGCCGCGCTCTACTCCGCACGGTTGCGCCCGGCGCCGGCGCTGATCCTGTGCAGCATCGTCAGCGTGGCGGCCATCGCGCAAATCGCGGCGGGGCCGCCGTCGGCCCTGTTCATCGCGGCGGCGACCGTGTTCGGCTTCTTCTGGATGTTCGCCATTCCCTTCCAGATCCCGTTCCTGATCCAGGTGGATCCGACGCGAAAGGCGGCCCTGATCCTGCCCAGCGCGCAGATCTTCGGTGTCGCCGCCGGGCCTGCGATCGCCGCCTGGACCATCGTCGACGGCTCGGTGATGGGCGCCCTGTGGGCCAGCGCCGGCCTGTTCGCGGCCAGCATGGCGCTGATGCTGTTCCTCAGCCTGCGGCGTCGCGTGGCGGCGACGGCGTCGCCCTAGGCGCGCTTGACGGCAGCGTGGCCGCTGACCGCGGAGCCTGCGTCATGCGGCAGGCGCAGGTACCAGGGCAGCGCCGCCAGCGCGAACACCGCGATGATGGCGAAGGCGACCTGCAGGTTGGACAGCGTCAGGTGCTCGCCCGACCCGCCGCTGGCGACTGCGATCAGATTCAGCAACAGCGCAGCGAAGGCGATCCCCAGTGCACGCATGGCCTGTTGACTGACCGCCGACAGAGTCGAGGCGGCGGTCATCTCCTGCTGCGGCACGTCGGCGAACTGCAGCGCCGAGAGACCGGTCATCTGGAACGACCGCGCCGCGCCGGCGAAGAACAGCAGCACGCCGATCAGCCACAGCGGCGTCGTGTGTCCGAAAGCGACGAACACCATCATGCCGCTGGCGTAGAGACAGATGCTGGCGATCAACACATTGCGGAAACCGACGCGCCGAACAGTCTGGGTGGTGAACGCCTTGGCGCCCAGATCGCCGGCCATGTGGGTCAGCACCAGCAGCCCGGACGCCAGCGCGGTCATGCCAAGCCCCACCTGAAACAGCAGCGGCATGAAGAAGCCGGTGACGCCCACGGCGATGCGCATGAAGTTGCCGCCGGTCAGCGTGGTCATCCGGAAAGTCGGATTGTGCAGCGGGGTCAGCTCGACGAGCGGCTGAGCGGCGGTGCGGGCGTGACGCCAGGCCAGCCAGATCAGCGGCCCTGACGCGAGCGCGAGGGCCGCGCCGATTCGCCAGTCGCCGTTGTGGCCGACCATGCCCTGCATGCCGAAGATCAGCGAGGCCAGTGCTGCGCCGTTCAACAGGAAGCCGGCGACGTCGAACGGCCGCCGCTCGCCTTCGGTGCGCGGGATGTACATCAGCACCAGGATCAGGCCGGCCAACCCGATCGGCACATTGATGAAGAACCCCGCTCGCCAGGTGAAATAGGTGGTCAGGAAGCCGCCCAGCGGCGGACCCAAGGTGGGCCCCAGCAGCATCGGCACGGTCATCCAGTTCACCGCCCGCACCAGTTGGCTCTTGGGCGTGCTGCGGAACACGATCAGGCGCCCGACCGAAGTCATCAGCGCGCCGCCCATCCCCTGCAGCACCCGCGCGGCGCAGAAAGTCCAGAGCGATTGACTCATCCCGCACAGCACCGAGGCCACGGTGAACACGCAGATCGAAAGGGCGAACACGTTCCGCGCGCCGAAGCGGTCGGCCAGCCAGCCACTGGTCGGCGTCAGGATCGCCACCGACAGCAGATAGGCGGTCAGGCCGACGCTGACGGCGATCGGGCTGGTGCCGAAGGTCTCGGCCATCTTCGGCAAGGCCGTGACGATGATCGTCGCGTCCAGGCCCTCCATCAGCGCCGCCGTGGCGACGATCAGGACGATGAGGAGGGAGCGCCCGGTGGGCCGCGTTCCAGCGTCTGACAAGGCGTGACGGCTCCTGTGGCGGGCCCAGCTTCCGCTAGGTCATTCCCGATGTCGACTGCTTACCGCGCTACCGCATCGCGTAGGGTGAGGCGCCGAACAGGTTGCCTGGCGTCGCCGGTCCGCCGCTCAAGCCTGCCGGACTGCCGTCCGCGCGCCAGCAGGCTGCGCCGTGCAGCAGGCCGGTCGTCGCATCCACCTGCACGCCGTTCATACCGCCGGCGATGCGTTCGGAACGCGCGATAGTGTGGCCCATCGCTGTCAGCTCGTGGCACACCGACTGGGGCACGCCCGGTTCCACCTCCAGCGCACCGCCCGCACACCAGATCCGCGGCGCATCGACCGACTCCTGGAGGGTCATGCCGTGATCCAGGACGTTGATCATCCCCTGCAGCACCGTCGGGAAGATGCGCAGGCCCCCGGGCGTGCCCAGCGCCATCACCGGTTTGCCGTCCTTCTGCACCACCGTGGCGGCGGTCGCGGTCAGCATCCGTTTGCCCGGCGCGGGCGAGTTCGGCAGGTTCGGCCGCGGGTCGAACAGCGTCATGTTGTTGTTCTGCATCAAGCCCGTGCCCGGCACCATGACGCACGAGCCGAACAGGTTGTTGAGCGTCTGGGTCATGGTGACGGTCTCGCCATCGGCCAGCATGACAGTCAGGTGGGTGGTGTTCTTGCTTTCGCGCCAGTCAGCGAACTCGCCGGCCGTGAAGCTGGAAGCGCGGTCGAGGTTGATGTCCTTGGCGCGCTTGGCGGCGTAGTCCTTGTCCAGCAGAAAGGCCTGCGGGAACGACACATGCTCCGGGTCGCCCAGGTACCTGGCGCGGTCGGCGTACATGATCTTCAGCACCTCGGTCAGCAGGTGCCAGTAGCGGGCGGTGCCAAAGCCCAGGGCTGCGACGTCGAAATTCTCGAGGATGTTCAAGCCGAGCTGGTTCAGCAGGCCGCCGCCGCTGGACGGCGGCGTGCCGACGATCTCATAGCCGCGATAGGTTCCGACGATAGGCGGCGGGGTGCGCACCTCATAGGCGTCGAGATCGGCCTGGGTGATCAGGCCGCCCTTCGCCGCATGGTCGCGGACCAGGGCTTCGCCGATCGCGCCGTGGTAGAGCGCGTCGGCTCCCTCGCGCTGGATCAGGCGGAAGGTGGCCGCGGCTTCGGCGTTGACGATGCGGTCGCCCGGCTTGGGCGGGACACCCCCCGGCAGGTAGATCCGCGCGGCGTCCGGGTCGCCGGCAAGATCTTCGGCCGAAGCGGTGATGCACTCGACGGTGTAGGCGCTGGCCGTGAACCCATTCTCCGCATAGGCGATGGCAGGAGCCAGGACCTCGGCGAGCGGCAGGCGTCCCTTGGCGGCGTGCAGCGCAAGCCAGCCTTTGAGGTTGCCGGGTACGCCGGCCGCCAGCCGCCCGACCTCGTTCAGCCGGTCGCGCACCGCCAGCGGCCCTTTCTCTGGCTCCAAGGGATACATGTCGGGGGCCGCGCGCGCCGGTCCGGCGGCGTAGTTGTCGATCGCGGTGAACACTCCCTCGGCGCTGCGGTGGACGATGTAGCCCCCGCCCAGCGGGCCGACCATCATCGGCTCGACGATCGTCAGTGCGAACGCTGCGGCGATCGCCGCGTCCGCCGCCGACCCGCCATTGGCGATCATGCTGAGGGCGACCGTCGAGGCGACGGGGTGATTGGTCGACGCCACCGCCCGCGAGGCGAGGACCGGCTGCTTGGGCGACTGAGGCGACTCGGCGTTCATCGGCTTGGTTCCCTTTGGCTTTAAAGCGCGCTGCGTTCAGGCGCGCACGGTGGCTTCGATACGGGTTACGACAGGGCTCGCGTTGAGCATGGCGAAGCGGCCAAGCAGCAGGCCGGCGGACAGCAGGCTGGCGATATTCACCGCCCAGACCAGGCCGATCACCTCCAGCTTCAGGGCGATCCCAAGCCACCAGGCCAGCGGCATCATCACGACGACATAACTGACCAAGTGGGTGACGCTGGGCATCAGCACGTCGGCGCGCGCGCGCAGCGCGTGGGCCACCACCACCTGCAGGCCGTCGGTCACGAAATAGAGGCAGGCCACGATCAGTGCTGGCGTGGCGATGGCCATCACCGCGGCGTCCTGGGTATAGGCCGCGACGACCAGCCCGGCCGCCGGCCAGATGATCAGCGACAACGCCAGGGTGTTCAGCGCGGTGACGCCGAAGCCCAGCACGCCGACGCGGACCACCGCTTCCCGGTCGCCGGCGCCGTACGCCCGCCCGACCAGCACCGCGGTCGCGGTGGCGACGCCCATCTGCGGCATGAACACCAGACCTGAGACGCTGAGCACCACCGCCCATGCCGCCACCGCCGGCGGGCTGACCCAGCCGGCCAAGATGGCCAGCGCCGAGAACGCCGCCACCTCGAAGAAGTTGGATGCGCCGGCGCCATAGCCGATCCGACGCTGCTGCGCCTCAAGGTGCGGCTCGCGCGGCGCCTTGCGGAACACGCCGAGCGCGCGGGATTCCTTCATCCGCAAGACGTAGATCGCCAGGCCCAGAAGCAGGACGACCCGAGCGCCGCCAGTGGCGAGTGCGCCTGCCGCCGCACCGTCTATCGGCACGCCCGGCGCGCCCGGCACCAGCCACAACAGCAGCAGCAGATTGACCAGGTTGGCAGCCCACATGATCACCATCGCCGGGACCGGCCGCGACAGTCCCTCCAGCCAGAAGCTGAAGGCGCACGCCAGCACATGGGCGGTGAGCGACAGGCTGAAGATCACGGTGGTGCGCGCGGCGCCCTCGGCGAGGTCGGCGTCCAGCCCCATGAGTCGCAGCGCCGGCGGGCCGCCGACCCCGAGCAGCACCGACGACGCCAGCCCGATCCAGAAAGCGTAGACGACGCCTCGGCGCAGCACGGCGCCGACTTCCTCGCGGCGGCCCTCGCCGATCGCGCGCGCGGTCATCACCTGCACGCCCATCAGCAAGCCGATCGAGGCGGTGATCGCCACCGATGACGGAGCCCAGGCGATCGCATGGTAGCCCAGCTCGCGCCCCGAATAGCGACCGACGACGACGGCGTTCGACAGGCCCATGGCCATGACGCCGAGGCGCGACAGCACCACCGGCCAGGCCAGGGTCAGCAGCTCCCGCATTTCGACGCCGGCGCGACCGCGAAGCATCCTGGCCCTGTCCGAGAATTCGAGAGATCCGATGGAGCGCCGCTGGCCGCGGGCCGGCATACGGGCGCCGCGGCGGCGGCGTCCGTATGCCGGTGTGGCTCCGGCTATTTGACCGCGGCGCGCACGCTTTCGAACAGGGCGTTGCGGGCTGCGTTCAGCTCATCGCCCACCGGCGCGGGCCAGGCCGAATTGACCACGATGATCAGGCCTTCGTCTTTGAAGGTGGTCACCGACTGGCCGAAGATGCCGCCGGCTTCGTAGGCGCCGTTCGGACGGATCCACCAGAAATAGCCGTAGCCGCCGGGCGGGGGCGTGCCGTTGTCGAGCTGCACCGAGGTCGACTCGGCGATGTACCACTCGGGCACCACCTGCTTGCCGCCGGCCTTGCCGCCGCCCGCCACGAACAGGCCGATGCGGCCGTAGTCGCGCAGGGTCAAGGACATGCAGGCGCCGCCACGCTCCTGGCCGTGGGCGTCGAGCAGCCAGGTGGCGTCCTGCTCCATGCCGAACGGCTTCCAGATCTTCTCCGACATGTAGTCCGCCAGAGGCTTGCCCACCGCGCGGTGCAGCATGACGCCGACCATGTCAGTCTCGCCGGTGTTGTACTTGAACACCGTGCCCGGCGGGTGCGCCCGCGGGCGCTGGGCCATGTAGCTCATGCGCCCGGCGGCCAGCGACACGTCGGAGTTTGGATCGGTGTAGTCCTCGTTCCAGGCGACGCCGGACGACATCATCAGCATCTGGCGCACCGAGACGCCGTCATAGGCGCTGCCCTTGAGTTCCGGCACGTACTGGCTGACGGAGTCGTGCAGGCTGCCGATCTTGCCGTCCTGGATCGCGGCCCCCACCAGCAACGAGGTCAGCGACTTGGCGACGGAGAACGAGATCCACAGATCCGTCGGCTTGCGGCCGAGGCCGTAGCGCTCGAGCACCACCTCGCCGTCCTTGAGCACCAGCACGCCCGAGGTGCGGTAGGCGCTCATGTATTCGTCGAGCGTCCAGTTCCGGCCGTCGTAGCTCCAGGTCGGCTCGATCTGACGCGCCGCGGCCGGCAGCGGATGCACGTGGTCGCCGTGCCGAACGACATGGTGGGCGAACAGCTTGTGCATCGCCGGATAGCCGACGAGTTGCTGCTCTGCGGACCACGGGAAGACCTGGCCCCCGTTGTAGATCGGAAGGTCCTGCGCGACGGTCCCAGCGGGTGCGTCGGCGGCGGTGTTTTGACTCATGTGGCGAATCCTCTCCCCGGCTATTTCGGCGAAGTCTAGCCACGCATCGGGCCGAGGCCCTAATGTTCGCTCGTCACGACATCATGCGTATGAGGAATGAAGTGAGCCGCACCCTGCCTTCTCTCGGTGATCTCGAGGCGTTCGAGGCGACCGCGAAGTTCGGCACCGTCTCCCGCGCGGCGATCGAATTGCACCTGACGCAGAGCGCGGTCAGCCGCAAGGTCATGGCGCTGGAGGCTCGGCTGGGCGTCACCTTGTTTGAACGCACACGCAAGCGGCTGATCCTGACGAACGCCGGCGCGCGCTACCTCGCCGCCATCGGCGCCAACCTCAGCGCCCTGGAGCACGCGACCGACGCGCTACGGCGCAACGATCCGCAGGCCGGCGAACTGCACGTGGCGACGTTGCCGACCCTGGGCGCCATGTGGCTGACGCCACGCCTGGGCTCGTTCCTGGAGGAGAACCCCGGCCTCGACCTCACGCTGTCGACTCGCGTCGCGCCCTTCGACTTCGCGATCGAGCGCATCGATGCGGCGATCCATTTCGGCCATCCGGAGTGGCCAGGCGCGCGCCTGCAGTTCCTCGCCCATGAAGAGACGGTGGTCGTCGCCGCGCCTGGGTTGCTGGACGCCTCATCAGGCCTGGAGCAGATCGCCGATCTGCCGCTGATCTATGTGTCGTCACGGCCGCTGGCGTGGCCGGTCTGGTTCGCCGCGGTGGGCGCGGACTCCCGCGGACGTGGCGTCGGCGTCAGGGTCGAGGCGTTCTCGATGGGGGTGTCGGCGGCGATTGCGGGGTTGGGAGCGGCCGTCCTGCCCCGCTTCGTGGTCGAGGCCGACCTCGAGGCCGGTCGCCTGACCGCGCTTCCCGGCAGCCGCGTCCAGGGATCTTCCGCCTACTATCTGGCGACGCCCGAGGCCCGTACGCCGACGCCCTGGGTGGTGGCCGCCTTCTCGAACTGGCTCGCCGAGCGCTTCCGCCGCGACGTGCCGAGCGGCGTCATCTGAGCCTCGCGCAGCCTGGAACGGCGCGTCATGCGCGCGCCGAATGTTCACCCTAGGACAGCAGCAGACTCCGTTCGATGAAGGCCACGAAGGCGTATTGGGTCGGGTGCGGGTTGATCGTCAGGGTCTCAAGCGACTGCGTCAGACGCCGTAGCAGGGTCTCTTTGTCCTCCACGCTGGCGCGCTTCAGTCTCGCCAGCGCCGCGTGGAAAGCCGTTTCGTCGGCGATCAGCAACGACAGCAGCCGGCGCAACCGCGGCTCGTCCAGCTCGGCGTTCGGGCGGCGGGCGTGGACCAGGCCGAGTGCGATGTCCTGCTGTCCTGGATTAGACAGACGGCCCTCGGGACCGGTCATGGTCAGCAACACCAGTTCATCCTTGCAGGCGTCGATGGCGGCGCGCTCAGCGTCGCTCGACTGACCCAGCAACGGGTGATCGGAGAAAAAGCGCGCGGCGTCCGAACTCGCTTCATCCAGGCCGACGTCGAAGACCTCGATGATCCGCTCCAGCGGAAACGTGCGGATATCCTCCCGCAAATGGCAAAAGCCCGTCGCTGCGCCACGCGGGGCGATGTCGTGGATCGTCACGATGCGTTGCGTCTCCCGCCCGGTCTCGTCACGGCAGCGCAGATAGAGCGGCACGGGATAGGCTTCGGCCTGGCCGGCGGACGGCGGATACCCGGCGCCGGCTTCGAAGACGCCGCTCATCACCCTGTCGGCGCGCCGGAACGCCGCGGCCGCCGCGTGGCGGGCGAAACCGCTGCGCCCCGCTACGAAGCCTTCAAGACCTGCCCAAGCCATGTTCGATCCCTCGTCCGCTGCGGACAGCGTTCCACGCCGCCGCCACGCCGTCGACTGTGATGCTGACTCAGAAACCCAGGGCGCGGGCCTGGGCCAGGGTCCTCTCGGCGAGCAGGACCACGGGGACGTCCAGGATGCGCGCGCCATAGCGCACGACGCCCTGTCCGCCGCCCGCTTCCCAGGCCGCCAGCACCGCGTGCGCCTCGGCGATCTCTTCGGTCGAGGGACTGAACGCCGCGTTGGCCTCGGTCACCTGGCGAGGGTCCGCGCAGGCGCCGCCGTTGAGGCCCATGGCGCGCGCCCGCCTGGCGGCCGCGCCGAAGACCTCCGGCTCGTCGATGCCCATGATGCTGGTCGGCACCGCGAACCCGGCGATGCCTCGCGCCTTGGTGACGAGGGCGATCAACCGGGCGGGATGGTCAAGCACGTCGGCGGTGGGCGCGACGCCCATGCTCAGCGAGAAATCTTCCGTGCCCAAGGTCAGCCCCGCCACCCTGGGCGCATCGGCGATCTCGCCCAGATGTTCCAGCGCCAGCGGCGATTCGATCATGACGATGAAGGCGATCGCGCCCTTCGGCAGCCCGCGCTCGGCCTCGTGCTCGCCGACGATCTGCGCGAGCGCGGCGAGACGGCCGGCGTCCTCCACCTTGGGGACCATCAGCGCCGAGACGCCGGGGCGCACGGCGACCTTGAGATCCTCGATCGCCATCAGCCAGGGCGCGTTGATGCGCACCACCACGCGCGCGCCCTCGCCGACCAGGAAGTCGACCGCATCGCCCACCATGGTGCGCGCCTCGGGTTTGTCGGGCACACCGACCCCATCCTCCAGGTCGACGATCAGCACGTCGGCGCCGCGCGTGTGCGCCCGCTCCCACCGGCGCCGCAGATTGGCCGGCACGAACATCATCGAACGCACCGTGGTGAAGTCAGCCATCTCGCTCCTCCGAATGGGCGTCGGCGCAGCGCTCAACGTGGGTCGAGAACGTTGCGGGGCGCGCCGGCCCAGAACCCGTTGATGTTGTCGACAAGCTGGCGCGCCAGAGTGTCTGTCGCCCCGACGCTGGCCCAGGCCACATGCGGCGTGACGATGAAATTCGGCATCCCCAGCAGCGCGCGGAACGGGTGGTCGTCCGGCATCGGCTCCACGCCGACAACATCCAGCCCGGCGCCGGAGATCTGACCGCTGACCAGCGCATCGACCAGCGCCGTGTCGTCCACCAACCCGCCGCGCGCAGTGTTGATCAAGATGGGTCGACGCCGCATCTGTGCGAACTGGTCGGCGCCGATCATGTGGCGCGTCTGCGGTGTCAGTGGACAGTGCAGCGAGATCACGTCGCTCTCGCCCAGCAAAGTCTCCAGCGACACATGCCGCTCATCGATCGCGCGATGGTGCGCCAGGTAGCGGACACGCATGCCGAAGGCGCCGGCCAGTCGACCGACCGCGCCGCCCAGCGCGCCCGCGCCGACGATGCCCAGCGTCGCGCCCGCAAGGTCGCCGAGCGGATAGTCGAAATAGCAGAACTGCCCGGCTTGCGACCAACGACCGTCGGCCACCGACTGACGATAGGCGATCAGGTTGCGCCGTAGCGCCAGCATCAGCGCGATCGTGTGCTCCGGCACAGCGTTGACCGCGTATCCCCGAATGTTCGACACCACGACGCCACGGGCGCGGCAGGCCGCCAGGTCGATGTTATCCGCGCCGGTTGCGGCGACGGCCACCAGCTTGACCGCCGGCGCGCCTTGCAGTGCAGCGGCGGTGATCGGCGCCTTGTTGACGATGACGATGTCCGCGCCGGCGATGCGTGCGTCGACCTCATGCGGGGCGCTGCGTTCGAAGACCTCCAGGTCGTGGGCGAAATCCAGCGTCGGGAGGACGACCGCGGGCGGCAGGGTGGCGCGGTCCAGGAACACCACCTTCGCGCGCGCTCGGCCCTCTTCGGTCATCTGCACCACTCCCCTTCCCGCGGCGCGGTCTCGGTCGCCGACCGCAACCGTCAACGTAACCCCGTGACCCGACCCGCTCAGGGCCGCATGACGACCTTGCCGACGTGCTGGTTAGACTCAAGGTAGCGGTGCGCCTCGACCACATCCTCCAGAGCGAACACCTTAGCCACCGGCATCCTGAAACGTCCGTCCTTGAGCCGAGCCCAGATGTAATCGTAGGCGGCCGCGCGCCGCGCCGGGTCGTTGAGCATGGTGAAGAAGTTGTAGCCTCGCATCGTCAGATTCCGGCGGATCGCCAACTGCCGCGGGAAGGTGGCTGGCAGGTTCGCCATGCCGCCGTAGATCATCAGCACGCCGTCATCGGTCAGGCATTCGAACAGCGTCTCGGCGAATGGTCCGGCGACGGGATCGAAGATCAGCCGCACGCCCTTGCCATCGGTGATCCGCGCCACCTCGGCCTTCAGGTCCTGCTCCTCGGTGGCCACCACGTGGGCGGCGCCGGCGTCGCGCAGCGCCTGGGCCTTGTCGCTGCGCCGGGTGGCGGCGATCGGGATCGCGCCGAGATCGCTGGCGATCTGCACGGCGGCCAGGCCGACGCCGCTGGAGGCGGCGGGGATGATCACGAACTCACCCTTGGCCAGGCCGCCGGTCTCCACCATGCCGCCCCAGGCGGTGAAGAACGCCACCCACACCGAAGCCGCCTGCTCCGGCGCGAGACCCTCGGGGCGCCGCAGCATTCCGGCCAGAGGCAACACCACTTCCGAGGCGTATACGCCGGGTTGCACCAGCCCGCCGTTGGGGGTGGTGCAGATGGCGTCGCCCACAGCCCAGTCGCCGCTGTCGGGACCGAGCTTGACGATCACGCCCGTGGCCTCCGCGCCCAGGCGCGCCGGCAACGGCGGCTTGACGATGTAGTGGCCGCCACGGCGTGCGGCCTCGGCGCGATTGAGCCCGATCGCCTCGATCCGCACCAGCGCCTCGCCTGGGCCGGGTTCGCCGGCGTCGAGGGTCTCGACGCGCAGCACTTCTGGCCCGCCCGTCTCGTGGAACCTGACGACCCTGGCCATTGCATGCCCTCCCGTGGCGGCTATTCGAAACCTTGCGCCGCAAACGCCTAGGCTAAGGCGCTGACGTCAAGCCTGCGCGGCGCAGTCGGATCGAGGATCCGTCAGGCCGGCGCGAGCAGCACCTTGCACTGGTGGCTGCGGTGGCGCAGCGCCTCGAAGGCGTCCGGGAAGGCGTCGAAGTCGACGATGTCCGTGACCATGCCGGTGAGATCGACGCGCGAGCGCAACAGCATGTCCGCCGCGACATCGAAGTCACGCACGCCGTAGGCCAGGGAGAACTGCAGGTTCAGCTCCTTCACGATCCCCAGCATCGGCCGCATCGTGTCCTGCTGCATGCAGACGCCCAGCACCACGATCGTGGAGCGGGGCGCGGCCAGGCCGATGCAGTAGTCGATCATCCCGGGCGAACCCACGCACTCGAAGATCACGTCCGGCGGGCCGCCGACCAGCTTGCGGAACGCGGAGCCGACCTTCTCCTCGGTGGTGACGAAGTCGCTGGCGCCCATGGCGCGCGCCAGGTCGGCGCGTCGATCGCTTTTGGCCGTGACCACGATGCGGCCAGCCCCGAGCGCCCTGGCGCAGGCGACGACGGCGAGGCCGACGGGGCCTGCGCCGACCACCAGGATATTGGCGCCCGGCTTCAGCTTCGCCAGCTCCACGCCGTGCAGTCCGACCGCGAGCGGTTCGACCAGGGCGCTTTCCTCCCACGACAGGCTCTGCGGTAATCGCAGGGTCTCGCGCGCGCCGACGGCGACGTATTCCGCGAAGCCGCCCGGCACGACGCCGCCGGCGTGCGACTTGCCCTGCGAGCACCACACCGGTTGGCCGGCGAGACAGGCCGCGCAGCCGCCGCAACCGATGAACGGCAGCGCGGTGATCTTGTCGCCGGTCTTCCAGTCGCCCTCGACGCCCGGCCCCACCGCGACCACCTCGCCGCAGAACTCATGCCCCAGGATCGAGCCGGCCGTCGGGTTCCTCGGCGCGTGGGCGTCGGTCATGTGCAGGTCGCTGCCGCAGACGCCGCAGTACTTGACCTTCATCACCAGCTGGCCGGGCCCGGGCGTCGGATCGGGCACGTCCTGAACCTTGAGCTTCGATCCAGCCTGTTCGAACACCGCGGCCCGCATGCGCCGACTCCCTTGACGATGAAACATCCCGCCGCCGTTGATCGGCGAACCCGGACGAGCTTGCATCGTCCGGGGAATACGCACCATAACCTAACTTACGGAACACAAGAAAATTTGGGTGAGGACGCGACCATGAGCCTGAACGCCACGCGCATGCGCCTGCCGCTGTCGCTGGACGCGGTGACGCCGGATTGGCTGACGCAAGCGCTCGACACGCGCTTCCCCGGCGTTCGGGTGGCCAGCGCCACGCGCGACCAGGAACGCTCCGGCACTTCGACGTCGGCGCGTTTCGCACTGACCTACGCCGAGCAAGGCGGACACGCGGATCTGCCGGCGTCGATCTACGTCAAAGGCGGCTTCGACGACGTCATGCGCAATCGCGTGTGGGCGGTGCTGATTCAGGAGGCGCGCTTCTATGCCGAGTTGGCGCCCGAGGTTCCGGTCAACATTCCGCTCGCCTACTTCGCCGGCGTCGATGAGGAGGCCAAGCAGGGCGTGATCATCCTGGAGGACATGACCCAGCGCGGCGTGCGCTTCGGCCACGTCACTCTGGACAAGTCGCTCGACACCGTGGCGGCGACCATGGAAGGCCTCGGCAAGCTGCATGCGAAGTTCTGGAATGATCCCCGCCTGCCGGCCTATCGCGCCTGGGCCGACCCGCAACGCAGCTTCCTGCACTACCTGCTGCGCGAGAAGCACTGGAACGCGGTGCATGAGCGGGTCTACGGCGACATGCTCCGCCAGGTGTTTCCCGACCGCGCGTTCGCGCTGGCGGCGCTCACCCGCCTGTACGAGCTGAACGACCGGCTCCCGCACACGCTCTGCCATGGCGATCCACACTCCGGGAACATGTTCTACGAGCCCGACGGCGCCCCCGGTTTCCTGGACTGGCAGCTCGTCTTCCCCGGCGCCCCGGGCCACGACCACGCCGAGATGATGATGAGCTCGCTGACCACCGATGGCCGGCGCAAGCACGAGCGCGATCTGATCGCGCTCTATCGCAACGTGCTGGTCGCGAGCGGCGTGGCGGACGCGCCCAGCTTCGACGACCTGTTCCTGTCCTACCGGCAGAACCAGATGCACAACATGACCCAGTCGGTGTTCAACCCCTATGACATGCAGTCGCAGGAGGTGACGGACATGTCCGCTATCCGTTCCCTGCACGCCGCCATCGACCTGGACATGGTCGAGGCGCTGGGCATGCGGTAGATCGCGGCTCGCTCAGCCCGCGCCGGCCGGTTGGCGCAGGGGCGCGAGAATCTCGTCGTTGTGCTCGCCGAGCTTCGGTGCGCGCCGCGTAGCGTCCGCCGGGGAGCGTTCGAATCGGGCGGGATAGTTGAGGTGGCGCACCGTCCCCAATTCCGGATCCTCGACGTCGACATAGGCCTGGCTGTGCAGCGCCTCGGGGCTCGCGAGGAACTCGGCGGTGGTGTTCACCTTGCCGTAGGGGATGCTGTTCTCCTCCATCAGAGCGAGGAAGGCCTCGGTGGTCATGGCGGCCACCGTGTCGGCGACGGTGTCGTAGAGCAGATCCATGTGGCGGCCGATCGAGGGCATGGTCGCGAACCGCTCGTCGCTGACCATGTCCGGCCGGCCGAGCGCGGTGAGGAAGCGCTCACACTGGCTGGGTTGCAGGACCATGCCGATCACCTGGCCGTCGGCGGTGTCGAGCAGCCGGTAGGACCCTAGCGATCCAGAGCGCGGCGTCGGCTCCATCCCGGACGACACGAACGTATGGTCGTGCATCTGATCGACCAGCATGAACGCCGAGAACGCGGAGGCCATGTTTACCGACACCTTCTGCCCGCGTCCCTCGTCGTGGTCGCGATGGTACAGCGCCGCGACCGTGGCGTTGGCGGCCGACATGGCGGTGATCTTGTCGGCGATCACCGAACGGATCGCCACGGGATCGCCGCCGACGCCGCCCTGGATTGGCATAAAGCCGGTGATCCCCTGGATCACCGCGTCATAGGCAGGTCGATTGACGAACGGGCCGGTCTCGCCGAAGCCGCTGATCGCCACATAGATCAGTCGCGGGTTGGACTTGCGCAGAGCTTCGTAGCCGAAGCCCAGACGCTCCATCACGCCCGGCCGGCTGTTCTGCAGGAAGATGTCGGAGCTGTCGGCGAGCTTGTGGACCATGGCGCGGCCCTCATCGCTCTTGAGATCCACGGTGATCGACTTCTTGCCGCGGTTCACCTGTTCGAAGAAGGCGCTCATCCCCTGATGCAGGGGCGCCACGAAGCGCATCACGTCGCTGCCGGCCGATTCTACCCGGATCACCTCGGCGCCCAGATCGGCCAGGACCTGGCTGCACAGGGGTCCGGAGATCAGCGCGGTCATGTCCAGCACCCGCACCCCGCTCAGAGTCCGTTTGGAAACTCACGGGTGGGTGGTCCGGCGTAGCAGGTTTCCGCCCATGGCGACGAGGATCATGGCCTGCGAGACGTCGATCCGGGCCTCGTAGTCGCGGACCAGACGGCGCCAGCGGGTCATCCAG
>NZ_JAUXZW010000360.1 GCF_030693805.1 Phenylobacterium sp.
GCCAGCTCGACCGGGACTGCGTGGCGGTGGTGCACAGCCACCTGGATCAACTCCTGGCGATCCACAACCGCTATCAGGACGAAAAGCCGGACGCCGCAACCGGGATGTGACCGGCCTTTGATTTGTTTTTATTGATATTAATGTGTTTTATGAAATAAAAATGATGTAATAAATCGTGTTAATTTGATTTAATTCGCTTCTCAGATGTATATTTTGAAAACACCCGCCGCATTCAATCCAGCGCGGCATCGGTTTCATTTTCAGAACAATCATCTTGAGACGGTTCACCCTTCCCCACCGGCTGTACGAAGCCTTACCAGCGCTGTACGCCATCGCCGGCCTGCTCACCCTCTTCAACTTGCCCAACACGCTCGGATGGCTCAGCGGTCTGTTGCTGATCGGCGCAGGCTGGCAGGTCTGGCGCATGCGCTATGCGTACCGCAGCCAGCGCTCCAGACAGCGCCGTTCGGTGCGTTCCCCGCACCACCGGCCACGAACACACGGCAGCGACTGGCATGTCCGACCACAAAGGTTCTGAAAAGACGCAGCGCGCAGCCACCACCCAAAGCCTGGTGTCAGCCCTGTCAACGCCGTCCACCGATCGCTACATCGCCGTGTCGCTAGCTGGCATTGAGGTCAACCGCCCCATTCCCGCAGACATCTGGAACGCGCGCGGCGTGCTGCTGATGCGCAAAGGCGAGATGCTGGAAACGCTGGAACGCCAACAGCTGCTCAGCCGCCACCAACCCAGCATCCGCGAAGCTGACCGCCGCGACTGGTTGCTGGCAGGCCAGACCGTGCACCAGACCGCTTTGCGCGTGGCCCACCGCGCCACAGACGAGGCGATGCGCAGCATGAACGACGACTGGCTGGACCTGCATGCCCAGCTCTCGATACTGCTGCAACAAAACCTGCTGGTGCGCGATTTTCTGCCGCGCTTCAACACCTTGCGGCACAAGGCCCTCGGCCTGATGGACCGCCACCCCGACGAGAGCCTGTTTGTGCTGGTGCAGATGCTGTACGACACGCAACTGGGCTACAGCACCAGCAACGCCCTGGCCGCCGCGGCCGTCTGCCACGTGATCGGGCCAACGGCGGGCCTGAGCCACGCGCAGGAATGCTCGTTGTTCAACGCCGCGCTGACCATGAACGTGGGCATGGCGCGACTCCAGAACCAGCTGGCCGTGCAAAAGGTCGGCCCCGATGCGCACCAGCGCGAAGCCATCAAAAACCACCCCCACGTCGGTGCCAACATGCTGGAGCAGCTGGGCGTGACCGACCTGTTGTGGCTGGACCTGGTGAGAGACCACCACGAACACGCCCAGGGCGGCGGCTACCCCACCAGCCGCCCCGTGCATCACACGGCCCAGCAATTGCTGCAGCTGGCAGACCGCTTCGTGGCCCGGATCAGCCCGCGCAAAACCCGTCGCGGGCAGTCGGTGCGGGCGGCCGCGCGGGCGCAGTTTCTGGAGATGCAAAGCCAGTCCAACCCCTTGGGGCAGTTGCTGGTCAAGCAGTTGGGCATGTACCTGCCCGGCAGCTACGTGCGGCTGCAAAGCGACGAGATCGCCGTCGTCACCCGCAGCACGCCGCTGCTCAATGCGCCCATGGTGATGGCCATCATCGGCAAGAACGGCATACCGCTGTCGGCGCCCAGCCTGCGCGACACCGCCAACCCGGCCTTTGCGATCAAGGACACGGTCGCCTCCGAGGAGGTCAAGGTGCGGCTCGATCCCTCGCGGCTGTTCGGGCGGGGCTGAGCCTGAACGCGCCAGCGGGCCGCTCAGACCAGCGCAAAGGCCACCGTGTCGGGCACACCCGGCGCCACCCACATCTGGCGAGCGCTCGCGTCGATCATCACGCCGGCCACGCTCTCCACGCAGGCCTCTGGCGGCAGCGCCGGGTCGGGGTGGCGGCACACGGCCAGGTAGCCGCCGCTGGTGTCGCGCAGAAAAGCCTCCAGCGCAGCGCGGTCCACCTGTGCGGCGTCGCCGTGGCGGCAGGCCGTGTCCAGGCGCGAGGTGGTGGACAGCGCGGCCGCCATCGGCGCCTGCACCGTTTGCAGGGCTGGGCTCAGGTAG
>NZ_JAUXZW010000362.1 GCF_030693805.1 Phenylobacterium sp.
TTAACGCAACTTATACCAATACTGATGCAACCGGAGATGTTACAGGGTTTATCGTTGGAAGTTATTCTACTAACTGGTCGAAAATCATCGGTGCAACTTTTGGTTCAAATAATTTAACCATCACTGGTGCAACACAAGGTATAACATTCACTGCCTTAAGCGAACCGACAATTACCATCACCAACGTTCCAAATCCTGCTTTTGTTTGCAACAACTCACCCATAACTTTAACATCTACCACCACTGCAGACCCGGTAGCAACTTTTGCATGGACTTCAATTCCCGCAGGATTTACTGGTTCTACCCAAGATATTACCGTAACCCCAACCATCGCTGGCACTTACAACGTAATGGTTACTGTAACTGATGGCAATGGGTTTACTGCTGAAGATGAAATTACTGTAAATATAAATCCTTTGCCAACAGCAACAATCTCTGGAACTACTGCTGTTTGCCAGAATGCAACTGCTCCGAACGTAACTTTTACCGGTGCTACCGGAATAGCCCCCTTCACTTTTACCTATACGATCAATGGTGGATCGAATCAGGCATTAGCCACCACCAGCGGAAACAGCGTTACTATTGCAGCGCCAACTGGCACAGCCGGAACTTTTACCTATTCCTTGGTTAGTGTTCAGGATGCCAGTTCCACAACTTGTTCGCAAAGTCAGGCAGGTACAGCAACCATCACGGTCAATCCGACACCAACAGTTACCAATGCCGCGAGTGCAAGCACCTGCAGCGGAACAGGTCCGAATATTGCATTGACAGCAAGTACACCGAGCAGTTTTTCCTGGACAATCGGAACAAGAACTGGTAGCATCACGGGAGCCAGTGCCGGATCAGGAGCAACGATCAATCAGGTTTTGACCAATCCAAGCAATGCAACAGCCGGCACCGTGCAATATGTCGTTACTCCAACTTCAACTACCGATTTATGTGCAGGGACGCCCTTTACCATTACCGTTACAGTTAAACCGATTCCTGTTGTAACGGCTACCCCTTCTTCTCAAACCTTTTGCACCGGTTCTTCAACTTCCATTTCGTTAACCAGTAGTGTTGTTGGAACCACCTTTGACTGGACTGTTGTTCAATCCGGAGTCTCTGGAGCATCTAACGGTTCAGGGGCAACAATTGTACAAACGCTGACCGCAACCGGAGCCTATGCAGGAACTGCCACTTATTCGATTATACCAACTGCGAATGGTTGTGCAGGATTGCCTGTTACTGTTGTCATTACTGTTAATACTCCACCTGCTATCACTCTTGATATTGCTGATCATTCTACCTGTAAAGATGTGGTGGTAACTTTTACTGCCGGTGCAAGTGGAACACCTACACCCACGGTACAGTGGTATGATAACGGAAACCTCATGACTGGCCAAACCTCCATTACGCTAACCCTTACGGCAGCGCCAAATATGAATAATAATAAATACAAAGCTGTATTTACGAATATATGTGGAACTGCTACGACTACAGAAGCCAAACTAATCGTTGGGTCACCGTTAAATGTTGATGCAACAAATACTACTGTCATATCTTGTGATGGCAGCTCGGGTAGTGATGTTTATTTAACTGCTACTGCCAATGGAGGTAATGGGGTGCTTTTAGGGCAATGGTTGCGAAGTATAGATAATGGGGCTACCTGGCAAGTAATCCCGGGAACAACTGTTACAACCACGAATGGAAACCTTACTATCAATTATCAAATCTTAGGAGGTAACTCATCCTATTTGTATAAAGCTCAGTTTATTAATGGCGGATGTGCCGAAAGTTACAGCGGGATTCAAAAGTTAATTGTAGTCCCTAATTCCTCTATGACAAAACCTTCAGACCTGACAGTCTGTAACGGACAACCTTCAACTGCTATCGATTTTGGTGCTTTGGCTCCAAACGCGAACTACTTCAATTGGACGAACAATAATACAAGTATTGGCCTTGGAGCAAGCGGTACTGTAACCACTACCTTCCCTTCTTTTACTGCAACTAATGCAACCGCAAACCCAATCACAGCAACGGTTACAGTATATCCAATGTACACCGGTGGTACCAATCCTTGCCAGGGACTGCCTCAAACTTTTACCATCACAGTCAACCCAAGTCCAGCTGCTCCTGTTGGTGTTGATGGTGTCAGTTGTGGTCCGGGCACAGTTACGCTCACTACCTCAGGATGCACTGGTGGAACATTAAACTGGTACAATGCTGCAAGCGGGGGTTCGTTGATAGGTAA
>NZ_JAUXZW010000384.1 GCF_030693805.1 Phenylobacterium sp.
GATCAGATGGATATCGCTTGGTCTTCTTCGCGATCTTGGCCATCCGGCCACGGCTCTGCTCGGTCCACATCCCGAGCTTGAATCACAGACCACGATGAAGCGGAATCACCGCTCACGCCTTTTCCAAACAGCCTCTTAGCCGCCTTAGAGCCGTCTGCAGCCGTTCCCGCAAGATATATTGAGCATGCGGCCGGTCGTGACATTCCACTGTGGATCTTTGGAATATATGCGCAGTGTACGAAAATTTATTCGGATGATGTGCTCAGCGTGGGTCGTCGATAGACTTAAGATCGCCGACGCCAATTGGTCTTTTCCCGCACTCTGGCGTTTTTGCTTCCGCTGCGTAAAAAGCGCCGGGCGTATCATGGACAGCGTGTTCGTGCCGCCGTACCGTCACCTCAAGTCAGCCGGCGTAAATTCGGACTGACGTTTGTTACCGGACGCGCGCCTGAGGCCGCGCAAGTCGCTCACCAGCGGCGGGTGTCGTTCGCCAGGGTCCCGGTCGCAAAGACAGGAGGGGGAATGCGCTATCTCGGATGGGCGCTGGCGACGGCTGCGGCCCTCATCAGTTCGCCAGCCCTGGCTCAGCAACGCGCGGCGGAGAACGCCACCCGGTCGGCGGACGATGCGTTCGGCGTCAGCTTCGGCAATGAGAAGATCGGTTTGTACAACGAGCGCGACGCGCGCGGTTTCAGTCCGCTGGCGGCGAGCAATGTGCGGATCGAGGGCTTGTATTTCGATATGCGCGGGGTGATGCCCTCGCGCGTGCTGGCCGCGACCACGGTCCGCGTCGGCCTGACCGCGCAAAGCTATCCTTTCCCCGCGCCCACCGGCATCGCCGAATACACGCTGAAGCCGGCGATGGGGCCCGACGCCTTCTCGACCGTCGTGCAGATAGGATCCAACGACACCTATTCATTGGAGGCCGACGCCCACATCCAGGTGGTCCCCGGCAAGTTCGGCCTGTCCGGCGCCGCGATGTGGCGCAACGACGACAACGGGGCGCCATTCGCTCAGATCGACACTCGCGCGTCGGGATTGGTGGCGCGCTGGCGGCCAAGCCAGACCAGCGAACTCGCGGCCTTCGCCGGCGTCGGCAAGGCGACGCACAGCAAGTTCAACCCGCTGGTGTTCACGTCCGGCCCGTTCCTACCGCCAGACGTCGAGCCGGTGTTCTTCGGTCAGAGCTGGTCGAGGAGCGATCTGACCTACCATACGTACGGCGTGCTCGGTCACACGCCGCTCGGCCAGCACTGGACGTTCAAGGCCGGGCTGTTCCGCCACGACGGCTTTGGCGACGGCCCGGTCGCCGACCTGTATCTGGGCGCCGACCAGACGGGCGCGACGGCTCAGCACCTGGTGACCAACGAGCGCCCGCAGGAACAGGTCAGCATATCGGGCGAGGCGCGGCTGACCGGCGTGTTCACCGGCGCCAACCTGCGCCAGACACTGCATCTGTCGGTGCGTGGCCGTAACGTCGAGCGCAACTTCGGGGGCGCCGCCTCGGCGCTCATCGCGCCTCAAGTGGTCGGCCGGCGGGTGTTCATCCCGGAACCCAATTGGGTCTACGGCGCGTCGTCCTGGGACGAGGTCCGCCAGCGCGCCGCGGGCGTCCAGTACCAGCTCGCCTGGCGCAGCTTAGGGGAGGCGACGCTCGGCGTGCAGAAGGTCGACTACGAGAAGACCGTGACGCCGCCGACGGGCGCACCAACCGTTACACGCGACAAGCCGCTGTTCTTCAACGGCGCGCTCGCCGTCACCCTGTCGCCGAAGGCGGTGGCCTACGCCAGCTTCACCCAAGGGCTCGAGGAAGTGCCGCTCGCGCCCGAGAACGCGCTCAACGCCCAGGAGGCGCCGCCGGCCATCCACACCGAGCAATATGACTTCGGCATGCGCTACTCGATCACGCCGAGGCTCCGTCTGGTGCTGGGCTATTTCAAGATCAGCAAACCGTACTTCAACCTTGATCCCGCACGAGTTTACCGCGCGCTCGGTGAGGAGGTGCACAAGGGCTGGGAGATCTCGTTGGCCGGGTCTCTGACCGACCAGTTGAACGTCGTCGCCGGCGCCTTGCTGCAGAAGCCCGAGGTCACCGGCGAAGGTGTCGACGCCGGGCCTATCGGCCCCAAGCCGGTGAGCCAGCCCGAGACCACGCTGAAGGTGAACCTCGACTACCGCGTCGCCAGCGTCCGCGGTCTGTCGGTGGACGCCGGGGTGACCTACACCGGCGAGCGCGCGGCGACGTCGCGCACCTTCGCGGCCCTGGGCGGCCAGCAACTGGACGCCGAGGCGTTCACGACCCTCGATCTCGGCATGCGCTACCGCTTCTCGCTCGCCGGGCACGCCTCAAGTTTCCGCGCTCAGGTACTGAACGTATTCGATGATTTCGCTTGGCGCATCTACCCGTCGGGCGCCTTCTACCTGAGCGGCGCGCGCAAGTTCACCTTCACCCTGGCCACCGATTTCTAGCCTGCGCGACGCACCTCGTTGCGGCGCGACAGCAGATACATGCCAAGGGCGATCAGGATGAGGACCAGCGAAGCCTGCGGCAGGCGACTCACGCCGAAGTGGTCGTTGACCGTGCCGGCCAGCGCCGCGCCTACGGCCAGACCGCATTGCAGCAGCGCCGCGTTCAGCGTCAGCACCAGGTTGCGCGACCCGCCGGCCAAGGCCACCAGTCGCGTCGACTGCGGGGCGTTGCACATGGCGCTGACAGCGCACCAGACGCCGAGCAGCCCGTAGGTTAGCAGGCCCGGGGGCAGCGCCTGAAACAGGGCGAACGACAGCGCCACGGCGATCAATCCTGCGGTCAGCAAGATGTCATAACTCATGCGGCCCAGCAGGAACGCGGCCAGCGCCGACCCCGAGATGCTGGTGACGCCCATCAGCAGCAACGCCAGCGGCAGGAGGGCCGCGTCGACGTGCAGCACGCTGCTCAGATAGACGCCGATCAGGGTGAAGGTCGCGAACTGGGCGCCGATCTGGAAGAAGGTGACCAGCAGGGCAGGGGCGACCACCGGGTCGACGGCGACGGCCAGCATCGCCTTCGGCGTCGTGCGCACGCCATGCGATCCGGCCGGAACGACAGCCCGCAACAGCACGATGATCGCGACGCAGAAGCCGGCGATCGCCCCGATCACCACCCGCCAGCCCAGCACTCCGCCCAGGAAGCTGGCCAGCGGTACGCCCAGCACCGAGGAGAAAGAGATCCCCAGCATGACGACGCCGATCGCCTGGCCGGCGCGCTCCGGCGGCACGATGCTGGCCGCCGCCGCCGTCACCATGGGCCCGATCAGCGCGCAACCGAACGCCATGACCATCCGCGAAACCACCGCCACCGCGTAGTTCGGCGCAAAGGCGCAAATCAGTGACCCGGTGGCGAGCGCGGCCAGCCCGATGATCACCAGCCGCCGGCGATCCCAGTCGCCGATCGCCATCTGCAGCAGTGGCGCCACGAAGGTGTAGGTGAAGGCTAGGGCTGACAACAGGAAGGCGATCGAACCTGCTGAAACCTTCAGGTCTGCGGCCATCGGCGCAACCAGCCCGATCGGTGCGTTGACGCTGAGGCCGAGCAGGAAATAGGCCGCGCCAAGGGTCGGCACCGCCAGCGGATTCAGCGTCGGCGGCGCGACGGATTCGGTGGCGGCCATGGGGACCTCATGCGTCGCGAAAGCCCGAGCCGGCTCTGAATGCAGACTGCGCCCGACGCGCAGGGCATGCGCAAGCCCTGCCGTCAAAAACATCGGGACCCGACCTGCGCAGGGGTCCAAGCTGCGGCCTCGCCAAACCGGCGACCCAGGCCGCTTCGAGTCGGGGGCCAGGCGAGGGAACGCAAGGATGAAGAAGCCCGCACCACCGCGGCGTGCGTCGAGGCCGCTCGAACCGTGGCCGGCCCCGATGGATCGTCGCGCCCTGCTGGCCGGCGCCGCCACGGCGGGCGTCGCTTCCGCCGCCATCCCCGACGACGTCCTGGCCGCGTCCGACCGGGCCGAAGCGATCGCCGCGACCCGATACGGCCGGGTTCGTGGGATCAGGTCGCCCGATGGCGTCATCACATTCAGGGGCGTGCCCTACGGCGCGCCCACGTCAGGCTCGAACCGCTTCATGCCGCCGGTGAAGCCGGAGCCCTGGACCGGCGTGCGCGAAGCGGTCGAGTGGGGCCAGTCCGCGCCGCAACTGGTCTCCTTCGTGCCGAGCGAGGTGCAGGCTTATCTCGGCGGCCCTGTCGCCCGCGCCCAGGGCGAGGATTGCCTGGTCCTGAACATCTGGACCCAGGGCCTGGCGGCCGGGCGCAGACGGCCGGTCTATGTGCGCATCCACGGCGGCGGCTACAGCACGGGATCCGGCGACCGGCCGATGTACCTGGGCCACAACACCGTGCGTCGTGGCGACGTGGTCTATGTATCGATGAACCATCGGCTGGACTGCTTTGGTTTCCTGGACCTTTCCCAGTTCGGCGGCGACGCGTTCGCGGCGTCGGCCAATGTGGGCCTGCTCGACCTGGTGGCCGCGCTCGAATGGGTGCGCGACAACATCGAGCACTTCGGCGGCGACCCTGACCGGGTGATGATCGTCGGGGAATCGGGCGGAGGGGCGAAGGTGTCGACCCTGCTCGGCACGCCAGCCGCCAAGGGCCTGTTCCATCGCGCGGTGATCGAAAGCGGGCCAAGCCTGGCCTTGCCGTCACGGCAGACCAGCCTGGCGCTGGCCGAGCGGTTCCTGAAGCGCGCCGGGATCGGCCCAGGCCAGATCGGCGAGCTGCAGGCGATCCCCGCGCACCTGATGCTGGAGGCCCGCCAGCTCACGCTCAATCGCCGCTGGTTCCCGTACGAGGCGCCGCCGCAGGGCGGGTTCGGGCCAATCGCCGACGGGACCATCGTCCCGCGCGACATGTTCGATCCTGTCGCCACGCCGATCTCGTCCGACGTCCCGGTGATCGTCGGCTATAATCGCGACGAGGGCACGTTCCTGCAAATGGCCGATCCGGACCTGTACGGTCTCGACGACGCCGGGCTGGAGGGCCGTGTGCGGGGCCTGGTCGGCGACGCCGCCCCGCAGGTCATCGCCGCCTATCGCGATGCACAGCCAAACGCGACGCCCAGCGAGCTGATGATCGGCTTCGGGACCGACTACATCTTCGGCGCGAACTCCATCAAGCTGGCCGAGCGCAAGGCCGCGCTCGGGCCGGCGCCCGTCTATCTCTACCGCTTCGACTGGGCGACGCCGGCGTTCGCCGGCAAGTTCGGCGCGACCCACGGGGTGGAGATTCCCTTCACCGCCTACAACATCGCCGAGATGCCTGTGCTGACCCGCGACCGGCCCGACGCCCATGCCCTGGCGGCCCAGGTCAACGATACCTGGACGGCGTTCGCGGCGACGGGCGATCCGAACGGCGCTGGCCTGCCGCATTGGCCCGCCTACACCGCCCAGCGTCGCGCCACCCTGCTGATCGATCAGCACAGCCAGGTGGTCGACGACGCGCTGGGGCCCAATCTGCGGCGTCTCTGGGACGCCGTGCCCGCCCGTCGGATCTGAGCGGCGAGGCGGTCCGGCGTTGCTGTGCGAGTACATGGCGGCGCCTGGTACATGGACGCGCGCCCGCAGGATCGTCCCGCTGTGCGCCTCGGTGACGTAGAGGTCGCGGCGGTCCGCGCCACGGCGGGAACGGCACGCTTGTGCGTTGCGTCTTGCCTGCGTTCAGAACAGACGTCAGCTTGGCGCCTCTTTAAAAAACGAGGAACGATCCATGAAGATCGCCTACATCGGGGCCAGCGGCGAAGTCGGCAAGCGCGCCACCGCCGAGCTGGTCGCACGCGGCCACCAAGTCACCGGCATCTCGACCCATCCGGACGACATCCCCAAGATCGAGGGGCTCACCGCGAAGGCCGGCGACATCAACGACACCGACACCCTGGTCCCGCTGCTGCGTGGGCATGACGTCGTGATCAGCTCGGTGCAGTTTGTGAAATACGACCACGACAAGCTGATCGAGGCGGTGAAGGCCTCCGGCGTTCCCCGCTACTTCGTCTGCGGCGGGTCGGGGACTCTGCTGGCGCCGGGCACCCAGACGCGGATCATGGACCTGCCGACGTTCCCCGCCGCCGCCGCCGGATCGGCGTCCAACGCCGCGCGCTTCTTCGGCCGATTGCAGGAAGAGAAGGACCTGGACTGGACCTACCTGTCGCCGCCCCCGCCGCCCGGATTCGCGCCCGGCGAGCGCACGGGCAAGTACCGCCTGGGCAAGGATGAGATGCTCGTCGGCCCGGACGGCAAGCCGGGCATCTCCTACGAGGACTACGCCATCGCCATCGCCGATGAGATCGATAACCGTAAGCACAGCGGGCGCTTCACGGTCGGCTACTAGCCGGGCGCGCGAGGTTTAGGAACCAGCGCCGACGCGCCGGCTTCACGCTGGGCGTCGGCGCTGGCATACGCCTCCCGCGGCCTGCGCGGCAGGCGCCTCGAGTCAAGGATTCCTGCATGGCCTCTGGCCTTGTCGCGCTGTTGGACGATGTGGCGGCGATCGCCAAACTGGCGGCGGCCTCGCTGGACGACGTCGCCGGGGCGGCCGGCAAGGCGGGGACCAAGGCGGTCGGCGTGGTGGTCGACGATGCGGCGGTGACGCCTGGCTATGCGATGGGCTTCACGCCCGATCGCGAACTGCCGATCGTGCTGAAGATCGCCATCGGTTCGTTGCGCAACAAGTTCCTCTTCCTGCTTCCGGGGGCGCTGCTCCTGAGCGCCTTCGTGTCCTGGGCGGTGACGCCGTTGCTGATGGTCGGCGGCGCGTACCTCTGCTTCGAGGCGACCGAGAAGATCATCGAGGGCCTGCAGCCCAACCATGAAGCGAACGACCTCGACGACCTGGCTCTGGGGTCCGCCGAACTGGAGGCGAAGAAGGTCTCCGGCGCGATCCGCACCGACCTGATCCTGTCGGCCGAGATCATGGCGATCGCGCTGGCGCAGGTCGCCGAGCAGCCGCTGGGCGTCCAGGCCGCCGCGCTGGCGGTGGTGGGCCTCGCCCTGACGATCGTCGTCTATGGGGCGGTCGGTCTAATTGTGAAGATGGACGACGTGGGTCTGCACCTGGCGCGCCGCAGCCAGCCGCTGGTGGCGCGCCTGGGTCGCGGATTGGTGCGCACCATGCCGGTGGTGATGGGCACGCTGGCCAAGGTCGGCACCGCGGCGATGCTGTGGGTGGGCGGCGGCATCATCGTGCACGGGCTGGATCACTTCGGGGCCAAGACCGTGCCGCATGGGGTCGAGACGCTGTCCCACGCCGCGTCCCAGGTTCCGGCGATCGGGGCGATCACCGGCTGGATGGCCATGGCGGCGGGCTCGGCGGTGGTGGGGCTTGTCGTCGGCGGCTTGCTGGCGGGCGTGCTACATTTCGTGCCGCGGCGTCACTGAAGGAGCCGGGATGCGCGCTTACGAAACCCTGCTGGTCGAGACGCTCGCGCCGCATGTCATCCAAGCGACCCTCAACCGGCCGGCCCAGGCCAACGCCTTGAACACCCAGATGGGCCGTGACGTCCACGACCTGTTCCAGGGTTTGATGTTCGACGCCGGCGACGTTCGCTGCGTCGTGCTGACCGGCGCCGGCGACAAGGCCTTCTGCGGCGGCGGCGACCTGAAGGAACGCGACGGGATGTCGGACGCGGAGTGGCGCCGCCAGCATGTGATCTTCGAGCAGGCCTTCGAGGCGCTGATGGATTGCCCGATCCCGGTGATCGCCGCGGTAAATGGGGCGGCCTACGGCGGCGGTTGCGAGTTCGCGTTGGCCTGCGACTTCATCTATGCCGCGTCGGGCGCCCGGTTCGCCCTGACCGAGACCTCGCTAGGCATCATTCCGGGCGGCGGCGGCACCCAGAACCTGCCGCGTGCGGTCGGCGTGCGTCGCGCCCGCGAGCTGATCTTCACCGCCGCGCCGTTCACCGCCGAGGAAGCGCTGGCGTGGGGGATGGTCAACCGCGTGGTGGCCTCCGATGCGTTGATCGCCGCCGCCCTGGAGACCGCACAGCGTATCGCCGGCAACGCGCCGATCGCCATCCGCCAGGCCAAACGCGCCATCGGCCTGGGCGCCGACGCGGACCTGAAGACCGGCCTGGGCATAGAGATCGAGGCCTATAACCGGACGCCGCCGACCGCCGATCGGCGCGAAGGCGTGACGGCCTTCCGCGAAAAGCGCCGCCCAGTGTTCCGGGGCGAATAGCCCGTCCGCAGGTGATTAAGGGAAACCATCCATGACCGAGATCAGCGACGCGGAACTGGCGGCGCGGCTGGCGGTGGCCGCCGGCGATATCCTGCTGGCTGTTAGGGCCAGCGGACTGCTGCATGACGCAGGGCTCGGCAAGGCCGGCGACCGAACGGCGAACGCCTTCCTCATGCAGGCGCTGGCCGAGCGGCGTCCCGACGATGCGGTGCTGTCGGAGGAAAGCGCCGACGACAAGGTGCGCCTGACCCGCTCACGGGTGTGGATCATCGATCCGCTCGACGGCACCCGTGAATATGGAGAGGGCCGGACCGACTGGGCGGTGCACGTGGGTCTCGCCGTCGATGGATGCGCGATGGTCGGCGCCGTCGCACTGCCGGGGCTGGGTCTGGTGCAGCGCAGCGATCAACCGCCGCCCCTGCCGAGCATCGGTCGGCGACTGCGGATGCTGGTCAGCCGCAGCCGGCCGGCGGCCGAGGCGCTCGCCGTCGCCAAGGCGATGGACGCCGACCTTGCGCCGATGGGGTCGGCGGGGGCCAAGGCCATGGCTGTGGTCCGCGGCGAAGCCGATATCTACCTGCACTCCGGCGGGCAGTACGAGTGGGACAACTGCGCGCCGGTGGCGGTGGCGCAGGCCGCCGGCCTGCATGTGACGCGGCTGGATGGATCGCCTATGCGCTACAACGCCGAGAACACCTGGCTGCCGGATCTGCTGATCTGCCGCCCCGAACTCGCGACCCAAGCCAGGGCGGCGATCGCCAGGCTCTAGCCCAGCGGGCTTTGATCACGAAGGATTTGCGTGCGCGGCTTCAACGGGCTTGATGCTCTCAGCAGAGCATTCCGGGCGCCGGCGGTGGCGACTGCGGATAACGACAGGAGCGAAGGACAGACATGGCCGCGCCATCGAACACCGACAACACGCATGCCGGACCGCTGAGAGGCTGTTTGGAAAAGGCGTGAGCGGTGATTCCGCTTCATCGTGGTCTGTGATTCAAGCTCGGGATGTGGACCGAGCAGAGCCGTGGCCGGATGGCCAAGATCGCGAAGAAGACCAAGCGATATCCATCTGATCT
>NZ_JAUXZW010000299.1 GCF_030693805.1 Phenylobacterium sp.
GTCTATCTCCGGGAATTCGCTTCGAGCCTGAGGCTCGGCGAAGTCGCGCTTCATCAGCGCCTTCAGCTCCAGGTCGGCGACGCCGGGAAGGTCGATGAGACGGCGAAGGGCAGGCTTGCTGTTCATGGGTTTAGCGGCTCATCCAGGGTTTGGACTTCGAGGTCGAGTGCGCTGCGGCCGCCTGCTCGCGCTGGAACCGCCCGCCACGCGGCGGCTTGGGCTTGGCGTCCAACGCTTCCTTCTTGAGGCGCAGGGCGCGCTGGATGGGCGTTTCCTCTGGCGGTGGCGCTTCAGTCATGTCCGGCTTCCTGCCCACGCGCCGCGAAAGGCGTCGGTTGACTGATATCCCAAGGGCCAATGCGCGCAAGGCATGGCGAGCCTGGCGCAACGAACACGGGCCTGACGCGTAGACCAAGGTCGTCTTGAAGGAACAACGCCATGCGGATGCTTCTCGCTTTGATCGCGCTGACGCTGGGCGCGTGTGCGAGCCCTGCGACGCAGTCCGGATTCCTCAGCGGTTATGACGATCTTCAACCCGACAAGCGCGGTGTGCGCGCCAAGGTCAGCGCCCGTGCGGGTGGCGATGAGCTCGCGGGGCTAAAGCGGATCTCCATCGCGCCCACCCGCTTCGCGGACGGCGCTAATCCGGCATGGATGACGCCGGCCGAACGTCAACTGCTGTTGCGCGAGGTCGACGCGCAGCTCTGCTTCGAACTGTCCGAACGCTACGCGATCGCCGCTGACGATGGGGCCGACGCGCGCGTCCGTGCGGCGGTGACCAATGTGCAGCCGACCGGTCGCGCCGCATCGGCCGCCGCAGCGGCGGCCGGCTTCTTCATTCCAGGACCGATCAAACTGCGCGCGCCCGGCACGCTTGGCGCCTTGGGGGCCGAGGCCGAGTTGATGCATCCCGACGGCCGCCAGCTCGCCGCGATCAGCTGGAATCGCGCGGCGACACCGGTGGGCACGGACGGACCCTCGCTCAGCCGCATCGGCGACGCCCTGCAATTCGCCGAGCCGTTCGCCGACGCCGCCGCCAAAGCGATGACCGTGCCACAGGCCGAACATCGCAAGATCGACAAACCGGACCCCTGTGCCGCCTACGGCGCGCGTTTCCGTCCTGAAGGCTTCCTCGCCAAGGTCGCCACCGGGCTCTATGTGCCCGGCATGAGCGGCGCTCGCGCCGATGAGCCGCAACCGCGCGGCGCGGCGAAGCCATGAGTCGCGCGATCCTCCTCGCCGGCCTCGCATGGTCTGCGGCGACGGCGAGCCTGGCCCAGGCCCATGATGCGCCTCCCGTCGTCACCGCGGCGTCCTCAGCCGGATCGGCCGCCAGCATCCACGCGTCGATGGACGTGGCCGCACCGCCGGCGGTGGTCTGGGCCACCCTGATCGACTGCGAACATGCGACGCGGTTCATGCCCAAGCTGATCAGCTGCAAGGTCCTGCAGAAGGACCCCGCCGGACGCTGGGAGGTGCGCGAGCACAGACTGCGCGGGGGTCTGCTGAAGGCCGAAATGCGCAATGTTTTCCGCGCCGACTTCACGGCGCCTCGCAGGCTGGCGTTCCACAGGGTGGCCGGCGATTGGAAACGTTCGGAAGGCGAATGGAACCTCTCGACCATCGCCGGCGGCGGCGGGACGCATGTGGACTATCGCACCGAGGTCGCGGTCAACGGCCCGGTCCCCGTGGCGCTGGTCCGGCAGGCCGTCGCCAAGGGCATGCCGCAGGCGATGCTGGCGCTGCGGCGCGGGGCCGTCTCGCGGGCGCATCGATGAAGCCTTTGGCGGGCGTCGAGGCGGCGCGGCTCGCCCTGCTGAACTGGCTGGCCGACGCAGGCTACCGGTTCACGACGCCCGCGCCGGCGACCCATCGGCGCATCCTGCTGCGCCGCGGGCGAGTGGATGCGCGCGACCTCGTCGACATATTCGGCTGGAACCTGCCGTTCGATGCCGCCGCCTTCGATCCGCAAATGGTTCGACTGATGCAGGACGGCGAAGTCCTCGAAAGCCTGGGCGGCAGATCCGTAAGCGCCCTTCGCGTCGCCAGCATCGGCGCGCTGCTGTTCCTGCACTCGGCCTTCCCGCTGCGTGGCGCCGACAGCGTGTTCTTCGGCCCTGACAGCTATCGCTTCGTCGACTTCATCCGCGTGGAGACGCCTTTGAGCGCTGGCGCGCGGATCGTCGACATCGGCGCCGGGACCGGCGTCGGCGGGATCGTCTGCGCCGGCCTGAACGCGCGCCCGCAACTCACGCTCACTGACATCAATCCCCGCGCGCTCGCCCTGGCGCGCGTCAACGCCGCCTTCGCCGGCGTCGACGCCGAACTGTCCCACTCGGACGGCCTGCCGCCAGGCGAATCCGCATTCGACCTTGTCCTCGCCAATCCCCCTTACCTCGGCGGAGAGACCGGCAGGACCTATAGCCGTGGCGGCGGCGCGCTCGGCGCCGAACTGTCGGTGGCCTGGGCGCGGGCTGGCCTCGCGCGGCTGGCGGCCGGCGGGCGCATGCTGCTCTATACCGGCGCAGCGATCACCCGGGACGGCGACAGCCTATCGCCGCGGCTGGCGACCGCCTGCCGCGAGGTGGGGTGCCGCCTCGATTATCGCGAGATCGATCCCGACGTCTTTCCCTCGACCCTGCTGCGGCGCGCCTACTGGGGTGTCGAGCGCATCGCCGCAGTCGGCGCGGTGATGGTCAAGGACGCCTGAGGAACCTCGGCCAAGCTCAAGCGTAGTGCGTGGGTTGCGCGCCGCCCTCACGACAGGCGCCCGCGTCGGAGCCTTCCCATGTCCCAACGCGTCGCGGTCTCAGATTCCTCTGCGCGCGGCGCGGGCGGCGCCCGGCGTCGCGGCTTCTGGTTCAGGGACTTCCGCATCCGGCGCGGTCGCGTGCGGGTGTTCGACACCGGCGCGGATCTGGCGCTGACGGCGCTCTCGTGGCGCGACAAGCTGCGCTCCACTGAGCTTCTGGCCGCAGCCCTGGCGCGGTTGCTCGAGCGCTCAAGGACGCCGCCGCACTGGCGGGGCTCGTCCAGAGCCGTCTAGCGCTCTTCGAGGTGGTCGTGGCCGCCCAGCCGGCCCGGACGCCAGTAGCCTTCACCGAAGATCTGTTCCTTGGCGACGCCGCGGGCCAGCAGGTCGTGCCGCTGACGGCGGATCGTGCTGGTCTCGCCGAGCAGGTAGATGTGGCCCCGGCCGGCCGGAAACTCGTAGCCGGCCAGCGCCTCGATCAGCGCCGGGCTGGAGGCCTCGGCATGCCGCCCGCCGCGGAAAATCCACTGGAAGGTCACGTCGCCGGCGGTGGTGACGCTCTGTCGTTCGCCCTCGTCTCCAACCTCCAGGATCACGTGCGCCTTCTCGCCGGCCTGCAGCGTCTCGAGCATGGCGAAGATTGGCGGCAACGTGGTCTCGTCGCCGATGAACAGCCGCCAGTCGGCGCCATGCTGGATGACGTTGCGGCCGCGGGGGCCGAATGCCGTAACCGCGTCGCCGGCCTTGGAATCCAGCGCCCAGCGTGTGCCGGGCGTTGAGCCGCCGTGCAGCACGACGTCCACCTCGATGCGCCGCGCCGCGCGATCGAAACCGCGGACGCTGTAGTGCCGACGGTTCAACTCGCCCGTCTCGTCCGGCAGCATGAAGACCATGTCCTGGCCGGGCTTGGGCTCAAACGCATCATCACCATGCACGGCGAGGCTGAGGCGGCGCATGTGCGAGGTGAGTTGCCGGGCTTCGGCGAGCGTCAGCGAAAAGGCGGCCATGCCGCGCCGCCTCATGGCGTCGATCATCTCAACCGGGAGCGTCGGGGCCAGTCGCGGCGAAGCGTTGGTGGTGTCAGTCATCTGGTCTCCCCTGCGCCATTCGGCGCCGAAACAGCTTGCGCGGACCGCGACGGGTCCATCGGATCGATCTTAAGTTTGATATAATATCGATATATCTATAATCAAGCTCGCACGTCTTCGCCCGTCAGCGCGACGGGTCTCTTTCGCCCGCGCGCTGGTCGCCGACCTCAAATCCTGATCCTCGACAAAGCCACCGCCACCACCGACAGCTTCACCAAACCGACCATCCAGCAGGTGGGTTCGCGGGACGCACCTGCCTGGTCAGAGGCGAACGGAGACGCCGGTGTTCGCCGCGCGAACGTGAAGAGTTCCATGGCGGTTCCGCTACGTCATTGACACCACCGTCAGCCCAATGGTCAAACCAATAGAAGGCCGTGCATCCAGCAACGGCCGCGGAGGAACACGCATGGCGAACGAAGCGATAACGCCGGACACCCTGAAACTCACTGACGAGAACATCATCGACCTTCCGGGGATCGCCAGCCGCTGGGTCCGCCTGGCGGACGGCCGCAAAGCTCACTACGTGACCGCCGGCGACAAGGGTCCTGCAGTGGTCCTGCTGCACGGCGGCATCGAAGGATCGTCGGGCACCGCCGGATGGCGGTTCATGGCTCCCGTGCTCGCGGCGGCGGGTTTCCGTGTCTACTGTCCGGACCGCCCGGGTTTCGGCCTCTCCGACATCAGCAAGCTCGAGTATCTCGACACCGGCCCGAAGGCCAATGTCGACTTCCTCAACATGTTCGCCGACGCCCTGTGCCTCGACAAGTTCCACCTCAGCGGCAATTCGGCCGGCTGCATGGTCTCCTGCGACTACGTGGTCAGCAATCCTGAGCGGGTGCTCAGCGTGATGTTCATCGCCGGCTTCCTGGGCGACATCTGCGACGCGCCCAACGTGCCGCCCAAGGACGGCAAGTTCACGCCCAACCCGGGCTATGTGATGAAGCCCTGGGACGGCACGCCGGAAGGCATGCAGCACCTGATGGACGGCATCATCTACGCCAAGGGCGCGGTGTGGCCGGCTCTGGTGCAGATGCGCACGCTGGCCGGCAACGCCCAGCGCGAGGTCCGTGCGCGTTTCGGCGTCGAACGCCAGCCGCTGCGCGCGACGGAAACCAACGAAAAGCAGATCTTCTCTACGAAGGGCCGGTTGGACAAGCTGACGATCCCGATGATCTACCTGTACGGCATGCAGGACGTGCTGCTGCCGGTGGAGAACGGCTTCCATCAGGAAGACGCCGTTCCCAACATCCAGTTCTTCTATCCCACCGAAACCGGCCACCAGGGCCAGACCGACCGGCCCGACACCTTCAACAAGGTCGCGGTGGAATTCTTCAAGACCGGCAAGGTGAGCTGGCCGCTCGCGGTCGAAGCCGGCGTGTCGCTGCGCCGTCCGATCGATCCGCGCTACGTGGAACAGCCCAAGGGCGGCTTCCCCAAGCCCAACCCCGCCATGTACGCCAACCCGGAGACGCTAAAGACGGGCCTCAAGGCCCTCGACGCCGTCCCCGCCTGATCCCCTAGAGGCTGGCCTGCGCGCGATTGCGCAGGCTGGCCGCCTCTTTGCCGCGGGTGAAGTCCTCCGCCGTCAGCGACTGGCTGAACGCACGGCCCCGCTCGCGTTCCAGCGCCAGGGCGTCCTTCAGCTCCATTTCGAAGCCGTCGTCGATCAGGCGCTTGTACTCCAGCATCACCTTGCGGTTGGCGTCGGCGAAGTCGTGCGCCAGCGCCAGCGCCGCGGGCATCAGTTCGTGCGGCTCCACGACCCGGTTGATCAGGCCGAGCTCGAAAGCCCGCTGGGCCTCGAAGAAGTTTCCGGACAGAGAGATCTCCTTGGCCCGTTGCGGCCCAACCTGGCGCGACAGGCGCTGGGAGATGCCCCAACCTGGCAGCAGTCCGACCCGCACGTGGGTGTCGGCGAACTTGGCGTTGGTCGAGGCGATGATGATGTCGCAGGCCAGCATGATCTCCATGCCGCCGGTGATGCACAGGCCATTGACCGCGACGATGATCGGCTTGCGGCACTGGTCGATGGCGGCGGCAGGGTCCTCGTCCGGCGCGGCAAGCTGGCCGCGCCGCTCGGCGGCTTCCTTAAGGTCCATGCCGGCGGTGAACGCGCGATCGCCCGCGCCGGTGAGGATGATCGCCCCGCAGCTCTCGTCGGCGTCCAGATCGTGCAGCGCGTGATGCAGCGCCCTGCGCAGCTCGCCCGACAGTGCATTCAGCTTCTCCGGTCGATTCAGCGTCAGGATCGCGACGGCTCCGTCACGTTCGATCAAAAGCGTCTGGCTCATTCCCTCGGGCTCCAATTTGCACAGTCGTGCGCCGACTGTGATGCGGCGGCGGCCCGCCGGCAAGTGCCGGACTGGGCCGCAGGGGCGATCCTGCCTGTGGTCTCCACGCGTTCGCGCGTCTTTGACGCTGCGTGAACGCGAAGGTTATTGACAATGGTCCAACCATTGTCGAAGCTATGCTCCGGTGAGGCGAACGACGCCGCAGAGCGTCGACGAGTCATGACCGGCCAGGAGGAGACGATGGCCGGCGCGCACTCCGCATCCCATGACTGTTCCGGCGTCGAACGGCGCACGGCGCAGGATCGTGGGTCGGCGCGCAGCGCTGGGCCCGCCTTTTCACCAGCCGGGATCATGTCTCCGTCGCCAAATATGGCCGCTCCGCAAAGGGCGCGACCAAAGCGAGATCAACGCTAGCGCGTGCGCAGCGATGGAGGAGGCGTCAATGCCGGATTTTGGTGGCAATGCAGCGGGTCTGATCATCGATGACCGGGAATCCGGGATCTTCCGGGTTCATCGCAGCGCATTCATCGACGACGACATCCTGAAACTGGAACGCGAGCGGATCTTCGACAAGTCCTGGCTGTTCGCCGGACACATCTCGGAATTCCCCAAGCCCGGCGACTTCATCACCCGCAATGTCGGCGGCCGGCCGATCATCCTGGTGACCAGCGATGACGGCGAGGTCCGCGCGCTGATGAACACCTGCCGCCACCGGGGCAACCTGGTGTGCCGCGAGCACAAGGGCTCGAACGCCGAGGTGTTCCGCTGCTTCTACCACGGCTGGATCTACAACACGCGCGGCGAGCTGAAGGGCATCCCTGGCGAAGAGGCCTATAGCGAAGCGTTCGACCGTGAATCCCTCGGCCTCGAGCCGGCGCCCAAGATGCACAACCACCGCGGCTGTATCTTCATCAGCTTCGATCCGGACATGGAGGACTTCGAGTCCTACATGGGCCCCGACGCGCTGATGGTCATCGACAACACGCTGAACCTCGGCGACATGGAATTCGTCGAAGGCCACTTCAAATACTCGATGCGCGCCAACTGGAAGCTGCTCGTCGAGAACAGCATGGACGGCTACCACGCCGCCTTCACCCACGAGCGCTTCTTCGCCCAATGGCTGCCCAGCATGGGCCTAGGCGGCGGCGGCGGGCCGATGACCCCTCAGCCGGCGCCGCCGAACGACGGCAAGCGTCGTGGCGCTCAACCGATGGGCAACGGCCATGTGACCACCGCATGGCCGACAAGCGACCGGCGGATCAATGGCCAGGCCTCCTATCTCGAGAAGTTCGCCGGCGCCGAGCTTGAGCAGTTCCGCGAGGGCCTGGTGAAGAAGCACGGCGACGAAAACGCCCGGATGATCGAAGGGCGCGCCGGCAACTACCTGATCTTCCCGAACCTGCTGATCATCGACGGCTGGTGCGTGTTCCGGACCTTCTATCCGACCACTCCGGATTACATGGAGATCAACGGCTGGGCGGCCATGCCGAAAGAGGACACGCCCGCGCTTCGCAAGGCGCGCCTCGATTGGTATCTGGGGTTCCAGGGGCCGGGCGGCTTCGCCACCCCGGACGACGTCGAAGGCCTCGAAGGCTGCCAGATGGGGTTTGCGACCAACAAGGAAGTCGAGTGGTCGGACATCTCGCGCGGCATGAAGGGCAACACCAAGGGCGGTCCCACCGAGTTGCAGATGCGCGTCTTCTGGCGCGAATGGGAGGCCCGCCTGACCACCGGACAACACGCCGAGTACACTGGCGACTAGAAACGCATGCCGACCCGGGGCTAGGATCAACCGCGGCCCCGGGGCGGCGCACCACGCAACAAACCTGATTGGGGAGGATCTAGCCTTGGCGACGGCCACACTGAACCGAGAACAAGTCACTGTCACACGGCAGGAAATCGAAGAATGGCTCTACGCCGAGGCGGAGATGCTGGATACCTGGAACCTCAACGAATGGCTGGCGCTGTTCGATGAGGAACGCGGCAGCTTCTACATCCCGGCCACCGACGCGCCCTACAGCGACCACAACACCGCGCTGTTCCTGATCGCCGACGACATGCCGAAGCTGAAGTCGCGCGTCGCGCAGCTGCT
>NZ_JAUXZW010000395.1 GCF_030693805.1 Phenylobacterium sp.
CCGGCCGCGACGGCCGCCGGGCTGAAGCCCGCACAGCCGATCCCCGCGCCGGCCGCCAAGGCTCCTGCCGCGAAGACGATTCCACCCGCCGCGGCTCCGGTCGCCAAGGCGACGCCCGCTCCGGCGACGGGCGGCGGCGCGGCCTCCGTGCAGATCGGCGCCTTCTCGTCGCAGGCCCAGGTCGAGAGCGGCTGGGCCGATGCGGCTCGGATCGCGCCCGGCGCCATCGCCGGCAAGTCACGTCGGGTCGAGCCGATCCAACGCGGCGGCCAGACCCTCTACCGCACCTCGGTCGCAGGCTTCGCCTCGCGCGCCGACGCCCAGGCCTTCTGCGGGCAGCTCAAGGCGGCGGGCAAGAGCTGCTTCGTCAAGTGACGCAGGCCTGCATCCTCGGCTGCTCCGGCCTGGAGCTTACCCCGCAGGAGAAGGCCTTCTTCCGCGACGTGCGTCCGTGGGGATTCATCCTCTTCAAGCGCAACGTCGACACGCCGGACCAGGTGCGCGCGCTGGTCGAGGCCTTGCGCGACTGCATCGGCCGATCCGACGCGGCGGTGCTGATCGACCAGGAGGGCGGCCGCGTCCAGCGCTTGGGCCAGCCGCACTGGCGGCGCTATCCGCCCGGCCGCGCCTACGGCGAGCTGGCCGGAAACGACATGCTGGCGCGCCGCGAGATCACCCGCCTGGGCGCGCGGCTGCTGGCCCACGACCTGGCGGCGGTGGGGATCAATGTCGACTGCGTCCCGGTGCTCGACGTGCCCGACCCCAGCGGCCACGAGATCATCGGTGACCGGGCCTATGGCGACACGCCGGACGCGGTGGGCCTGCTGGGCCGCGCCGCCGCCGAGGGCCTTATCGCCGGCGGCGTCTTGCCGGTGATCAAGCACATGCCCGGGCACGGGCGGGCGAAGTCCGACAGCCACCTGGCGCTGCCGGTGGTTGAGGCGAGCTACGAAGAGCTCGCCGAACGTGACTTCCCGCCGTTCCGCATGCTTTCCGACATGCCGATGGCGATGAGCGCGCACGTCGTCTACACCGCGATCGACGCCAAGCGCCCGGCGACCACCTCACGCAAGGCGATCCGCCGGGTTATTCGGGGCGAGCTTGGCTTCGACGGCCTGCTGATGACCGACGACCTGTCGATGAAGGCGCTGTCGGGCGATTTCACCGATCGCGCCAAGGCGTCGCTGGCCGCCGGCTGCGACATCGTCCTGCACTGCAACGGCGACATGGACGAGATGAAGGCCGTGGTGGCTGGCGTCGGTTCGCTGTCCGGCAAGGCCCAACGCCGCGCCGCCGCAGCCCTCGGCCGCATCGCACGCGCGCCCGAACCGTTCGACGTGGAGGAGGCCCGCGCGCGGTTCGACGCCGCCTTCGACGGGCGCTACGCCGCATGAGCGAGGGTTTCCAACCGCAGCTCGACTTCGAAGCCGCAGGCGTCGCGGCCGAGGCGGGGGAGGCCTTGATCGTCGACCTGGACGGTTACGAGGGCCCGCTGCACGTGCTGCTGGCGCTGGCCCGCAGCCAGAAGGTCGACCTGCTGAAGCTGTCAGTGCTGAAGCTTGCCGACCAGTACATGGCCTTCGTCCATCAGGCGCGGCGCGCGCGCTTTTCGCTCGCTGCGGACTATCTGGTGATGGCCGCGTGGCTGGCCTACCTGAAGTCGCGACTGCTGCTGCCGAAGCCCGAGCGTCCGACTGCTGAGGAGCCGCCGGCCGACGAGGTCGCCGCCAGGCTGGCCTTCCGCCTGGCCAAGCTGGACGCCATGCGCCGCGCCGCCGAGGCGCTGGCCGCTCTGCCCCACCTGGGCCGCGACGTGTTCGGTCGCGGCGATCCCCAGGCGATCCAGGTGATCCCCTCCACCCGATTGGAGGGCGACCTCTATGGCTTGATGAGCGCCTATGTCGGCCAGCGGACGAGGGTGCGTGACCGCCGCTACACGCCGGCTGCGCCCAAGGCCTATCCGCTGGAGGATGCGCGCGCGCGACTGCGTGCGCTGTTGCCGGAACTCGAGCGCTGGACGCCGCTCGCCGGGGTCGCGCCGCTGGAAGGCAGGGGCGCGGGACCCAGCCGCGCCTCCTATCTCGCCTCGACGCTGTCGGCGAGCCTGGAACTGGTCAAGGAGGGCGCTCTGGAGTCCCGCCAGCTCGAGGCCTTCGCCGACATTTTCCTGCGCACACGGCGGGACGCCGCGTGAGCGATCCCGATCAGACGAATGGGGGCCAGACCGAGCGCGAGGTCGAAGCGCTGTTGTTCGCCGCGGCCGGGCCACTCGGCCTGGACGATTTCGCCGAGCGTCTGCCCCAGGGAGCGGACGTAGAGGGCGCGCTCGTCGCCCTGCAGGCCCGCTATGCGGGGCGGGGCGTGGAGCTGGCCTGCGTCGCCGGGCGCTGGCGCTTCCAGACAGCTCAGGACCTTGCCTGGCTGATGACCCTGGAGCGCGAAGAGCCGAGGCGGCTGTCGCGCGCGGCGCAGGAGACGCTGGCGATCATCGCCTACCATCAGCCGGTGACCCGGGCCGACATCGAAGCTGTGCGCGGCGTGCAGGCCAGTCGGGGCACCCTCGACGTATTGCTCGAGCTTGGCCTGGTGCGCATGCGCGGACGCCGCCGCACGCCTGGTCGGCCGGTGACCTACGGAACGACCGACGCCTTCCTGGAGCAATACGGACTGGCCAACCTGGTCGACCTGCCGGGCGCCGCGGAGATGAAGGCCGCCGGCCTCCTGACCCTCGACATGGGGCCGGACTTCGCCGTGCCCGATCCGGCCGCCGGTCATCCCGACGAAGACCCGCTGGACGCCGCCGACGCCGCGCAATTCCACACCGACTACCTCGCCGCAGACGGATCGGACGCCTGACGCCTGGTGGTCAGTTGTCGCGATCCGCGCCGCAGGGCTCTGCACGCCGTGGCGCTGGCGTGCGCGAGCGTCTATATAGCCGCCATGACGACGGGTGCGGCGCAGGACGCCGCGCCGCGATAGGAGTTTCGCCTGATGGGCTCATTTTCGATCTGGCATTGGCTGATCGTGCTGGTGGTCGTGGCGCTGCTGTTCGGCGGACGCGGCAAGCTCTCCGGCATCATGGGCGACGCGGCCAAGGGCATCCGCGCCTTCAAGGACGGCCTCAAGGACGAGCCGGAGAAAGCCGATGCTGCGGCCAAGCCGCTGACCGCCGCCGAGCGGGAAAAGGACGAAGTTCGCGGCTGATTTCCCGGCGGACCCGTGCGCGGCGCTTCAATGCGCTTGCGCTCGCGCCGGCCATGCTCTTTAGGCCTGGGCCATGCTTCCCGAGATTGGCGCGACTGAACTTCTGGTGATCGCCGTGGTCGCCCTCATCGTCGTGGGGCCGAAGGATCTGCCGGTGCTGCTGCGCAAGCTCGGCCAGATGATGGCCCGCCTGCGCGGTATGGCGGCGGAATTCCGCGCCAGCTTCGACGAGATGGCCCGCCAGTCAGAGCTGGACGAGCTGCGCGCCGAGGTCGAGGCGATGCGCCGCGGCCAGATGGCCGACCACGCCTCCCTGGCCGCCAGCGAAGCCCAGATGGCCGACATCTACGACGAACTCGGGCGTGGCCTGTCGGGCGTGACCACGCAGCCGCAGCCTTCATTGCCGGCCGACGATCCTGTTCCAGAGGCGCCGGCGTCAGCGCCGAAGCCGCGCAAACCCCGCGCCGCAAAGGCGGTCGCGCAAGAGGCGGCGGCGAAGCCCAAGACGGTTCGCGCCGCGCCGAAAGCCAAGTCAGACAGCGCCGCGCCCAAGCCGCGCGCCAAGCCTAAGGCGAAGGCGACGTGAGCACGCCTCACCACGACGAAGCCGAGATCGAGGCCTCACGTGCGCCGCTGCTGGATCACCTGATCGAGCTGCGCAAGCGGCTGATCGTCTGTGTGGCGGCGATCGTCATCGGTTTCGCCATCTGCTTCGGCTTCTCCAAGCAGATCTACATCGCGCTGCTGCATCCCTTCGAGATCGCCGCGCAGTTGCTGGCCGCACAGAAGGCCGGCCACAGCCACGGCGCGTTCGACCTGCTGCTGGCCCTGGTCGGCATGAAGGAGGTGCCCAGCGTCGCCGGGGCGGGCCTGAAGCGGGTTTTCACCGCGCCGCTGGAGTTCTTCTTCACGAAGCTGAAGCTGGCGGCGTTCGGCGCGGTGGTGCTGACCTTCCCGGTGCTGGCCTCGCAGGTCTACGCCTTCGTGGCGCCGGGCCTCTACCGACGCGAGCGCAAGGCCTTCCTGCCGTTCCTGCTGGCCGCGCCGGCGCTGTTCGCGTTGGGGGCGGCGCTCGTCTACTTCATCATCCTGCCGTTCGTGCTGTGGTTCTCGCTGTCGCAGCAGATCTTCGGCGCGGGTGCGATCTCCGTGGAGCTGCTGCCCAAGGTCTCGGACTACCTCACCCTGGTCACGACCCTGTTGCTGGCCTTCGGGCTCTGCTTTCAGTTGCCGGTGGTGCTGAGCCTGCTGGGGATGGCCGGGATCGTCACTTCAAAGGCGCTGTCGCAGGGCCGCCGCTATGCGATCGTCGCGGTGTTCGTGGTCGCCGCCGTGCTGACCCCGCCGGATCCGATCAGCCAGACCCTGCTCGCGGTGCCGATCATCCTGCTCTACGAAATCTCGATCCTGTGCGTGCGCCTCATCGAGCGCGGTCGCCGGCGCGAGGACGAAGCCCGTGGCGTGGTCCCGGTCTAGCGATTCTCGCCTCCGCCCTGCGGCTGCAGGGTTGGCCGGTTCCTCGACGCGCTCTAGACAGGGCCGCCTGACACCACGAGCCGCGGCGAATCCATGCACGACATCCGAGCCATTCGCGAAAACCCCGAGCTCTACGAGACCGCCTGGGCCGTGAAGGGCAAGTCGGGCGTCGCCGCTGAGGCCATCGCGCTGGACGCCAGGTTGCGTGCGGCGAAGCTGGCGCTGGAGACCGCCCAGAGCCGCCGCAATGAAGCCTCCAAACTGATCGGCCAGGCCAAGGCCAAGAAGGACGAAGCCGAAGCCCAGCGCCTGATGGCCGAGGTGGAGCAGGTCAAGGGCGTGCTGGCCGAGCAAGCCGAGGTTGAGCGCGCCGCGGCCGACGCGCTGCAGGATCTGCTCTCGCAAATGCCGAACATCCCGCTGCCCGACGTTCCGGCCGGGGCTGACGAGCACGACAATGTCGAGGTGCGGCGCTGGGGCGAACCCGTCGCCATCGCCAATCCTCGTGACCACGTGGACCTTGGGGAGCGGCTGGGCCTGATCGATTTCGAGGCCGCCGCGCGCATGAGCGGCGCGCGCTTCGTGATCCTGAAGGGCCAGATCGCCCGGCTCGAGCGCGCACTTGGCCAGTTCATGCTCGACCTGCAGACCCAGCAGCACAGCTACACCGAGGTTTCGCCGCCGCTGATGGTCAATGACGCGGCCGCCTACGGCACCGACAAGCTGCCGAAGTTCGCCGAGGACCTTTTCAAGACCACCGACGGACGCTGGCTGATCCCGACGGCGGAAGTGCCGCTGACTAGCCTGGTCATGGGTCAGATCGTCGCCGAGGAAGATCTGCCGATGCGCTTCACGGCGCTGACGCCATGCTTCCGTTCCGAGGCCGGGGCTTCGGGCCGCGACACACGCGGGATGATCCGCCAGCATCAGTTCTACAAGGTCGAGCTAGTCTCGATCACCACACCCGAGGAGTCCGAGGCCGAGCACGAGCGAATGGTCGGTTGCGCCGAGGCCGTCCTGAGGGCGTTGGAATTGCCCTATCGCACCATGCTGCTCTGCAAGGGCGACATGGGGTTCGGGGCGCGCAAGACCTACGACCTCGAGGTCTGGATCCCCTCGGAAGGCCGTTATCGCGAGATCAGCTCGTGCTCCAACACCGGTGACTTCCAGGCAAGGCGGATGGACGCCCGCGCCAAGAAGGCCGGTGAGAAGGGCACCCGTTACGTCCATACGCTCAACGGCTCGGGGCTCGCCGTCGGGCGCACCCTGGTGGCGGTGATGGAGAACTACCAGGAAGAGGATGGCCGCATCGCCGTCCCGAAGGTGCTGCAGCCCTATCTGTCGGGCGCGACGCACATCGGCGCGCCGCGATGAGGATCCTGGTCACCAACGACGACGGAATCCACGCCGAGGGTCTGGCGGCGCTGGAGCGTATCGCCGCCTCGCTGACCGACGACGTCTGGGTGTGCGCGCCGGAATACGAGCAGTCGGGGGCCTCGCGCGCCCTGACGCTGTCCGAGCCGATCCGCGTGCGCAAGGTCGGCCCCAGGCGCTTCGCCGCCACGGGCACGCCCACCGACTGTGTGATGCTGGCGATCAACGAGCTGATCGATGGCGATCGGCCGGACTTGGTGCTGTCGGGCGTCAACCGCGGCCCCAACATCGCCGAGGACGTGACCATGTCGGGCACCGTCGCCGGCGCCATCGAGGGCATGGCCCTGGGCGTCCCCGCAATCGCCCTGTCGCAGGCCGGCCGCCCCGACGACATGGAAGGCTTCTTCACCCCCGCCGAGACCTTCGCGCCCGGGATCATCCGCCGTCTGACCGCGCAGGGCTGGCCGGGGGATGTCGTGATGAACGTCAACTTTCCGGTGATCGAGCCGGGCGCCGCCGCCGAGGTCGAGGTCACCCGCCAGGGGTTCCGCGACGTGCAGGTGCGCCATGCCGAGCGGCGCACCGACCTGCGCGGTCGCGACTATTACTGGATCGGATTTCGGCAATTCCGTTCGCAGCCTGCGGACGGCACCGACCTGCGCGCTTTCTATGAGGGACGGATCTCGGTTACGCCCTTGCACATCGATCTTACCCACGCCGCCACCGTCGAGGCCTTGAAGAAGGTCCTGGACGGCCCGGCCCCATCGCTTTGACGACGCCCGCCATGGCCCAAGACGACGACACGCCGCAGGAACGCCTGGCCCGCCTGGTGCTCCTGCTCCGCTCGCAAGGGGTCACAGAGCCTGCGGTGCTGAACGCCATCGAGAGCACGCCGCGCGACCTGTTCACGCCGGATCTGTTCCGCGAGCGCTCATGGGAGGATTCGGCCCTGCCGATCGCCTGCGGCCAGACGATCAGTCAGCCGTTCATCGTCGGCCTGATGACCCAGGCGCTGAACCTGAAGCCGCGCTCGCGGGTGCTGGAGATCGGCACCGGGTCCGGATACCAGACCACGATCCTCTCCAAGCTCGCGCGGTTGGTCTACACCGTCGAACGCTACCGCACGCTGATGAGCGAGGCCGAGGCGCGGTTCCGTACGCTGGGCTTGACCAATATCATCACCCGGTTCGGTGATGGGGGGGAGGGATGGCGCGAGCAGGCGCCGTTTGACCGCATTATGGTCACGGCCGCGGCGCCGGACGAGCCGACAGCCCTTCTCGCGCAACTCAAGCCGTCGGGAATCCTGGTCGCCCCCGTCGGTCGCGGTCCTGTGCAGAGTCTTAAACGCTATACCGGCGACGGAGCGGGCGGGATCACGGTCGAGGAATTGACCGAGGTTCGCTTCGTGCCGCTGCTCGATGGTGTGGCCAAAGAGCTCTGAGCGCATCTGCGGAGCATCCATCTCTGCGGTCTTAACTCGCCGTCAACCACGGCGCCCCGAGTGATTCAGATTCTCTGGCAGGAGCGGCGATGACCCAATTCCTGATTCGAGCCGCATCGGTCGCGGCCGGCGTTCTGGCCTTGGCTGGGTGCGCGTCTTACGAGCCGTTCGAGGCGACTCAGATGGAGGCGCCGCGGCCGAACTTTCCCACGCGGTTGCCCGAGGGGGCGGCCACGCCTGCGCCGCAGTACGATCCCGCCGCGCCACAGGCGCGCCCCACGACGCCGGTCCAGGCCCGCCCGCTGGAACCCGCTGCACCGTCCGGTCCAGGCTATGTGACGCCCTCGACGCCGCCGGAGGGCCCGCGCCCGCAACCTTCGCCCGCGCCGACCTACAATCCGTTCCCGACCTCGCCGCCGCCGCCCGCCGTGGTCGCCGCGCCGCCCGTGCGGCCGCAGGCGCCAGCGACCCGTACGGTCACCCGCGCCACGGTCACCGGCAAGGTGGTCGAGGTCGACGCGCCGCCCTAGACCTACACCGTGCAGAAGGGCGACAACCTCGACGGCATCGCCCGCAAGCTCGGCACCGACCGCAAGCAGCTCGCGGATGACAACAAACTGAAGTCCCCCTACGCCCTGAAGCCCGGCCAGACGCTGAAAGGTCCATCCAGCAAGGCCAAGGCCTATGTGGTCGGATCGGGCGACACGCTGTTCGCCGTCGCCCGCCGCT
>NZ_JAUXZW010000396.1 GCF_030693805.1 Phenylobacterium sp.
CCGGCCGCCGCGAACCCGCCGATCCGCGCCATGCGTCCGCCGCCTGCGCGCAGCGCCAGGGCGGCCAGGCCAAGGCCGGCCAAATGCAGCGCCATCGTCGCCGCGCCGAACCCGACCGCAAAGTCGATCAGACCCGCGCCCGACGGCGTCTCCTGGGCGTGCGCCCAGCCGTGGGCGAGCGCGAAGGCGCCGATGGCCGCCGCCCCCAATACGGCCGGCGGCTTGAGGTTGAAGCCCACCGCCAGCCCGGCCATGGCAAGCGACGCCAGGATCACGCCTTCGACGCCCGGCGACGGCGCGCTGGTCAAGCCGAGGCCGAAGCCGGTGAGCATCGCGCCGGTGAACGCGGCCGGCCACAGCCAGCGCGCCTGATTGCCGGCCAGCCCGGCCCACAGGCCGACCAGCAGCATGGTCAGCAGGTGATCCAGCCCGGTGACGGGATGCAGCAGGCCGGCCGTTAAGCCCGTTTCCCCATGGCCGGGGTGGGCGAGCGCCGGCGAAGCGGCCAGCGCCAGAACGATGGACAGGATGGCGATACGGCGCATGTGGTTTCCTCAGGCGGGCGTGCGCACGGCCAGGCCGCCAACGCGCACGATGAACTCGGCGACCTCGGCGACGCCTAGGCCCGCGCGGATGTTGGTGAATGTGAACGGTCGTTCACCGCGCATTTTGCGCGAGTCGTGGTCCATCACCTCCAGGCTCGCGCCGACATAGGGCGCGAGGTCGATCTTGTTGATCACCAGCAGGTCGGAGCGGGTGATTCCCGGCCCGCCCTTGCGCGGGATCTTGTCGCCGGCCGAGACGTCGATGACATAGATCGTCAGATCGGCCAGTTCTGGGCTGAACGTGGCGGCCAGATTGTCGCCGCCGGATTCGATGAGGATCAGGTCGAGTCCGGGAAAGCCGCGGTTGAGTTTGTCGATCGCCGCCAGGTTCATCGAGGCGTCCTCGCGGATCGCCGTGTGCGGGCAGCCGCCGGTCTCCACGCCCAGAATCCGCTCGGCCGGCAGTGAGCCAGCGCGGGTCAGGAACTCCGCATCCTCGCGGGTGTAGATGTCGTTGGTGATCGCGGCGATCTCATAGGTGTCGCGGAAGCTGCGGCAGAGCGCATCCATCAGCGCCGTCTTGCCCGAGCCCACCGGGCCGCCGACGCCCACCCGCAGCGGATTGCTTTCGCTCATGTCCTGAACAGCCTCGTGTACTGCGTCTCATGCGCCATGGCGGCGAAGTCGGCGATCAGGCCTGCCTGGCCCATCGCCGCGAAGGGATCGGCGGGGTCGGCCAGGCTTGCGTCGCGCGCCGCTTCGATCGCCGGCTGACGCAGGCCGGCGCTCAGCAGTTGACCATCCGTCTGGCCGAGCGGGATCAGTCGCTGTGCGGCCGAGGCCAGATTCGAGACGACGCCGTGCAAATAGGCAGTCAGCGCCACATCAAGCGGCGCCCCGTGCCCCGCCATGAGGCAGGCCGCGACCACGGGGTAGGCAAGATCCTCGTCGTCGACGCCATCCAGCATCGTCAGCGCCAAGCAGGGCGCCGCGGCGCGCGCGATCCGCCGAAACGTCGCGCCTTGCGCGGTGGTCTCCAGGCGGCGCTCGTGGCTGGTCCCCATAGCCTGGGCGAGTTCGGCGATCTCCAACAGGGCGTCTCGGTCGCCCCGCGCCGCGGCGCTATGGGCGAAGGCGAAAAGCCTGGCCTCGCTACGCCCGCCGCCGAGGGTCATCCAGTCCAGCACCCAGGCCTGCGTGGTCGCGCGGTCGACAGCCAGGCCTTCCTCCACCGCCCACTCCAGCCCGCCGGAGTGGCTGAACGCGCCGATCGGATAGGACGGGGACATCCACGACAGCAGGTCGTAGAGCAGCGCGCCGTCCATCAGGCGTGCGCATGCGGATGTTGGTGGTCGCCGTGGGCTTGATGGCCGTGCCCGTGCGCTTGTTCGTCGTGGCCGCCGTCAGCGTAGGCTCCACCCTCTGGATCGAACGGCGCGTCGATGCGGCGGCAGCTTGCGCCCAGGCCCTCGACCATGGCGGCGATCACATGGTCGAAGCGGATGCGGATCGCCTCGCCCATCAACTGCGTCGGCAGGTGGCGGTTGCCCAGGTGCCAGGCGATGCGCACCAGGCCGGCCGCGTCCGGCGCGGTGATCTCCAGCACGTCCTCGTCGGCGGCGCGCACCAGGACCAGGGAGCCGTCGGCCAGCCGCAGGCCGTCGCCGTCGCGAAGCTGGACAGGACGGGCCTCGTACAGGCGCACCCGCAACCCCGCCGCCGTGGTCAGCACGATACGGCGGCGCAGCCGGTGATCGTGGTCCAGCACCAGCAGATCGGTCGCGCTGTCGGGTGCGAAGACGCCGCTGCGCAGGATCTCTTGGACGTCGAGCATGGTCAGGTCCTTCAGAACAGGAAGTAGCGCTGCGCCATTGGCAACACCTCGGCGGGTTCACAGGTCAGCAGTTCGCCGTCGGCGCGCACTTCATAGGTCTCGGGGTCCACCTCGATCACCGGCGTCGCGTCGTTGAGCTTCATCGACGCCTTGCCGATTCCAGCGCGAACGTTCGACACCGGCGCCACGGCGCGGCGCAAGCCCAGCCGCTGCGGCACGCCGGCCTCGATCGCCGCACGCGAGGTGAAGGTGATGCTGTGCGCGGTCAGCGCCTGCCCATAGGCGCCGAACATCGGGCGGAAATGCACCGGCTGCGGCGTCGGGATCGAGGCGTTCGGATCGCCCATCATCGCGTAGACGATCATGCCGCCCTTGACGATCAGCTCAGGCTTCACCCCGAAGAAAGCCGGCGACCAGATCACCAGGTCGGCCAGCTTGCCGACCTCGACCGAGCCCACTTCCGCCGACAGACCCTGCGCGATGGCGGGGTTGATCGTGTACTTGGCGATGTAGCGGCGGACCCGCAGGTTGTCGTTATCGCCCTGCTCGCCGGGAAGCCGGCCGCGCTGGACCTTCATCTTGTGGGCGGTCTGCCAGGTGCGCAGCGCCACCTCGCCGACCCGGCCCATGGCCTGGCTGTCGGACGAGATGATCGAGAACGCGCCCAGGTCGTGCAGGATGTCCTCGGCCGCGATGGTCTCGCGGCGGATGCGGCTCTCGGCGAAGGCCAGATCCTCGGGGATCGCCGGGTCCAGGTGGTGGCAGACCATCAGCATGTCGAGGTGTTCGTCCAGGGTGTTCACCGTGAACGGCCGGGTCGGGTTGGTCGACGAGGGGATGACGTTGGGCAGGCCGCAGACGCGGATGATGTCCGGCGCATGCCCGCCGCCGGCGCCTTCGGTGTGATAGGCGTGGATGGTCCGCCCGCCGATCGCCTTGATGGTGTCCTCGACGAAGCCTGTCTCGTTCAGGGTGTCGGTGTGGATCATCACCTGGATGTCGTAGGCGTCGCCCACCGACAGACAGCAGTCGATGGCGGCCAGGGTCGATCCCCAGTCCTCGTGCAGCTTCAGCGCCGCGGCGCCGGCGCGGATCTGTTCGACCAGGGCCTCGGGGCGGCTGGCGTTGCCCTTGCCGGCGAAGGCCAGGTTCACCGGCAGGCCCTCGGCGGCCAGCAGCATCTGCTCGATGTGCCAGGGTCCGGGCGTGCAGGTGGTGGCGTTGGTGCCGGTGGCCGGCCCCGTTCCGCCGCCGACCATGGTGGTGATACCGCCGCACAGCGCCTCCTCCACCTGCTGCGGACAGATGAAGTGGATGTGGCTGTCGACGCCTCCGGCGGTGATGATCTTGCCTTCGCCGGCGATGATCTCGGTCCCCGGGCCGATGGGGATGTCGACGCCGGGCTGGACGTCGGGATTGCCGGCCTTGCCGATGGCGTGGATGCGCCCGCCCTTGATGCCGATGTCGGCCTTCACGATACCCCAGTAATCGATGATCACCGCGTTGGTGATCACCGTGTCGACGGCGCCTTGGGCGCGGGTCATCTGGCCCTGGCCCATGCCGTCGCGGATCACCTTGCCGCCGCCGAACTTGACCTCCTCGCCATAGATCGTCGCGTCGCGCTCGATTTCGATGATCAACTCGGTGTCGGCCAACCGCATGCGGTCGCCGGTGGTTGGGCCGAACATGTCGGCGTAGGCCGCGCGGCCGATGCGATACGGCATGGTCTCAGCCCTTTCCGTCCAGCGGACCCATGACGTCGCCACGGAAGCCGACCACGCGGCGCTCGCCGCGATATGGCACCAGCCAGGCCTCGCGCGTCTGCCCGGGCTCGAAGCGCAGGGCCGAGCCCGCGGGGATATCCAGCCTGCGACCGTAGGCGGCCGCACGATCGAAGATCAGCGACGGATTGGCCTCGGCGAAATGGTAGTGGCTGCCCACCTGCACCGGCCGGTCGCCGCTGTTCGACACTTGCACGCTGACCGTGTCGAGGCCGGCGTTCAGCTCGATCTCGCCCTCGGCGGGAAACAATTCTCCGGGGATCATGCGCTCACCGGATCGGGTCGTGGACGCTGACGAGCTTGGTGCCGTCCGGGAACGTCGCCTCGACCTGGATGTCGAGGATCATCTCCGGCACGCCTTCCATCACCTGCTCGCGGCTGAGCACGTGGGCGCCGGCCTCCATCAGGTCGGCGACGCTGCGCCCGTCGCGCGCGCCCTCCATGACGAAGTCGGAGATCAGCGCAATCGCCTCGGGATAGTTGAGCCGCACGCGGCGTTCCAGCCGGCGGCGCGCGACCATGGCCGCCACGGCGACCAGCAGCTTGTCCTTTTCGCGGGGACTGAGATTCAACGCACTCTCCTCGTCAACACGTCCACACCCTGGGCGCGGCCCGGCCATCGCGCAGCACCGCCAGAGCGGCCGTCAGATCGGCGCGCAGCCGCTGGCCGTCCGGGGCCAGGAAGCGCGCCACCAGCATGCCGTTCCAAGCGCTGGCGGCGGCCCGGCCGGCGGCGTTCGCGAACACCTCGCGCAATGCGGTCAGGTACCGGCCGGCCTGAGCAGATACATGGATCAGCACCGCCATGGCCCGCGCACCGGCGCCGATGCTGGCGCGCATCATCAAGGCGTCGATGGGGCCTTCCAGGCGCTGGGCGTCGGCATAGATCAACCTGCCGTCACGCCAGATCCGCCAACTGTCGGCCAGCAGGCCCTCGCGCATCGTCTCGCCCATGGCGGTGCGCCCCAGCACCACCGCCTCGACGCCGTGGAAGCTCGCATCGCCGGCCATCCGCACCTCGGTGCGACGCACCAGCCGCGCGCGATCGAACAGGATGGTCTCCTGCGGCAGCCACTCGGCGCGCGCGCCGCTTGCCAATTCGAGCCGCGTGTCGATCACCGAGCTCGGGCCCAGGCTGCGATAGACCTTCTCCGCCGCCTGGGCCGCCACCACGCCGTGCGCGCCCGCCCCCCAGGAGATTTGTTGACGCAGCCGGTCGCCCCCGGCCACCCCGCCGCCTGTGTTGATCAGCACCACGCTCGCCGTCTCGCCGGCGGCGGTGCGGGGCGAACGCGCCCGCAGGCAGCCGGCCTGGTAGGATTGCGCGAGGTACGTGCGGCCCGCACGCGGGGCGAAGCCCAGTCGCAACTCGCCCCGCAGGCCGCTCTCGCGCATCGATGTCGAAGGCGTCGGTCCGCTGCGGTCGCTCACCAGGCGCAGCGCCCCAGACGCACGATCCACCGTCACTCGAATTCTCCTGCGTCTTACGCCGGCAGTTCGCAGCAAGCCGACGCCCGATCCGAGGGGGCGTTTGACGTATTGACCAAAACGCAGCCTCCAACAGGGCCGCCGATCGCGCCTGGCGCATGGTGCAGCTACGTCAAACGCCCCATTCCGCCGCTCCCGCAGTGCCCGCAACCATCGGGACGTCGCGACGGACGGCCTGGCTCCCGCCTCCCCTTGTCGGTCCTGGTTCGCCCGCCGCGACGACAGCAAGGAGAACGGGGATAATGAAAATCAGAACATGGATCAGCGCGGCTCCGGCCGTGCTGCTGGTCGCGTCCGCCGGCCTGGCGCATGCCGAGGTCAAGACGTCCGCCAGCATCGGCGCCTACAGCGACTATCGCCTGCGCGGCATGTCGCTCAGCGACAAGACCGCGGTCATGCAGGGCAGCATTGAAGCCAGCGTGCCGCTGAGCGACAACGTCAGCATCTTCGCCGGCCTCTGGGGTTCGAGCCTGGACAAGGAAGCCGGCGCGGGCGCCCTCGAAGCCGATCTGTACGGCGGCGTCGCGGTGACCACCGGCGACCTGAGCTGGAAAGCCACCTACCTGCGCATCGTCTTTCCGGACGACTCGCCCGCCGACATCGATTTCGACCAGTACGCCGCGTCTGTGAGCTTCCCGCTCGGGCCAGTGGGCGGCACCGTGGGCGTCGTGCACGACGAGTACAACGGCGGCACCCAGTCAACCTATGTCTACGGCAGCGGCTCCTATACCGTGCCCGACACCCCGTTGTCGCTGAAGGCCACCCTCGGCTACGAGGACGGCGACCCGTTCGACGGCAAATGGAACTGGGGCCTCGGCGTCGGCTACACCTACAAGGCGGTCACCTTCGGTCTCGAATACATCGACACCGACACCCAGACCATCGCCGCCACCGTCAAGGACCTTACCGACTCCACGGTCGTGGTTTCCCTGACGTCGTCGTTCTGATGTCCGCAGACGCGTCGTGAGGGAAGTGGCCGCGGTCCGTACTCGGAGGTCGGACCGCGGCCCGGCTCCTTTCGTCGCCATACGGCCAGTTCAGACGCCGGCTACGTCAAACACCCCATACCCGCGCTTGTTGCAGCGCAGCAGATTGGCTCTCGGGGGCCGGGCTTCCCGATCGAGATGCGCCCCGAGGCCGAACCAACTCAACGGGATACGGTGATGATCAACAGAATAAACAGGACGATCGCAGTCCTCCTCATGGCCGGTACGGCCCTGACGGCCTGCTCCAAAGGCGAGGAGAAGACCGCAACCGCGGCCGGCGGCGACGCCGTGAAAGTCGGCGTACTGCAGTCGCTCAGCGGCACGATGGCGATCAGCGAGGTGACGGTTAAGAACGCCTCGATGCTGGCCATCGACGAGATCAACGCGGCCGGCGGCGTGCTCGGTAAGCAGATCGAGGCGGTGGTCGAGGACGGCGCGT
>NZ_JAUXZW010000397.1 GCF_030693805.1 Phenylobacterium sp.
GATCAGATGGATATCGCTTGGTCTTCTTCGCGATCTTGGCCATCCGGCCACGGCTCTGCTCGGTCCACATCCCGAGCTTGAATCACAGACCACGATGAAGCGGAATCACCGCTCACGCCTTTTCCAAACAGCCTCTTAGAAACTACGGGCAAGCCGGCTCTGCAGTCAGTGGGCGTTTCCGTGAAACGTCGGGCGTTTCGAAATGGTCGTTAGGGCTCTTCATAACCCTCGGCCACTACTTCGACGGTTGAGCGAGTTGGGTCGTTTTGGAAGACTAGGCCGCCATGCGTTTCGCCCCGCCCGGGGACGTAAGCGAACGTAACCGTCCGCTCCTCGACGATTGCGCCACTCTGCGTAAGCGTTCCCCGCACTTCGACGCTGGCGGCGGTGGTGTCGCTAGAGTTGCGGACGACAACAGGCATGACGTAGCCGCCACCTGTTCGCTGCGCCGGTTCGCTCGCAACTGAGAGGCTGGGCGGACGCTGGCCCTCGCGAAGCCCCTCGGCCAGCAGGTAGCCGATCACTGCAACGGTGAGGATTAGGCCAAGGGCCGCGGCCACCCACTCCGCGATCGGTGTGCGCTTGAGGAGGCTGGGCCGCGGTTTCTTTCGCCAAACCATTTTCAGACCACCAAGCGCGCGAGCGCCGCGCCAAGGGTTGCCGGGAAACTCAGGACCGCCACGGCGCGCACGGTGTCGCTGAACCCTGCGTCGAGCCTGCCGAACGTCCACAGAATGTAGAGGCTGACCGAAAGGGCGATCCCGTACCCTGCCAGGGTGAAGTGCGCGAATGCGCGCGCGTGGCTTTCGTGATGCTCCTGGCCAGCGAACCCGACGGTGAAGACCAAGGCGTGCAGAATGATGAGAGACGCCACGACGAGCGCCAGAGCGTGCCACGGGCTCATCTTGAACCCGATCAGGATCATCTCTTCCGTCGGCGCCACGTTGAAGGCGAGGAAGAGAGCGCCCGCCGCCATAAGGAAGAGCTGGCCAAGATAGCCGGCGCGATCTTCCTTTGTCTGTCCGGAGGACCTTGCTTGGAGCTGCTTGTTCGCCAGGATGGCGCCCATGCTGGCCGGCGCCGCTTGCACCGCCATCATGCCGACGCCCTCGCGGAACGACGTGTCGGGGGTTATGAGTCCGAGCAAGATCAGCAGGATCGCTGACACCACAGAGCCAACCAGGAGCGCGGCCAGGGCGTCGAGCGCGTCGTCCGCCAGACTTGTGTCGTCGCGAAAGCCGGCGAAGCGGGCCAGTCCAAACACCACCAAGCTAGCGACGGCGAACAGGAGCGCCAGACGAGTGCGGTCCATGTGAAAGCCCAGCTCCCACATTTCCATCGTCATCAGCAATGGGAAGCTGAAGATCAGGGCGCCGGCGGCGGCTCGCGCCAGACCGCGGGCATAAGATTCTTCATCAGCAGCGACGGCCATTGCGAGCTAACGCACAATAGCGAAGCTTGCTCCCTTGCCGCTTTAAGATGGTTGCCGACGACCGCCGCTGAGCTTCCCCCACAGGGAGCCAGCGGCCTGACGAAACCTGAGAACGACAGCCGGGTGCGTTTGCTTTGACAGGGCGCTGTCGGGGCTACAGCCGTCCGGCCTAGCCGCCAACTGGTTTGGGCTGACAAAGCCGACCGCTGTGTCTGGCGGGCTCGCGATCGCCCACCAGACCCTTCGACGTCGAAGTGCAGGATCGCAGGTATCGCTCAGAGACGAAACCGCTCTACAGCCGGCAGCGGGCTACGACCCCACGTCGAACTACATATGTATCGGTGCGAGGATTATACGACCGATAACGGTTGAAGCAGGCGTTCACGTGCCGGTTCCAACCAGCGCGCGCGCGCCAATGGCGTGGCGGAGCAACTTCCCGGCCCCAGCGCGGATTCCACCGGTCATCGTGGTTGTCGATGGCGTTCGGCCGACCGTCGTGGTCGCGATCCCCCATGGGACCGCGGTTGTTGTTCCGAGAATCATAGGCGTTAGGAACGCCATCTCGGTCGCGATCTCCCATCGGGGCTCGATTGTCGTTGCGCGGGTCGTAGGCGTTTGGAACGCCGTCCTGGTCCCGATCCCCCATCGGGCGCGGCTGCGCGCTGGCGGCCCCAGCGCTGGCGGCGATGATACAGACGGCAAGGCCCATTATGACATGTTTGCGCATGATCGAATCCTTGAATGGCGTTTCCCACACGTGCAACGATCAGGTGCGCGGAAGGTTCTCAAGGACGCGACGCGGTTCCATACGCGACTTCGTGTCGTGCCCGCCGCGAAAGCCTGCCGAACCCTCGGCTTTGGCTCTCAACTCCGCGATGGCTTTCAGGGGGCGTGACCTGGATGCGCCTGCCGGCAAGGGGGCGCGGACACACGTCGTCGCGAGAACCTCGATCTCATACGAAAAGTCCCGGCGGATGCGTGCCGCCGGGACCCAAGGAGGTACGCCGGATGCGTGGCCAGCGTACCGCCAATGAAGACCTCGCTGCGTGCAAGGTTCCTTTGAAACCAATCACGCTGGTGTGCGCTTAAGCTTGGCAACACACAGGGAGTTACACGATGCGCATGATCCACTTTGTAGCTACGGCCGCTGCAGCGCTTGCCTTGACCGCTTGCGAGAGCAAGGCGGACAAACAGGCCGAAGTGAAGGCGGACTCGTTGGAAGCACAAGCCGCGGCCACGCCGAACGAAGCACAAGAAAAGGCGCTGAACGAAAAGGCGGACGTGATCGAACAGCAAGCGGGGAACGCAGACGGCGGCGCGACCACCGCCAACACCCCCACGACCAACGCGCCGGACATGCCAGCGCCGAAGTAGCATCGGAGCCCAATGCAGGCCTGTTGACGCCCTCGGCCCCGCTCGAGGGCGTCAATATGCCTGGACTCCCAACCTCAGTGACGTGCGACGCGGATCGCCTGGGCGAACGCCTGTCATCAAACGCCTGGCGGCCCAGCGCGCTGCGTTGGGAGCGGGGCGCGTAGGGCGAACCATCCTTCTGCAGCCGCTCGCCAAGCCGGCGCGAAGAAGATTCACTCCGAAGCTTGGACACTGTCACACGCGCGAGTGATGCGACAATGTTGGTGTGCCTGATGGGCAACTTTGGCGTCTTGAAAAATTTGCGAGGGAGCGCAGATTCCCGAAAGCCCTCGGCGCGGGCTGAGGGTTGGAGAAAGGAAAGATCTGGAGGCCTGCTATGCGTCTGGCGACATCAGAGCAGCTTATCGAAAACCAAGGTCTCGGCGCAGCTTTAGAGAGGTGGTTGCGCCCCTCGGTCGGGTTCCGACATCCGCGTGAGGTCCTCAAAGATCCATTTCTCGACGGAGCGCAAAAGCGCGCAGTCCTTACCTCCTGGGCGTCGGACGCTTCAGCTGTGCGGGACGAGCCTTGGCTTCGTTGGCTTCTCGGGACTCCCGAGCCCGTCCCCCTCTCAGACATCCGCGAGGCCTTGGAGCGTTTAGACCGCACCTACGATGCGTGACCTCAGCTCCAGGGGCCGCGATCGCCGCTGCGTTGCTAGCCTGACGCCGCGCGCCGGAACACCAAGCAGGCCAGCGACGAGCAAACTCTACGAATCTGGCTGCGCCGTCACCGCGTTGCTGATCGCTTCCGCTAAAGCGACCTGACTAAAGGGCTTCGGCAGGCGTGGGATTTGAGAAGACGCATGAGCCGGGAGCTCCGCATAGCCAGTGGCAATCACGACCGGCAGTCCCGGTCGCAGCGACTGCAGCTCTTTCGCCAGCTCGAGCCCCGTCATCCCAGGCATCGCTTGGTCAGTGATAACCAGGTCTATTTCGTCATGGTCCAAAAGAAGGTCTAGAGCCTCGGAACCGGAAGCGGCTTTCAAGACAGTATGGCCGAGGTCTTCCGCCAAAGCTGCGGTGTTGGCCAGCACCAGCGGATCATCGTCCACGGCAAGGATGCGGAGCTGTCGCCCCAGCGGAGCCGCGGCAGTCAGAGGTGTCGGCTGCTGCTCCGCAACCGCATCGGTCGCTTTCGCGGCTGGCAACCAGAGCTCAACGGAGGTGCCTTCGCCGGGCGTGCTGTCGATCTTCATAGCGCCGCCCGACTGGCTGGCGAGGCCATGGATCATAGAAAGGCCCAAACCGGTCCCTTTCCCCACGCCCTTGGTCGTAAAGAACGGTTCGGTGGCTTTCGCCAGGGTTTCATCATCCATGCCCACCCCCGTATCGACGACGGAGAGGCAGATGTACTCACCCGAAGGGACCGGCAGGTCGGCGCTTCGGGAGGTGCGGACTCGGCGGGCGCTGATGATGATGGCCCCGCCATCCGGCATGGCGTCGCGGGCATTCACCGCCAAGTTGAGCAGCGCCGCTTCTAGCTGGCTCGCATCGGTGCGCACTGAAGGGAGGTTGGCCGGGATGCGGATGCTGACCCGGATGGTTGGCCCGATGCTCCTTTGAATGAACGGCTGCATCCCACGGACGAGGGACAGCAGGTCCACGGCTTCGACTTGAAGGTCCTGCTTGCGGGCGAAGGCGAGCATGCGCTGCGTGAGGGTCGTTCCCCGGCGAGCGCCTTCCATCGCGTTCTCCAGGAGGCTCATCAGCCTGGGGTCGTTCTGCGCGCGCTTCTTGGCAAGCTCGAGGCTGCCTTGGACGGCCATCAGGAGGTTATTGAAATCGTGCGCCACGCCCCCCGTAAGCTGGCCGACAGCTTCTAGCTTCTGAGCCTGGAAGAGCGCCTCTCGGGTCTCATCGAGCACCCGCTGCGCCTCGACGCGCTCGGTGATGTCGCGCGTTATCTTCGCAAAGCCGAGCAGATCGCCTTGCTCGTCGCGAATGGCGTCGATGACGACATGCGCCCAGAAGCGTGTCCCGTCTTTGCGGACGCGCCAGCCTTCGGTCTCCCATCGGCCATGCTCGGCCGCCGCCTTCAGCCCAGTTCGCGGTACGCCCGCCTCGCGCTCATCAGCGGTGTAGAAGGTGGAGAAATGCCGGCCAATGACGTCTTCCGACGCATAGCCTTTAAGCGCTCGGCCCCAGCGTTCCAACTGCTGACGTGGCCGTCAGCGTCAAGCATGTAGATCGCGTAATCGGTTACGCTCTGCACCAGGAGTCGGAACTGCTGTTCGCTGCGTCGAAGCGTCTGCTCTGCCGCTTTTCGCTCGGTCAGGTCGCGCGTGACCTTTGCGTAACCCACCAGTGCTCCCGATGGATCACGAATGGGGTCTATGACGACGTGAGCCCAAAAGTGCGAGCCATCCTTGCGGACACGCCAGCCTTCGCGTTCGAACCGCCCTTCGTTCGCGGCGGTCCGCAACGCCTCGGATGGTACGCCAGCTTCACGTTCCTCTTCAGTATAGAAGACGGAAAAATGCTCCCCGATGATCTCCGAGGCCGCATAGCCCTTGAACCGCTGTGCGCCGGGGTTCCAACTCGTAACGCGCCCGTCGACGTCGAGCATGTAGATCGCATAATCAGTGATCGAATCGATTAGCAGGCGGTGGCGGTCGTCGGGGTTTGCCGACTTTTCTGGGCTCGGCGTCGGCTTCATGCTGTTCCTCAACCCCAAATAAGCGCCGCCAAAAGCCAATGGTTGCAAAGGCGAGCCTCTCGATGAGCGCGCTGGCGAGCGTCGCTAACCGACGCAAGGGTTCGCAATGAGAGCATGGCCAGTTGTGCGCGGCGCGGGTCTTGTTGAGCTCCGAAGCGCCGGGTTTCCTTGACGAACCTCCGGAGTGGCTAGACCGCTTGTGTCGTCGCACATGCGCCGCGGCGTCCCCCTAAACAGTACGCCCGATCATGCGCGACGCTCGGCGGCTCGGCCTGGACCTCGGACGAGATCACTGAGCAATCGCACTACCGCGGCGTTCGGCGCGCTCAGCCGCACTTAAACTGGCGCAATCCCGAGGCCGTGGGGCGATGTTGAAAGCTCTGCGCTTTTGGCGCCGGGCAGACGTCCGACGAAGGACCGATTCCGGCGCATCTGAAAGCCGTCGTTCGCACGTGGCGTCTGGAGTTGATTGGCTCGGCCGCGGCCGTGCGAAGCAGCGCGATAGGGAGGGACAAGGTCCCCGGCGGTGTGCCGGGGACCCGTTGGTCCGGTACTACTTGGTGGTCTTTTTGACGGCGGTCTTGGCCTTGCCCACGGCTTCCTTCGCCGTGCCCACGGCCGGTCCGCCGCGCCTTTCGCCGCAAGTTTCTTATCGCCGGCGGTCTTACCGGCCGCTTCCTTGACGGAACCGACGGCCTTCTGGGTCGCGCCCTTGGCGGTATCGCTGTTCATCGTGGTCACCAGGTTTGAGCGGTTGAGATCGTTCAGAGCGCCCGGCGGCGGAACACCATGTGGTAGACCAGCAACACGATCACCGAGCCGATGAAGGCGACGAAGATGCTGTAGATATTTATGCCCGTCGCGCCGGAATGACCGAACTGGTTGAACAGGAAGCCGCCGACCATCGCGCCCACGACGCCGAGTACGATATCGAGCACCAAGCCTTCGCCGGTCTTGTTGACGACCTTACTGGCCAGAAAGCCTGCGATGAGGCCCACGACCAACCATGCGAGAATAGACATCCAAAAGCCCTCCACCGCCCATGCGGCGGAGTGGAAAAGCGTGCAGGAAATTAACGTTCCCCAGCAGCGCTTGTTGTTGCGTAAAATTACACAACCTAGAACTCACGTTAGTGAGGATGCCTATGAACACGCTCCATTTCGTCGCCCTCGTTAAGGGCTCGCAGGCCGCCGGATACACGGCGCGCTTCCCCGATCTACCGGACTGCTCAGCGCACGGCTCCGATGTGGCGGCGCTAGTGATCAACGCGCGCCACGCGGCGCTAGCCCGACTACAGGGCTTGGCCGACGAGGGCGAGGCTTGGCCGAAAGCTACCCCGGCAGAACAGGTGATAGTGGAGCCCGGGGCGTTCATCGTCCTGATCGACGTAGCGGTCGACGATCCCTTTATCCGGATCAATATTTCACTGGGCGAGCGTCTGGTGCAGCGCCTTGATGCAGCGGCCGAAGCGGCGGGAATGACCCGCTCCGGCTTCATTGCCCAATCTGTCCGGATGAGCCTAGGCGAGCAGCCTCGCAACGACTTCGAGGGCGTTGGCCGAAAGCTGCAGGACGAATTCAGCCACCTGGCGCGCAAGATCAATGACGCGATCGGACCAAACTCGGCGTTCGAGAAGCGCATGGCTGATCTCGATGACCGCGTCTATGACGGCGTCCGCCGGGCGGCCGACAGCGTGTCTGCGGCTATGAGCCGTCGCCGAGAGGCGGCAAAGGAGGCTGGCGAGGGTGGTCAGCCCGACGCCGACGACGCTTAGTCGGCGGCTGTCATGATCTCCCGGATCGGCGTCGTGGGGATCTGCACCCCGATCGTCGCGGTCTGGCGCCTTAGCTCTCGTGCTCGACGTCGTCGCCCAGCACCTCTAGCCACCAGTGGCTACTCTTTCGATCGCTCTGCTGCGTGAGATTGAGCTGTTTAGGGCGCTGGGTCGAAGTCGTCATATTCTCTCTGCTCCCAAAGTATTGTCGTCGAAAATGTCGGAACATTATGAAATAATTTCAGGCGGCCATCGATCCAAAGGTTGAAAATACTGAATTTAGGAATGTTTACCTAGACCGTCCATAAGCCGATCTGGCTGAATCCGCTTGAGGGACCCCGATGGAAATGCCGGTTTTCGAGACTCTGACGATCGAAGTGGACGCCGGCGTCGCCGTCGTAACTCTGAACCGTCCCGAGAAGCTGAACGCGTTCAACACGCGCATGATGCAAGAGCTGATCAGCGCCTTCGACGTGACCGATGCGAACGACCAGGTGCGCGCCGTCATCGTCACCGGCGCGGGTCGCGCGTTCTGCGCTGGAGCGGATCTGTCGGCCGGCGCCGCGACCTTCGACTATGAGGCGCGGGGCGGCCAGGATCGCGACGCGCGCATGATCGACGGCGTCTGGCGCGATGGCGGCGGTCAGCTGACCTTGCGCATCTTCGACAGCCTGAAGCCGGTGATCGCGGCCGTCAACGGGCCGGCGGTCGGCGTCGGCGTCACCATGCAGCTGGCGATGGATATGCGGCTGGCGTCGACCGACGCTCGGTTCGGCTTCGTCTTCACACGTCGCGGTCTGAATCCCGAAGCTGCGTCGTCCTGGTTCCTGCCCAGGTTGGTGGGCATGCAAACCGCCCTCGAGTGGTGCCTGACGGGTCGCTTCGTGGCGGCTCAGGAAGCCCTGGAGCGCGGCCTGGTGCGTTCGATCCATGCGCCGGCGGAACTCTTGCCTGCGGCCTTCGCCCTGGCGCGGGAAATCGCTGACAACGCCTCGCCGGTCTCGGTGGCGCTGACGCGGCAAATGCTCTGGCGAATGGCGGGCGCGGCCCACCCAATGGAGGCCCACAAGGCTGACAGCCGCGCGATTTTCGCCCGCGGCGCAATGGCCGACGCAAAAGAGGGCGTAGCGGCGTTTCTGGAGAAGCGGATACCGTCGTGGAGCGACAAGGTGTCGAGCGATATGCCCGACATCTGGCCCCATTGGGAGAAGCCGGAGTTCTTATAGGCCTGGGACCTGGAATCAAAGGGATTGATTACGTATTGGATCCACCTGCGGGTGGCGTCCCGAAGTCGCTGGAGAAGCGTCTCCCAGCGTGCGCGATACTGCAGCGGCCGTACGCGCTGACGGTCGAAGCCAATCGGTCCCAGAGGCGAGAGATGGATCTGAGGTTGTCTTACTTCGCTCGGTTTGGGGCAGGGGGCTCTAATGTCCGCTCCAGCAGCCGGCCACGAAGGCGAGAAAACCTAAGGCGGCGGCCGCGAAGGTTCCTGAAAACGTTGCATCCAGCGAGTTAGCTGCGCGTCTGGGCGCGGGCGGCGTTAGCCGGCCGCGCTTAAATCTCCAGTGCACATGCTTGACCCGACAAGAGTTGAGGGCACGCGTCGGCTACCCCCGCGCCTTTGCATGCGTGGCGCTACGCCTGCGTCACGATCAACGTGGCCACGGGCGAGGTACAGCGCGCACCCGCTTTGCAAATGAGGGTGTTGAGCGCTCCGAGTTCATCTTGAGACCTTTCGACCCGCGCCAGGCGCTTGATGCGCTAGTTCGAGGTATGCGCCTTCAAGCGGCGTGAGGACTTGACCTATCGCGCCGCGCTGGTGATCGGACTTGGTTGCTTCTTGATGGCGGCCACCATCGGGTTCGCAGGCATTTAATGGGGCCTAGGATTGTCCTCAGCCCAGAGAGAAGCGGTCGGGTCAGGAGGCGACACCTCGCCTCAGGCTCACGTCGAGCGGTGCGATCTCAAGGGCGATGCGCACCTAGACGCCGCGGCCGAAGAACTCGGGAGACTGCGGCGCGGGCTAGCTGAGAGGCAGGCTGCAGGGGCTCGCAGCCGACGACAATTCGCCGCACTCGACCCAGCTTGCAAACCTCAGCTCGGCTCTCCAGTTTTCGCCCCTCGAATAAGGGGGGCCAATGCCCACATTTCGCGCCTACGTGCTTGATCCCGCAGGCCACATCGTTTGGGGCGAATGGATCGAAGCTGAGGATCAGGCTGAAGCGGAGCGCCAAGCGCATAAGCTCTGTGATCAGGGCAATCCGACTGTCGAACTGTGGCAAGGCGCGCAGCAGCTCGCGGAAATCCCCTGCGTGGAGGATCACTAGACTGGTTTGACTTCGGTCGCTAACGCACTCCGTCGGGTACATCACGCAACAAACTGGTCGGGGCGGCAGGTCGTCGCAGACCAATCCCCTGGGGCGTCCGCGTTGAGAGACAGAAGTGCTCCCGCCTGTAAGGAGCGCTTCGTGAACCGCTACTTTTTCCACACTGGATCTGACACGCAACGGCTAAGGGTGATCGTCAGTCGAGATCGTATTTTCGCGCCGATCGACGGCGAACATTCTCGTGCCGTCCAGCGAGACCACGATATGGTCGCACCGCTCCTCCTGCGCAAACATCTCTCGGATCACCTTCAGAACGTCTGCCGCCCACTCGACTTCCCGACGTTGCTTCGCGACAGGGTCATTTGGATAGTATAAAGTCAAATAATACAACGCCGACCTCATAACTAGCCTGGGTCCTCGGCGATAATCGGCGCCGGGGGGCATTTGCGACTTACGCGAGGGGCTCGGCGGGTCGCGGTGTGTCAAACTTTGCAGGCGGCGGGGAGGTTCCGTTGGAACACCCAGATCGACAAAGCCCTCCGTCGGGCGCCGGTGGCTCCCTTACAGCGCGGACCCACACGGGTGGCCGGCGGCATTCGCCGCAGAAATTACGATCGCGATCTCCCATCTGGGCGGCCTTGTCGTTGCGAGGATCGTAGGCGTTCGGGATCCCGTCTCTGTCCCGATCACCCATAGGCCGGGGTTGGGCGTCGGACGCTCCGGGTTCCGAATGTTTATCATCGGCCCCTCTTAACGTCCTGCGGCGTTGTAACGCGATCAATAGGGCTCCGCGTTAGCTCCGGGAGAAGGATTACATCGCACACTCCGTCCAGTGCACAGCTGGAATATTGCCATGATTAACGTGCTGCTCTGTATCGGAATGGAGCACAATATTTGGCTCGTCGGTGTCGCGGCCTTCGTCTGTGTGACTTCAACATTGGCGACGTTCTATCTATATTCCAGGGTGCCGTCTCCGTCTTCCTGGAGGAAGATGGGTTGGCTGACCATGACCGGCCTAGTCGCGGGCGCGGACATCTGGACCACGCACTTCGTTGCAATGTTGGCGTTCAAGTCGGGTCTTCCGACGGGCTACGCTGTCCTGCCGACCACCGCATCGTTAGGCGTCGCCGTGTTCAGCACGACCTGCGGATTCGCCATCGCTTCATCGCGCATTGGCCGTGGTTCAAGTTTGACGACTGTGGGCGGTGGCCTCGTCGTCGGGCTAGGCATCACTCTTATGCATTACGTTGGAATGCTGGGCTACCGGACGGCTGGCGTCGTGCAGTGGGACACGGCGTATGTCACGGCGTCGGTTGCGGTCGGCGGTCTGCTCGCCTCAGCCGCGTTGCTCGTCGCGCATTCGAGGAGCGGCGTCGCGTCACGCGTCGGCTCCGCTGGGCTTCTCACCCTCGCTATCGTCGGCATGCACTTCACCGGCATGACCGCAGTGACGGTCGTGCCGGACTCCAGCGTCCGCGTGCCCGCCACGCTGATGTCGACGGCGGTTATGGTGGCGGCCTCGGTGGTTGTCACCGCTCTGATCCTCATAGTCGCGACGGGTGGGGTCGCCCTCGACGCCGCTCGGCGCACCGGAAATCTGCGCCGCTTGCGTGAAGCGCTAGACGCCATGCCGGAGGGCCTGGCTTTCTACGATGCGTCTGACCGCTTGACCGCCTGGAACGCCCAATATGACGACCTATGCCGGTCGAACGGCGCAGAGCTGAAGGTTGGGCTCGAATTCGCCAGCCTGCTAGAATCCTCCGTTCTCCACGGCGCTTATCCTGCTGCTTGCGGTCGCGAGGCGGCTTGGGTGGCGGAACGACAGGCGGCCCGCTGGGGGGCGGCGCCCAGCGTCGTACTGCAGACCGCGTCGGGTCGCTGGTTGCGGGTCAACGAGCGCCGAACTGCCGATGGTGGAACGGTTTCGGTCAGTGTCGATATTACTGATCTTAAACGAGCCGAAGCCGCGATGGCTGAAGCACGCGACCAGGCCGAGGAATTGGCGCGTCGCGCTGAGGCCGCTGAAGCGGTTGCTGGCTTCGGACACTGGCGAGTGGATGCCGGTACCCACGAGCTCACCTGGTCAGCCCAGATCTACCGGATTTACGGGCTCGATGCAGACCAAGCGCTCGACCTTGAGCGGGTCATGGCCATGACCCACCCGGACGACGCGTTGGTGGCGAGCGTGCGCCTTGAGGAGCAACTCGCCCGCGGTGGCGCCGACGAAAATTCCTTGACCCGTATCGTACGCGCCGATGGGGAGGTGAGATACCTTCTTTGCAACTCGGACACCGAGCGTGGCTCAAATGGAGAAGTCCTCGCGGTGATCGGCACTGCGCTCGACGTCACGGCTCAAAAAATGGCCGACATCGCGATCAGGACGAGCGAGGAACGTTTCCGTAGTCTTGCCGTCAACGCCCCCGACATGATCACTGAGTTCCAGCTCGACGGGATCATGACTTATGTCTCGCCGGCGAGCCTCGCCATAACCGGCTACACGCCTGACGAGCTGGTGGGCCAACACTTTACGACGCTGATGGAGCCAGAGGATGGCGAGAAGGTCTTGGCCATGTGCCAAACCGTCTTCCGCTCCAAGGGCAAAATCGCGGCCTGGCCGGTCGAATTTCGTGCGCGGCACAAGGCAGGCCATGAGCTTTGGCTTGAATGCAAGCCGACGCTGACCGCAGATCCGATCACCGGCAAATTCAACTGCCTCAACGATGTCGTGCGCGACATTACGCCCAGAAAGGCCCTCGAGGCGCGCCTTCGACTTGCGCAGGTCGAGGCGGAGGAAGCGGCCTCCGTGAAGGCGGACTTCCTAGCCAACATGAGCCACGAGCTGCGGACGCCGCTAACAAGCATTATCGGATTCACAGGATTAGCCGCCGAGCAGGCTGATCTGGCCGATCTGACTCGCGACTACATCGACCGCGTCGGCAACGCTAGTCGCGCACTGCTCTGCACGGTGAACGACATCCTCGATTTCTCGAAGTTGGAGGCCGGCCAGGTGGCTATCCACCCGGAGGCGGTGTCTGTCAGTAAACTATGCCGGGACACGCTGGATCTGTTCACGCCGCAGGCCGGCGCCAAGGATCTCGGCTTGTCTCTCGATGGCGGGGCGAGCGGCGATGATCTGGTCCTTTTGATAGACCCAGATCGTCTGCGCCAAATCCTGCTTAATTTGGTGAGCAACGCGGTCAAGTTCACCACCGTCGGCGGCGTGGCTCTGCGCACGCGTTATGACGACGACACAGGAAACCTGCGCGTCGAGGTGGCCGACACGGGTGAGGGGATCTCTCAGGACAAGCAGGAACGGCTGTTTAAGCGATTTTCGCAGATCGACGGATCGTTGACGCGGACTCAAAGTGGCACGGGCCTGGGGTTGGCGATTTGCAAGGGCCTGGTTGAGGCCATGGGGGGTCATATCGGCATCGAGAGCCAAGCCGGAGAGGGCAGCTGCTTCTGGTTCGAGATACCCTCGCAACGCGCTGTCTTGGCGGAGACGCCGAAGGTGTCCGAGGCGTCGGATCAGATCAGTTTCACCGGAGTCCGCGTGCTAGTTGTCGATGATCACGCCGCCAATCGAGACCTCGCCAGGTTGTTCCTAACCGGTGTTGGGGCGGAGATCACAGAGGCGGCGGACGGCGAGTCCGCAGCTCAGATGGCGTCAGAAGCGCCCTATGACGTTATTCTCATGGACGTCCAGATGCCCGGCCTCGATGGGCCCGGCGCCCTTCGCAAAATACGAGCGGCGCCGGGGCCGAATGACATGACGCCCATTCTCGCATTCACCGCTGACGCGGACCCCGCCGCGCTGTCGAAACTCATCAGTTTAGGTTTCGAGGATGTCGTCGGGAAGCCGGTCGAGCCGCAAGCCTTGATCGCCGCCGTGGGGCGCGCCACGGCGTTTGCTGAGCAAATCCGGAAGAGCAGCGATGCCGCCTAAATACCGGATCCTGGTCGCGGAAGACGATCGCGACATCCGCGAGCTTATTCGTACGCGCTTGATAGCCGCGGGCTTCGAAGTGCACACCGCCCGGAACGGGTCCGAAGCTCTCTCCAGTGTGTCGGCGGTTCGCCCAAATGCTCTCGTGTTGGATATCAACATGCCCGAGGTGGATGGGTTTGCTGTGCTTGAGGCGCTGAGCGCCCGCGGCCAACTGCTGCCTGTCCTAGTGCTGACCGCAAGGCACGCTGTTGACGATGTGAAGCGCGCGATCAAACTGGGCGCTAAGGATTACCTGACAAAGCCGTTTACAGAGGCTCAGCTGCAAGCTCGGGTGGGAAGGCTTCTAAGATTGGTGGAGACGGGGCCGCCGGCTACCTTTCTTCCAGATTAGCCTCGTCGACAGTTCGCGACAAAGGCGAACGAAAGGCTCGGAGTTGGCGCTTGTCGGATGCGTGCGGCGGTACCTGGTGAAATCCGACCTGTGGCCCGCATTTGAAGCTTGGCGAAGATTGGAGAAGACGGGAAATTGGCTTGTGGCAGTGGAACAAGCTGTGCCCTACCGCACTGTAGAGAAATGGCCCTGCGAGCGACGGCATGGGTCATTGTCCGGGGGGAAATGACATGCGGGGCAGGGCGCTGTCGGTGCTGTTCCTTCTGTCGGCGGCGGCCGCACGGGCGGAGACGTCTTCCGATCTTGCACGCATGTCGCTCGAGGAACTGTCGAACGTCGAGGTCACCTCGGTCTCAAAGCGTCCTGAACGCATCGCTGAAGCTGCGGCTTCAGTCTTCGTGCTTACCAACGATGATATTCGCAGAAGCGGCGTGCAGAGTGTAGCGGAGGCTTTGCGGCTCGCTCCTAACCTCGGGGTGCAGCGGGTCGACGCCCTCGACTACGGCATCTCCGCCCGCGGTCTCAACGGCTTCGAAAGCGCCAACAAGCTGCTGGTCCTGATCGACGGCCGCAGCGTCTATTCGCCATTCTTTTCCGGTGTGGAATGGAGCCAGCTCCACCCAGACCTGCCGGATTTAGACCGGATCGAGGTCGTGAGCGGCCCCGGCGGCACGCTATGGGGAGCGAACGCGGTGAACGGCGTGGTCAATATTGTCACCCGCCCTGCCGACCAAACTCAGGGGTTGGCGGGCCTCGCCGCCGGGGGCGCCGGCTACCAGTCCTACACGGCCCGCTACGGCGGCCGCCTTGGGGCGGATGGAGCGTTCCGAATCTACGGCCGCGCCTATGATCGTGCGGACAGCATTCGCGACGGCAGCAGCGCTGCGGATGGATGGAAGGGCGGCCAACTGGGTTTCCGGACCGATTTCGACCGGGGCCCGACGCACCTTACGCTGCAGGGCGATGCTTACCACGACAGGGTGCCATCTCAGATTCCCGCCAGCCCGAACGGCAAACTTGTCGGCCAGAATCTCCTCGTCCGGTGGACCCAGGCGTGGAGTGATGACGCAGACTTCGAGGTGCAGGCCTACTACGACCGTTATGAGCGGATCGCCCGCGGGATCCTCGATGGGGTGAGGACCTACGATATCCAGGCGGAGCAGCGGCTGACGATCGGCCAACACCAGCTCGTTTTCGGCGCCGGCCATCGGGTCTGGAAGGATCGCTTCGCGAACTTCGTCAACGGCTTCGTCTTGGACCCGCCGACGCGGCGGTCGGAATTATCCAACGCATTCGTGCAAGATCAGGTCGCCCTCGGGGATGTGACGCTGACAGTGGGCGTAAAGGCGGAACACAGCACCTTAGGTGGGACGGAGTGGATGCCGAACGTGCGGCTCGCTTGGCGTCAGTCGCCGAACACACTGCTCTGGGGCGCCGCCTCAAGCGCCGTTCGCAACCCCTCGCGGCTAGATCGTGACCTGGTCTTTCCACCCCTCCTCGTGCGTTCGCAGTTCGAGGCGGAGCGGCTGATCGCCTATGAGTTGGGGTATCGTGGGCGACCGCATCCACGTCTCTCGCTCTCGGCGACCATCTTCTATCACGACTATGAGCGGCTGCGCTCCACCGAGCCGACGCCGGTCACCATTCTGCCGGTTCGCATCGCAAACGGACTTGAAGGAGAATCATGGGGGCTGGAGATCTGGAGCGATTTCCAAGCGACGGAGCGGTGGCGGCTCAGCGCCGGGATCTCCGGTTTAGGTAAGGACTTTCGGACATCCGACAACGCAGTCGACCTGTCGCGGCTCGCCGCGGTCGGCCACGATCCGAATTTCCAGATGATTGCTCGCTCACAGCACCAGCTGAGCGACCGCCTCGATCTCGACCTGCGGGTCCGATATGTGGGAGAAGTACCGGCCGAACTAACGCCGGGATACCGCAAGGCGCCGGCCTACGCTGAGGCCGATGCGCGGCTCAGCTGGCGAGTATCAGACCGCGTCGAACTCTCCCTGGCGGGCTTCAATCTCCTGGATGCGTCCCACCCCGAGGCGACGGAGCCACGGCGCAACGAACTGCGGCGCAACTACCAGGTCGCGGTCCGGTACGGCTTCTGAAAATGCATCGTCGCGATTTCATCGGCGCGGCGGTTCTCACGCTCTCTATCGCCGCCGGGGATGTGAGCGCCCAGGAGCGCGCGCCGGAGTATCAGGTGAAGGCGGCGTACCTTTCCAAGTTCGGCTCCTTCGTCGAGTGGCCTGCGACGGCGTTTGCGGACGCGCGTTCGCCCGTCCAACTCTGTATCGTCGGTCGCGACCCGTTTGGAGACGCCTTGGACCGTTTGGCGCAGGGGCAGACAGTCAACATGCGAAGCCTTCGGGTCCGCCGGATCAGCGTTCTTGCGCCGAACTCCGGCTGCCATATTGCGTTCCTCGGCGGTTCGGCGGCGCAGTCCCCAAGCGACGCGGTTCGCGCCGCGTCCGGGGCGCCCGTGCTCACCGTCGCCGACGGGCCCATCGGAGAGCGCGCCGGGATCCAGTTCGTGATCCAGGCGAACCGGGTCCGTTTCCAGATCGACCAGCGCGCTAGCGCCGGCGCCGGCCTTGAAATCAGCTCTAAGCTGCTCAATCTCGCCGTGGCGGTGGTCCGATGACGGGGGTGCGGAGACGCAGCATCCGGGCGCTTGTATCCGCGGTGGGCGCGCTGGCGCTGGTTGTCGCAGGGCTCATTGTGGGTCTCGTCAACGAGCGGGCCTTTCGCGTCCGTCAGGCGCAGTCGCTTACGGCGCAGGCCGAGGTGCTGGCGGCTACGGTCGAGCCGGCGCTCGTATTCCAAGACCCGTCCGCGGCCGGAGACCTGGTTCGCGCGTTGCGGCCGGACGCCCGCGTCGAGGCTGCTGGGATTTACGATGATCGCGGCGCACGCGTGGCGGAGTTCGGGCGGGGCGGCGAACGTCCGCCTGGGACGGTCGCCGAGGCGCGGCCGGCGCCTGGCGTCGCCGTCGCGGTCACGGCGCCCGTCCTGCATGAGGGCGTTCCCATCGGAACGGTCTATCTGCGCGCGGCGCCTGAACCGCTGGGCGATCTCGTCCAACGTCATGCCGGCACCGCGTTGTTGTTGCTCATGGCCGTGCTCGTTCTCGCCGGGGCGCATGCGGCGCAGGCGGCGCAAGCCCGAGCCGCCGCGGAGTCGCAGGCCCGCGCCCTTGAGCTGGCCGACATGAATGAGCGTCTCCAGCAGCAGATTCGCCGCCGGGAGACGGCCGAAGAAGCGCTACTCCAGGCTCAGAAAATGGAGACATTGGGGCAGCTCACCGGAGGGATCGCGCACGACTTCAACAACCTGCTTCAGACTGTCCAAGGCGCCTTCGACGTGATTTCCAGTCGTCCTTCCGACACCGGGCGCGTCGAGAAGTGGGCCCGGATGGGCACGGAGGCCACGCAGCGCGGCTCACGCCTGACATCGCAGCTCCTTGCGTTCTCGCGGTCACAGAAGCTGGAACTGCGCCCGGTCGATGTGCGCGAGGTCGTGGACCGGCTACGCGAACTGCTCCCCACGGTGCTCGGCACTGCTGTGAATGTGGTCTTCGACGTTCACGAAACCGAGGCGTGGGTCATCGGTGACGCGACGCAGCTTGAGCTCGCTGTGTTGAACCTCTGCATCAACGCCCGCGACGCCATGCCGGACGGAGGCGAGGTGCGCGTCAGCACGCACTCGGAATTCGTGACCGAGGATTCCAACCTGCAACCGGGAAACTACCTGGTGCTGTCCGTGGCTGATACCGGCGTCGGGATGCCGGCTGATATCCAGAAGCGCGCGTTCGATCCCTTCTTCACCACCAAGGGCGTCGGGAAGGGTACGGGTCTTGGCCTCGCGCAGGTCTATGGCATAGCTAAACAAGCCGGCGGACTTGCACGCCTCCACAGCGAGACGGGAACGGGCACGACAGTCTCCGTTTACCTTCCGGTGGCCAAGGACAATGTGGTTGCGCCCTCCGACGAGGTTGCGTCACAAGCCGGGAATGCGGGCGCGCGCATCCTGGTTGTCGATGATGACGCGGGCGTGCTGAGCTACGTGAGTGATGCGCTCACGACGCTGGGATACGCCTGTTTCCCGGCTGACAACGGGCCTGCCGGCCTTGAGATCCTGGAGCGGGAACGCATCGACCTGGTGCTTGCGGACTACGCAATGCCTGGTATGTCGGGCGCGGCGTTCGCCCGACTGGTGCTGGCCCAGCGACCAGAGCTTCCGATCCTGTTTGCGAGCGGCTACGCGGACTCCGAAGCGCTAGAGCAGGCGCTCGGCCGACCAGCGCAGCTACTGCGAAAGCCGTTTGATCGAGCGACGCTTGGCGCGCGGGTCGCTTTGTCATTATCGACTCCGCCGACACCCAAAGTTGAGTGAAAAAGGCGCCAGGTAGCGAGCACTGGCCAGAGGGGGCTCGGTCGGCTGCGGGTTCAACGTCCGCGTCGGGCGGACCTGTTGTGTCCGGTGTCGCCGCGACGATCGCGAACCTTACTTCCCCGCCAGAGCCGCCTTCACCAGGGCCGCGTTGCAGGACTTGTATGCGTCCCGAACGAGGTCTTCCCAGGCGGGGAGGTTGACCAACACCGCATCGCCGCGGGCGGCGTTGTCGCCGAAGGCGGATGTCGGGGCGACCGTTGAAGCGCCGGCGACGTCGGCGGCGAAGGGCGCTGCGGACCCATAGACACGGCGTCGACAGGCGCGCGAGGCGCCCAGGCTACTTGCAACAGCAGACGTTCAGAATGTCTCAGAAGTGTCGGAAGCGGCCCGCTTGGGTGTGAAGCCTACTTGCGGTCCTAGTGAACGTTGCGCTTGGTGGTACGTCACCATCAGTGCAGTGTCCGCTAGCGCTTGACCGGCGTGAGCGAAGTCCCTCCGGATTCAGCGCCCAACCGCGTTTCAGACTATGCCCGACGGCTCCTCTACGGCGCACCTCTTGCGTCCCAAGCTCGTCACCACTTTCGGTGAGGGCTATCGGCTGGTTCATTTCCGGCAGGACGCCGTGGCCGCTGCGACGGTGGCCGTCGTTGCGTTGCCGCTCTCTATGGCGATCGCCGTGGCTTCGGGCGTCTCGCCCGAGCGTGGGCTTTACGCCGCCATCGTCGGCGGTTTCGTGGTCTCACTGCTGAGTGGCAGCCGGTTCCAGATCGGTGGGCCGGCTGGCGCGTTCATCGTGCTGGTTGCTGCGACCGCTGCGCAGTTCGGCGTCGATGGCCTGCTGTTAACCGTAATGATGTCGGGCCTGATGCTGACGCTGCTGGGCGTGTTAAGGCTGGGCTCCTTGATCCGACACGTCCCGCACGCGGTGACCGTTGGTTTCACCTGCGGGATCGCCGTCATCATCGCGGCCAGTCAACTGAAAGATTTGGGGGGTTTCCATCTCTCCGCGGCCGAGCCCGGCCCGCTCATCGCCAAGCTCGCGGCGCTTGGCGGCGCGCTTGCCACCCTCACACCCGCGGCGCTGGCCCTTGGATCGGGGTCGGCGTCGCTGATCTTCCTGTTAAGGCGCTACCGGCCGACCTGGCCGGGCATGCTGATTGTCGTAGTAGGCGCGTCGCTTGCCGCAGCCCTGCTGCGCCTGCCTGTCGAGACCATCGGCAGCCGTTTCGGGAGCCTGCCCCACGGCCTGCTGGCTCCCCGGCTCCCCGACGTCAATCTTCAGCTTGTGTTACATGTCCTGCCGGCCGCGCTCTCCTTCACCCTTCTGGGTGGGATCGAGAGCTTGCTTTCGGCCAAGGTCGCGGATGGCATGACCGGCCGCAAACACCGATCGAACATGGAACTGATCGCCCAGGGATTAGCCAACATCGCCTCGGCGCTCTTTGGCGGAATCAGTGTCACCGGCACGATGGCGCGTACCGCCACCAACGTGCGCGCGGGCGCGGTCAGCCCGCTTTCGGGCATAATGCACTCGACCTTTTTGCTGCTCTTCATCCTCATCGCAGCACCCCTGGCCAGCTTCATCCCTCTCGCCGCACTCGCCGGGGTGTTGCTGGTGGTGTCTTGGAGCATGGCGGAAAAGGCCGAATTCGTCCGCCTCCTGCGCGACTGGCGCACGGCCGCAGTAATGCTAACTACCCTCGGTCTCACCCTGGCCAGGGATCTTACTAGCGGCATCGTCGCGGGCTGCATGCTGGCGGTGGTGTTGGCAGCCTTCAAGCCCGCTGCGCCCAAAGAGCGCAACTAGACCTCCCTCTCTACGCGACGGGCCTGAGCCGGACGCGCTAGCGAAGGGCGAGATGCGCAGTTCGCGGCGGAGGCTTAGAGTGTCCCGGTTGGACTTTCAGAGCGTCCATTATGCAAGTGAACCTTGAAGCATTTTCAGCGCGTGGCGGAGGCATGCCAACCTCACCGCTCCGCGACCAATGTCCCCGAAGTGCTGCTCCTCTACTCTGGGCGCCCGGCCGGCCTGAGCAACGGCGAAATACACTAGGCCAGGTTCTTCACC
>NZ_JAUXZW010000403.1 GCF_030693805.1 Phenylobacterium sp.
CTGCTTGCGGGTCAGGCCGGTGGGCGGCCCATCATAGACCACCTTGCCAGCCTTCAGCGCGATCACCCGGTCACAATAGCGCATGGCGTAGTCGACCTGGTGCAGGGTGACGATCAGGGTGAGGCCGTCGGCCCGGTTCAGGTCGCGCAGAATCTCCATGACCTTGCGGGCGGCCACGGGGTCGAGGGAGGCCACCGGCTCGTCGGCCAGGATGATCTTGGCCTTCTGCACCAGGGCGCGCGCGATGGCGGCGCGCTGCTGCTGGCCGCCGGAGAGCGTGCCGGCCCGCTGGGCGGCGTAGTCGGCGACGCCCACCCGGGCCAATGCGGCCATAGCCTGGGCGCGGGTGTCCGCCGGCCACAGGCCCAGCACGCCGCGCCAGCCGGGCAGCCGCCCCAGCGCGCCGAGCACCACGTTGGTGAACAGGGTCAGACGGCCGACCAGGTTGAACTGCTGGAAGATGAAGCCGATGCGGGCGCGCACCTGGCGGACCTTGTCGCTGATCTTGCCGCGGGCCTGCACGGTCTCGCCGAACGCCTCGATGACGCCGTCGCCGGGATCGATGGCCTGAAGCCCGCTGATCGAGCGCAGCAGGGTCGACTTGCCGGAGCCTGAAGGGCCGATCAGCGCGATCATTTCCCCGCGGGCGACCTGCAGCGACACCCCGGCCAGAGCACGGCGCTCGCCGAAGCTTTTCGACACATTGCGCACGGACAAGACCGCAACGTCGGCCATGCCGGCCATGCTCCCCCGAAGACCGCGCCGAAGACGCTCCGCTGCTTCATGGCATGCGCTTCGCCGATCGGTCTACCGTCGCGACAACCGCCTGCGCACGCTTGCATGCGCAGAACACTTTACATCCGGGTCCGATGCCCCTATTTCGCACCGTTCCGGCGGACCCGATGTCCTGAAAAGCGCTGCTAACGCCGGATTGGGTTCAACTATCCATTGGGGGCTACGTGCATTGCACACGTATCATACGCCCCTGGACCTGGTCCGTGAGCGATCCCCGGAACGTCCTGTCGCCATCGCGCGACCGGATGCGGTGGCCGTAGCGGCGAACTGGTTCCAGGCGAATTTCAAAGGCGACGTCTTCTACGCTGTAAAAGCGAACCCTTCGCCATGGGTCATCGAGACCCTGGCCGCGAATGGGGTGAGGTCGTTCGACGTGGCTTCGGTCCCCGAGATCGAGCTGGTGGCCCAGTATGCGCCTGGTTCGCGCATGGCGTTCATGCATCCGGTGAAGAGCCGCCGCGCGATCGCGGCCGCCTACTTCGACCACGGCGTGCGCACCTTCTCGCTCGACACCCATGAGGAGCTGGCGAAGATCCTCGAGGCGACGGACGGGGCCAAGGACCTCAACCTGATCGTGCGCCTGGCGGTGGCCGCTGACGGCGCGGCCTATTCCCTGTCCGGCAAGTTCGGCGTCGAGGCCCACGAGGCTCCGGCCCTGCTGTTGGCCACGCGCCGCGCCACCCAGGACCTGATGGGCGTCTCGTTCCACGTGGGCAGCCAGTGCATGCGTCCGACCGCCTATCAGGCGGCGATGAGCCAGGCCTCCCGCGCGCTGGTCCGCGCCGGCGTGTTCGCCGATGTGGTCGACGTGGGCGGCGGCTTTCCGTCCGTTTATCCGGGCATGACGCCGCCGGCGCTGGCCGAGTACATCGACTCCATCGACCGCGGCTTCGCCGAGATGATGGTCCATGAAACCACCGAGCTCTGGTGCGAGCCCGGCCGCGCGCTGGTCGCCGAAGCGTCCTCGATCCTCACCAAGGTCGAGCTGCGCAAGGGCGACGCCCTGTATCTGAACGACGGCTCCTACGGCAGCCTGTTCGACGCGGCGCACACCAAGTGGCCGTTCCCGGTCAAGCTGTTCCGCGGCGAAGCCGACGAGGCGGTCGAGGTCGACGGCGCGCTGAAGCCCTACCGCTTTTACGGGCCGACTTGCGACTCACTTGATCACATGCCGGGACCGTTCTGGCTGCCCGAGGACATCGGCGAAGGCGATTACGTCGAGATCGGCATGCTGGGCGCCTATGGCGTGGCGATGAACACCCGCTTCAACGGCTTCGGCGACGCCGAGACGGTGCAGATGGACGACGCGCCCATGGCCTCCATGTACGGCCTGGCCCCGCGCTCGATTTCCGCGCCTCGCGCCGAGACGCAGAACGTCGTTAAACTGTCGCGCGCCCGCGGCAGGAAGCGTCGGCGGAAGTAGTCTCCGCCTGTCGTTCGTTGGACTTCGCGCGGCCGGTCGCTCCGTCCCGACCGCGCGCCTTTGCTTGGACGGGCGCTCAAACTCTCCGAGAGGACCAGAGAATGAACGCTGAGGTTCAACCCAATCGCAAAGCCGAGCTGCTGAGCGACACTGTCGAGCACGTGGCCATCGACCAGTACGAAGCGCGTCCGGTCATCGACTCCATGCGCACAATGAGCTTCACCAGCCGCGACACCGCGCGCGCCGCCGACATCCTGACCATGTCGCTGGAGGACAACGGCTGCTCCACGTGGCTGACGCTGGCCGGCTCCACCAGCGCCGGCGGGTGCATGCACATCTACCGCGACATGGTGAAGTACGGGATGATCGACGTGGTGGTCTCCACCGGAGCCTCGATCGTCGACATGGACTTCTTCGAGGCCCTGGGCTTCCGCCACTATCAGGCCCATGCCGAAGTCGACGACCGCGACCTGCGCGCCCTCTACATTGACCGCATCTACGACACCTACATCGACGAGGAGGAGCTGCAGAGCTGCGACGCGACGATCAAGGACCTGTGCGACGCGCTCGAGCCGCGTCCCTATTCCAGCCGCGAATTCATCCACGAGATGGGCAAGTGGCTGGCCGCCGGAAACGCCAAGGAGGCCGGCTCGCTGATCCAGACCGCCTACGAGGAAGGCGTGCCGATTTTCTGTCCGGCGTTCACCGATAGTTCCGCCGGCTTCGGTCTGGTCAAGCACCAGGTGGAACGAATGCAGGCCAAACAGCCCTATCTGACCATTGATTCCGTGGCCGATTTCCGCGAGCTGACCGACATCAAGATCGCCGCCGGTACGACAGGCCTGTTCATGGTCGGCGGCGGGGTGCCGAAGAACTTCGCCCAGGACACTGTGGTCTGCGCGGAGATCCTCGGCCACGAGGCCGAGATGCACAAATACGCCGTGCAGATCACCGTCGCCGACGTTCGCGACGGGGCCTGCTCGTCCTCGACGCTCAAGGAGGCCTGCTCCTGGGGCAAGGTCGACGTCACCTGGGAACAGATGGTGTTCGCCGAGGCCACCACCGTGGTCCCGCTGATCGCCTCCGACGCCTGGCACCGCAACGGCTGGAAGTCCCGCGAGAAGCCTCGCTGGGCCAAGCTGTTCGCCAAGGCCTAGATCAACCAAGCCCAAGCCATGCGGACACGGTCGCTCATCCTCGCAGCCGCCGTGTCCGCGGCCGTCGCCGCCTTGCCACCAAGCGCCGCCCTAGCGCGTTAGCGCTGCATGTCCAACGAAACGCCACCCTCGCTGGGCCTTCCGCAGGCCCGCATCGCCGAGCTGATCATCGACCACGCGCGCGACTACGCCATCTTCACCATGGAGCTGGGCGGTCGGATCACTAGCTGGAGCGCCGGCGCCGAACGCATTACCGGCTACACAGCCGACGAGGCAATAGGCATGGACTTCGAAGCCTTCTTCACGCCGTCGGACCAGTCCACCGGCCAGGCGCAACTGGAGCTAGACAAGGCCTGGCGCGACGGGCGGGCGGAAGACACCCGCTGGCACGTGCGCAAAAACGGCGAGCGCTTCTGGGCCAATGGCGTCACCTCCTCGTTCGCTGACGGTGAACTCCAAGGCCTGATCAAGGTGATGCGCGACGAGACCCGCAACCGCCTGGCCGACGAGCAGCGCATCCTGCTGCTCAACGAGCTCAACCACCGGATCAACAACACCCTGGTGACCGTCCAGTCGCTGGTCGAGCAGACCCTGCGCGCCACCGACACCGACCGCAGCGTACGCGAGAACCTCACCGCGCGGCTGCTGGCGTTGTCCGACGCCCACCGCCTGCTGGTCGATCGGAACTGGGCCGGCGCCGATCTCGAGGCCATCGTCGAAAAGGCGGTCGCGCCCTATCAGGACGGCGACGACTCGCGCCTGCGCATGGACGGGCCCAACGTCCGGCTGAGCCCGCAACAGGCGGTGTCGATGGCGCTGGTGCTGCACGAACTCACCACCAACGCGGTCAAGTATGGCGCGCTGTCAGTCCCGGACGGCTTCGTCGAGACCGCCTGGAACCTCCACTATGACGAGCTCGGCGCCCGCCACATGACGTTCCTCTGGCAGGAGCATGGCGGCCCGCCGGTCACCGAGCCGATGCAGCGCGGCTTCGGCTCGCGGCTGATCTCACGCAGCTTCGGCGAGGACGGCGGCGGAGAGGCCCGCATCGAGTTCCATGCCGACGGCGTGCGCTGCGGCGTGCATCTGCCGCTGATCACGCCCGCCGAGATGGAGATGATGGACCCGACCGCAGTTCATCAGCAGGCCGGCGGCTAGGGCGGCGGGCCAAGCTCGGCGATCTCCACCGCCTCCAGCGCCTCGGCCGGATGGCCGGCGGTCTGATGCAGGTGGGTGTCATCGAACCAGGCGCACCACACCTTGGTGTCGCCGCTGCTGTCCGGGCTGACCCCGGTCACCGCCATCACCGCTTCGCCGCCCTTGAGCCGCACGCGGTCGCCGCACTTGAATGTCTGCGTCATCTGTTCCTCGCGCATCGATCAGGCGAACACGCCATCGGGTTCCCAGACCAGCGGTCCGCGACCGAGCTTGGCCAGCCGGTCCTCGGCGCTGGAGCGGCCGGTGACCAGCGACGGGGTCTCCAGGCGGAACGAGTGGTAGCCGCGCGAGCCCGACCCCCAGCCCAGGCCCGTCTTCTGCGCGGCCTTCAGCCGTTCGCGCTCCTCGGCCAGCTCGGCGTCGGTCAGGTGGAACACGCGGCGCTTGCTCTCGCACGAGATCGGCGAGGAGATCTCCAGGAACACCTTGCGGCGGGCGTCGGCGTAGGCGTCCAGCACTTCGTCGCCGCGCTCGCCCTTGACCACCGCGGCCAGGGCGTCGATCAGCGCGAAACTGTCGAACATGCCGCCGGTCAGGCCGAATCCGCTGGTCGGGTTGGTGACGTGGGCGCTATCGCCGGCCAGCAGCACGCGGCCGACCCGCATCTTCTCCACGCAGCGCTGGTGCATGCTGTAGGGCGAGAACAGGTCGAGCTGCGCGCCCTCCCCTTCGTTGGGCAGCACCCGGCGATAGTATTCGAAGATCCGCTCGCGCACGCCGGCGACCGGCAGCTCGGCGTCCTCGTGGAACGTCACCCGCCACTGCCCGTCGCGGGTCAGCCGCACGATGATCGCCCCATAGTGGTTGTCGATCATCAAGTTGCTCATCGGGTGCCAGCCGTGGCCCTCGAAGTCGAAGCGCATGTTGGTGGCCACGAACCGGTCGGGCCAGGTGTAGCCGATCAGCTCCTGGCCGATCGCCTTGCGCACGCCGCTGCGTCCGCCGTCGGCGCCGATCACCCATTTGGCGCGGATGGTTTCGGGCCCCTCCTGGGACTCGGCCTCCACCTCGACGTAGTCGTCGAACTGCTTCAGCCCCATGAACCGCGAGCCCCAGGTGCAGGTGATCTGCGGGTAGCGCTCCATGTGCGCCAGCGCCACCTCGGTGAGCTCGTTGATCGCCAGCGTCAGGGTGTAGGGATGGTCGAGCCCTTCAGGGTACTGGGACTTCGACACATAGGCCTCGCCGGTCTTGTAGAACCGCGAGCAGTTGGTGTTGCTGAGGAAGCCCGCCTTGGTGGCGTCGTCGAACAGGTCCAGCAGCATCAGCCCGTCCAGCGCCTGGCGGTGATAGGTCATCGCCCGGGGCGAGGGCATCACCCCCTGCTCGGCCTCGATCACCCGCACGCTCAGGCCGTGCCTGGCGAGTCCGATGGCGGCGATCAAGCCCACGGGTCCGCCGCCGACGATCAGGACGTCGTCCATTCCGCTTCCTCCCATTGCTCCCGGCCGCGCCGCGCGCAGTCCGTGTCAGCCCCGGCACACTGCCTGCGATCGCTCGCGCAGGCGATTGAGAAGCGCAAAACCCCTGATTGCGCACCACGCAACGTTCCTATCGATGCATTGCGCCGACATACTCTTCTCCCCTTGCGGGAGAAGCGACGCGACATCGCCTCTAACTCCCGCCCAAATTCACCGGCACAAGGATTGCACCCAGGCGGGCGAGCAAGGCGCGAGGCGGATATCCATTGAAGACCGTGGCGGTGATCGCGTTGAAGGGCGGCTCGGGCAAGACCACCGTCGCCACCCACCTGGCGCTGGCCGCCTACCGGCGCGGCCTCGCCGTGCTGGTGGTCGACATCGATCCGCAGCATTCGGCGCTCGATGCGCTGGGCGCGCGTGAGACCCCCGGCCCCGACGTCGTCGCCTCCACGGGGCCGAAGCTGGTCTCCGCCCAGTTCGCCGCCAGCGGCCTGGCCAAGGACCTGCTGATCATCGACACCCCCGCCGGCGCAGTCGAAGACGTCGGCGAAGCGCTGGTGCTGGCCGACCTCGCGGTGATGGTCGTGCGCCCCACCCTGCTGGATATCGCCGGCCTCGTGCGCACCTTCACCATGGTGCGCAAGCTGGGCAAACCAGCCGTCGTGGTGGTCAACCAGGCCCCGGTGGCGCGCGAGGCGGTCGAGGCGCCGCTGGTCAAGCGCGCCCTTCGCGGGCTGGAATACATGCAGGCCCCGCTGGCCCCGGTGATCCTGCGCGCGCGCGCCGTCTACCAGACCGCCCTGGAACGCGGTCGCTCGGCCGAGGAAACCCCAGACCGCGCGGCCGCCGCCGAGATCGCCGCGCTGTGGGACTACATCGCCGCCAAGGCCCAGATCACCAAGGCCCAGCCGCAGGAAGCGTAAGGCCTCTCGGGCCCCTTCCCCCTGGAGGGGGGAAGGGTGAGGGATGGGGGTGGCGGCGCCTGCCGAACGTGACGCGGACGCGGGCGGCGCGAATCCGCCAAGGCGGCGGAGGCTGAACCTGTCCCACCCCCATCCCCGGCCCTTCCCCCCTCCAGGGGGAAGGGAGGCACGCGTCACCCCCCCAACGCAGCAGGGGCGCCCAGGTCTCCCCGGACGCCCCCTCTACGGACACTTTAGGCGCGGCGGAATCAGATGCCGCGCAGGGTCGGGTCGATTGGCCGTTGCGCCGGGTCCGACGGGTCGCCGGCGGTTCGGTCGATCACGCCCTGGCCGCTGAACGAGCGGGCTTCCGCATAGCGGCGGCGCTCGGCGGCGATCTCGTCGGCGCTGTAGGGCGCACCGGCTTCGTCGAACTGCGCCCAGCCGGCGTCGCGATAGACGCCGCCCCGCTGCAGCGCATCGACGCCGCCGCGGCCGTTCAGCACCTGCTCGGCGGTCGCCCGTTCAGCTTCGGTGTCGGCGCGCACGCTGACCAGGGTGCCGCCGCGCCGCACGCC
>NZ_JAUXZW010000421.1 GCF_030693805.1 Phenylobacterium sp.
ACGGCCAGCCTGACGCCGGCCGGCGGTTCGGCCAGGTCCAGCGGCGGGGCCTCGGCCACGGGCGCCGCGGCATCGTAGCGGGCGGCCAGCGCCAGCAGGGCCTCGTCGCTCCACGCCGGCCCGACCAGGGTGACGCCGAAGCCGGTGCGATTGGCGCGGAAGCCGGCGGGGATCGCCACGGCCGCCATATCGAGCAGGTTCACGAAGTTGGTGTAGAGGCCGAGGTTCGAGTTCAAGGCCACCGGCTCGGCCAGCACCTCGGCGATGCGGTAGATGGTCGGCGTCGTCGGCGTCACCAGCACGTCGATGTCGTCCCAGAGGGATTCAGCGGCGCGGGCGTGGGCCTGCAGCGCATAGAGGCCGCGGAAGGCGTCGACGCCGGAGATCGCCACGCCCTGCTGGACGATGGCGCGCACTGTCGGATGCACCGCGCCAGGATTGCTGGCGAGCAGCGGCTGCAGCGCCGCGGTTCGCTCGGCGACCCAGGGCCCGGCGTAGAGCAGTTGAGCAGCGGCCAGCAGTGGTGCGATGTCGACGTTGACCCGCTCGCCGCCCATGGCGGTCAGGCGCGCGACGGCGGCGTGGAACAGCGCCTCGGACTCTACATCGCCCAGGAACTGGAGCTGCTGGGGCAGGGGGACGCCAAAGCGGAACGCACCGGCCACCGGCGTGGCCGCATCCGGCGCACGGCGCGAATAAGGGTCGTCGGCGTCGAAGCCCCCGGCCACGGAATCGATCAGCGCCGCATCCGCCGCGTCGCCGGCGAAAACGCTGACGCAGTCCAGCGAGCGGCAGGCCGGCACGACGCCCGATGTGCTCCAGCGCCCCTTGGTCGGCTTGAAGCCCACCAGGTTGTTGAACGCCGCCGGAACCCGCCCCGAGCCCGCCGTGTCGGTGCCGAGCGCGAAGGCGACCAGGCCCGCCGCCGTCGCCACCGCTGAGCCGGAGCTCGACCCGCCGCTGACGTAGTCGCGGTTGTAGACGCAAGCCGGCGCCCCGTGCGGGCTGCGCACGCCGACGAGGCCGGTGGCGAACTGGTCGAGGTTGGTCTTGCCGACCAGGATCGCGCCAGCCGCCTGCAACCGCGCGACCACGGTGGCGGTGGCCTGCGGCTGGTAGGCGAAGGCCGGGCAGGCGGCGGTGGTCGCCTGGCCCTCGACATCGATGTTGTCCTTCACGGCGAAGGGAACGCCGGCCAGAGGCAGGCGCTCTCCGGCCACGATCCGGGCGTCGACCGCGCGGGCGGCGTCGAGCACGGATTGCGGATCGGGCCGCGAGATCCAGGCCTGCGGCTGCACCGCGTCGTAGGCGGCGATGCGGGCGAGCGC
>NZ_JAUXZW010000006.1 GCF_030693805.1 Phenylobacterium sp.
TAATATAAACGGGGTATCCTTTAATGGTACCACGGATATCACCTTATTAGTTAATGCCAATACCTTAACGGGCACAACACTTGCACCAAACGTAGTTAACTCCTCACTTACGAGTGTGGGCACATTAACCGGGTTAACAGTCACCAATCCGATTAACGGCAGTATAACAGGTAATGCGGGCACAGCCACAGCGCTTCAAACAGCGCGTAATATAAACGGGGTATCCTTTAATGGTACCACGGATATCACCTTATTAGTTAATGCTAATAGTTTAACGGGCACAACACTTGCACCAAATGTTCTTAACTCCTCACTTACGAGTGTAGGCACATTAACTAACCTGGCTGTAACGAATCCAATCACCGGAACGATTACAGGTAACGCGGGAACAGCCACAGCGTTACAGACGGCGCGTAATATAAACGGCGTATCCTTTAATGGTACCACGGATATCACCTTATTAGTTAATGCCAATACCTTAACGGGCACAACACTTGCACCAAACGTAGTTAACTCCTCACTTACGAGTGTGGGCACTTTAACCGGGTTAACAGTCACCAATCCGATTAACGGCAGTATAACAGGTAATGCGGGCACAGCCACAGCGCTTCAAACAGCACGTAATATAAACGGTGTATCCTTTAATGGTACCACGGATATCACATTATTGGTTAATGCTAATAGTTTAACGGGCACAACGCTTGCGCCAAATGTTCTTAACTCCTCACTTACGAGTGTAGGCACATTAACTAACCTTGCTGTAACGAATCCTATCACCGGAACGATTACTGGTAATGCGGGAAGAGCCACAGCGCTTCAGACAGCTCGTAATATAAACGGGGAATCCTTTAATGGTACCACGGATATCAGCTTAGTGGTTAATGCTAATAGTTTTACGGGTACAACGCTGGCATCAAACGTAGTTAACTCCTCACTTACCAGTGTAGGCACGTTAACTAATTTAGCGGTAACGAATCCTATCACCGGAACGATTACAGGTAATGCGGGCACAGCCACAGCG
>NZ_JAUXZW010000018.1 GCF_030693805.1 Phenylobacterium sp.
AGTTTCTGCGACCCCCTCGGCGGCGTAGGCGTCGTCCGAAAGCAGCGAGGCTGTCGTCAGAACGCAGGTTTCGTTCGCGCCGACCCGGTAAAGCACGATTTCCCGGCCCGATTCGGTCACCCGCTGCACCCGCACCGAACCAGAAACGATCAGCGGAAATTGCGCACAGTGATCGCCGGGCCGAAACAGCACGGCGCCGCGCGGAATTTGCTTGCGCGCGGCGGAGTTCCGCAGAAGCGTCTTCGTCGCCGCGTCGAGGCTGCGCAAGGAAGGCGTTTCGTCGATCCAATCGGACGGCATCGTCTGCCCTTCGTCGCTCACGATCCAAAGTCTTCACTTAAGCGCGCTGCGAACGTTTAACGCACCCATGCTGAACGTCGATGACGCCCTAGAAGGCGGCGCCTGATTTGGCGCCGTACCGCTTCAGCGCCATCGCCAATGGGCAGAGGCCCGTGAAGGCCGCCTGCAACAGGTTGACGCCGACGAAAGCGGTGAGCAGGAGCCACCACGGACTGAACAGCTGCGCTAAGAGCAGGCTCAGGAGGACCATGGTCCCGGCAAAAGCCATAACGATGCGATCAATGCTCATCGCGTGAGTTCCTTCGATTTGGCGCGCGCGCGCGGTTTGGCCGGCTTGCCACACTGCCCGGCGCAGAACATTTCATAGAGCAGTCCGATGATCCGCGAGACATTGCCGTCGGCCAGGGAATAGTAAATCGTCTGCGATTCGCGGCGGGTCTTGACGAGCTTGTCCTCGCGCAACCGCGCAAGATGCTGCGAGAGCGACGATTGGCTGAGCCCGATCGCCTCCTGCAGCTTTGTCACGGAGAGTTCGCCCCCATGCAGCTGGCAGAGCACCATTAACCGATGGCGATTGGCCAGCGCCTTGAGAAAGCTTTCGGCCTCCGCAGCCTTCGGCGCGAGCGCAAGCAGATTTACATTCATACTCTCTAAATTATGTTTATTGAATATAATTGTCAAGCGCGCGCATCGGCGCCGCCGAAGAGCGCTTAT
>NZ_JAUXZW010000021.1 GCF_030693805.1 Phenylobacterium sp.
AATATTATATATTCTTTTTTATCCTTCTCCGCCTCAGGCGGATTCGTGCCCTTCGTGGTAAAAAATGTACTTTATACGAAGCCGTCAATTATGGCTGAAGAAAATAAACATAAATATACCTGCCTCGATTACAGGCAGGAGATGACTCTTCTTTCTCTCAGAATGCGTCTTTGCGGCAATTCCGTTTCAGATGAAGAAAAACAGGATATCTTAAAAGAAATACGATATATTGAAGCGGCAATGCAGATGGATTAGACGTTCGGAAAATCATCTTAATCAAAAAAGGTCTTTCTTTACAGCGTCAGACTATAAACTTATAAGATACGGGGGTATAGGATGAAAAAGAATATGGGTACGATTGACCGGATAATAAGACTGGCGGTGGCTGCGGTTATAATAGTTCTTTATCTTACCGGAACAGTTCCGGGAGTGGCCGGTATTATTTCGATCGTGATAGCCATTATCTTCACAGTGACCAGCTTAATAGGATTCTGCCCGCTGTACACACTCCTTAAAATTTCAACCTGCAAAGTGAAATAGCACACAGCCGTCCGATTTATGGGAATCGCATCCGACATTGCCATTATTATTGTTGCAGCCCTGCTTGGAGGGTTGATCGCCCAGCGTCTGAAGCAACCGCTTATTCTGGGTTATATTCTGGCGGGTGTAATGGTCGGTCCGCATACCGGCGGCATAACCGTTACGGAAATCCACAATATTGAACTGCTGGCTGAGATCGGGGTGGCTCTCCTGCTTTTTGCCCTGGGCCTTGAATTTTCATTCAAGGATCTGAAGCCTGTACGAAATATCGCTCTTATCGGCACCCCCGTACAAATGCTCCTGACTGTCGCTTATGGGTTTGCGATCGGGCAATTGCTCGGGTTTGGGAAGACTGAGTCGATCTGGATCGGGGCGTTGATTTCCATTTCCAGTACGATGGTCATCTTAAAGACCATGATGAATCGAGGTCTGCTCGGAACTCTTTCCAGCCGGGTCATGATCGGCATGCTGATCGTTCAGGATCTGGCCGTAATTCCGCTCATGATTATTCTGCCCCAGTTAAGCAACCCGGAAGCGGGATTGCCTCTTTTGGGCTGGGCGGCATTTAAAGCGGCCTGTTTCCTTGCCGCGATGATTTTCATGGGGATACGAATTATTCCCCGAATGATGGCCTATATCGCCGATTGGAACTCGCGGGAGCTTTTTTTATTGACGGTAACCGCTGCAGGCCTTGGAGTCGGTTATGCCACATACCTGTTTGGTCTTTCGTTTGCCTTCGGGGCTTTTGTGGCAGGCATGATTTTAAGCGAATCCGACTACAATCATCAGGCATTAAGCGATATTATCCCTCTGCGGGACATCTTCGGCCTGCTTTTTTTTGTCTCGATCGGAATGCTTCTGGATCCTGTTTTTCTGTTTTCCAACCTGAAAACAGTCCTCTTTATGACGCTGCTTGTTGTCGCCGGTAAGAGCTTGATTTTCGGAACGCTGGTTCCTTT
>NZ_JAUXZW010000034.1 GCF_030693805.1 Phenylobacterium sp.
GCCACTCCTCGCACCGGCCTCTTGCCAGCCAACTCAACCAAGGTCAAAATTAACCCGAGCCTCTCGTTATCGCTGGATGAGAAACGGGGGTCAGGTCCTCCCGGAGGATGTCGACCTGGCCAGCGCCGCTCCAGGGGCGTCATGTCGATCGGTCCGGTTGCGAAGGCGACGTCTCGGTAAGCTTCAGTTAGCGGAACGGATGAAGTCCACGCCGATCCGTGAGAGCCAGGCGCCGGTCTGCTGGAGGAAGCGGCTGGCGTAGTCGGCGCGCACCTGCCCAACGACCCTGTACGTGATCGGTTGAAGCGTCGCCGGCAGCTCAACGGCGTTCTCGTCCCTCCACATCCTGAAGCCCTCGAACGTTGGGGTCTCCTCATCGAGGACCATGGGACCGCCACGGAGGTAAATGAACTCGTAGTTCTGGCTGCCCACGTCGGAGGTGACGTCGAAGACGTGAACCACCTTGTCCTTGCGGATGAAGAGGCTACGCGAGTTCTCCGCCTCCTTCAGGCCCTTCGGCGCGTCCTTCGACTTCAGGCGGATGGCGACGATCGGCTTCATCGGATGAAGCCGCTTCAACCAATCCTGATCGTCGGCGGGTGGGCGATCGACCATGTCGCAGGACGGCGTCATGCAGACCCAGTGGACTCCGCCGCTCTCGAAGACTGTCCCGGTCGTGAGCTGCCCGCGGAACGGCTCGGACGAAAGGAACGCGTTCAGCTTAAGAAGCGCCTGCAGGGCGTCGAGCTCGTCTTCCCGACCCGCCATCTCTTGCGCCTTCTTGAATAGGCCGGTCCGTCGCGCTCTTCGATCATTGCCGTAGTCGGGGATCTCGAGACGCTCGAGCTCCTTCGCCAGGAGGTCACCGGCGAGCTTGCTGAGATCGCGATCGGTGACGAGCCTCTGGCGCACCCCCTCCACGAGCTTGTCGAGCAGGGCATGGATCGGGCCGTCGAGCGAGTCCCGCGGGGGAGCCCCGCCGCTCAGCGCGAGGAGGAGGAAATAACTGAGGCTGACCTGGGTGTGGGGATCGCGGAGGTGCAGCTCGTGTGTCGCGATAGCGTCCGACTCC
>NZ_JAUXZW010000035.1 GCF_030693805.1 Phenylobacterium sp.
AGCGGGGCGCGCCGACAGAAACCATCGCGCAGCGCCGCGCCGGATTTGCCGGCGTGATCAGCGCCTCCTTTGTGGTCATCGACCTGATGCGCAGATTGTTCAGCGAATCCCTGCTGGCGCAGATTCATGTGCGCATACACGACGCGGGTTTCTTCAATGCCGATGGCGAAGGGGAGCCGCCTACCGATAAAAACCTGATGTTCGACAGCAACCGCCTGCTGCCCGAACACATGAACACCGGTAATGCGGATGCAACACGCGCGGCGTTGACTGCAACAGCCAGTCTGGATGCGGGCGGACGCCGCTGGAACCTCTATTTCACTTCGCGCTCCGGAGTCGATTCCTCCGCCGACCGCTGGTTGTCGTGGGTGGTACTGTTCAGCGGAGTTGTGATCAGCCTGCTGCTGGCGGGGCTGGTGCGTTCCTTGCAGACCTCGCGGGCCCAGGCCATCGCGTGGGCGGATCGGGTGACGGCGGATCTCCGCGCGAGCGAGTCCCGGCTGAACGAAGAGCAGAACCGCATGCGGGGGCTGATCGAGGCCATTCCCAACCCGATTTTTTTCAAGGCTACGGACGGCCGTTACCTTGGCGTCAACAAGGCCTGGGAAAACTTGTTCGGGCAATCGCGGGTTTTTTTCATCGGTAAAACAGTGCGCGACCTTTTTTCCCACAGGCCGGAAATTGCCGCACGGCTGGAAGCTTCGGATCAGGAGTTGTGGGGCCATCCCGGCTCCCAAGTTTATGAAACGACGATTACCACCGGTACCGGCGAAAACCGGGATGTCGTTTATTACAAGGCTACGTACACCCATCCCGATGGCGGGATTGCCGGCTTGGTCGGCATGGTTGTTGATGTCACTGAACGGAAAACCACCGAACAGCGGTATCGCGCCTTGTTCGACAATGCGGCGGTGGGTATTACGACGGTGGACCTGCGGGGGATCATCACCGAAGTAAACCAGAAATTCCTGGACATGCTCGGTTATACCCGGGAAGAGCTGCTGGGCCGCAACGTTGCCAACATCACTTTCCCGGAAGACCGGGCGTATGGCCTGCGTTCCGCGGAAGAGGCCATACATGATGCGGCCGCGGTGATTATCGAGCAGCGTTTTGTGTGCCGGGACGGGCGGGTACTGTGGGTGCGGCGAACGGTTTCTGCGATCCCCGGCAAGGATGGCAAACCGGACTATCTGGTCAATGTGGTCGAGGACATCGCCGACCGCAAGCGGGAGGAGTTGCGACGGACGATGGAGCATGCAGTGACGCGGGCACTGGCCGAGGAAGACAGTCTGGTCAAACTGTTTCCGGTGGTGATTCGTGATATCTGCCAGAACATGGGCTGGGA
>NZ_JAUXZW010000310.1 GCF_030693805.1 Phenylobacterium sp.
AGGTGCCGTCGCCCAGGTTGGTGAAGACGTGCGGCTCGGTGGTGAACGGTTGGGCTCCCATCCAGGCCGCGCCTTCGCCGCCCATCTGGCTGTTCAGATCGGTGTTCGGATCGCCGAAGGTCGCCATGTAATGGCAACCGATGCCGGCCAGCGCGCGCGAGCCCTCCGGCAACCGGGTCGAGCTGTTGTGCGGGCAGCCCGAGCAGAAGAACGGTTTGCGCTGCTGGTCCGAGGCGAGCGTCAATGCTGCGGTGTGCGCGTGGGCGACGCGGTCCAGATAGGCCTGGGCGCGCTGCGTGTGCGGACCCTGCGGCAGTCGCGCGGCGATGGCCTGGGCGATCTCCGCCACCGACAGCGACACCAGTTGCGACAGCAGCGGGCGGCCCTGCTCGTCCACCTTGCCCAGCACCTTGGGGCGTTCGGCGTCGGCCAGGTCGTAGAGAGCGGCGCGGACCTGCGGTTCGACGAAGGCGCGCTTGTGTTCGACCACCAGCAGGGTTTCGAGGCCGCGGGCGAAGTCGCGGATCCCATGCGGCTCCAGCGGCCAGGGCATGCCGACCTTGTAGATCGCCACGCCCAGATCGGCCGCCTCCGCGAGGCTGATATTCATCGAGGCGAAGGCCTCGATCACGTCGGCATAGGCCTTGCCCGAACAGACGACGCCGATGCGCGCCTTCGGCGAGGCCAACGCTACTCGGTCGACGCCGTTGGCCCGCGCGAACGCCATCGCCGCCGGCAATTTGAAGGTGCGCAGCCTGCGCTCCTTGTCCAGCGGCTGGTCCTTCAGGCGAATGCCCAGCCCGCCCAGCGGCAGGTCGAAGTCGGGCTTCACGAAGCGGTGGCGATCCAGCGAGATGTCGATGGTCGCGCCGGAATCCATGGTGTCGGCCAGCGCGATCATCCCGACCCAAAGTCCGGAGAAGCGCGACATGGCGTAGCCCAGCAGGCCGAAGTCCAGCACCTCCTGGACGTCCGCCGGCGAGAGCAGCGGGATCTCCACGTCCTGGAACGCGAACTCCGACTGCGACGGCAGGGTCGAGGACTTGCAGACGTGGTCGTCGCCGGCCACCGCCAGCACGCCCCCGGTCGGGAACACCCCGGCGAAATTGGCGTGCTTGAAGGCGTCTCCGGTGCGGTCGACGCCAGGCGCCTTGCCGTACCACATGCCAAACACGCCGCCGTAGCGGGCGGTGGGGAACAGGTTGGCCTGCTGGCTGCCCCAGACGGCGGTGGCGGCGAGGTCTTCGTTGACGCCCGGTTGGAAGACGACGTTGGCGGCCTGCAGGTGGCGCCTGGCGCGTTCGGCCTGCTGGTCCAGCCCGCCCAGCGGCGAACCCCGATAGCCGGATGCGTAACCCGCCGTATTCAGCCCGGCGGCCGCGTCAAGACGATGCTGGTCCAGCAGCACGCGCAGCAGCGCCTGCACGCCGGTGATGAACACACGGCCTTCAGTGAGCAAAAACTTGTCGTCGAGCGTCACATCGGCGTGCCGCATCGCAATTTCGTTCCTTTCGGGCCTCCCTAAGCCCATAGAAGATCATATAAGGTCGGCGTGGTCACTTACCAAAGGCGTACCCTGGATCATAAGTTCCCGCGCAAGAATTGCACCCCGAGTCCCCCAGCAGGAGGAAAATTTTGTCCGATCCGCTCGATGCCGTGGACGCCAGGATTCTCGACCTCATCCAGCATGACGCGGGGCTGTCGGTGGCCGAGGTCGCGGAGCGTGTCGGCCTGTCCTCCAGTCCCTGCTGGCGACGTATCAAGCGGCTGGAGGATAGCGGAGTCATCCAGCGTCGCGTGACCATCCTCGATCGCGAACGACTGGGATTGAGCTTCGAAGTCTACTGCACCGTCAAGCTCTCGCTGCCGACCAAGGACAATCTCGACGCCTTTGAAACCGCCATCGCCGACCTGGCCGAGGTGGTCCAGTGCGCCACCGTGACGGGTTCGGCGGATTACGAGCTTCGCATCGTCACCCGCGACATGCACGCCTTCGACGCCTTCCTGCGCAACCGCATCCTGTCGCTCGGCCTAGTCTCCAACATCGAGAGCCGGATCGTTATCCGCTCGGTGAAGAACACCACCTGCGCCCCGCTTGGCCTCGTTTGCTCCCACTTGGCGCAATCGGTTTAGCGACGCACGGCCGCCTGCATCCTTTCTCCCGATCCGTTCATCCGGACGAAAGTCGGGCCCCAGGCGCCGTGTCGGATCGGGCGAGCGATGATCGTTCTATGACCATGGCGGCCGATCCACGGCCGTAAGGGAGAGATGACAATGCGCGTGATGGTTCTGGTGAAAGCAACCACGGAAAGCGAGACGGGCGGAGCCATGCCCTCCCCCGAGTTGCTGGAGGCGATGGGCAAGTTCAACGAGGAACTGACCAAGGCTGGCGTCATGCTGGCCGGAGACGGTCTGCATCCTTCTTCGAAAGGCAAGCGCGTCGCGTTCGACGGTCCCAACCGCACGGTGACCGATGGCCCCTTCTCCCAGACCAACGAGCTCGTCGCCGGATTCTGGATCTGGCAGGTCAAGGACATCGACGAGGCCGTGGCCTGGGTTAGGCGCTGCCCCAACCCGATGTCCGGCCCGAGCGAGATCGAGATTCGTCCCCTGTTCGAAGCGTCCGACTTCGCCTGAGGTGGGATTAACCAACGCTCTGGATGCGCGGCGGCGCTTGGGTGACAATGCGTCCTTCGAGGCTGGGCGCACGCGCGAAAGATCACGAGGCGTCGGTCTTGCGGTTCGCGCGTTGATCCATTCGGGAAGCGAAAGCAGGTTCAGGAGATCGCCGCATGGCGTCACCGTTCGACGGCTACGAGGTCGAGGCGCGGATGCGGCCGTCGGCGGACGCCTATGGGTTCGACCTGGATCGAGCGCTGTCGGCGGTGGTGGCGCTGGAGGCGCGCGTGCTTCCCGACGCCTTCACCGCGGGCACGCTGGGCGTCCAGCGGCTGGGCAACGGCACGGTCATCGGTCCGAATGGCCTGGTGTTGACCATCGGCTATCTGATTACCGAAGCCGAAGAGGTGACGCTGACCCAGAACGACGGCACGCGAACGCCGGCTCACGTGCTGGGGTTCGATGCGGTGACGGGGTTCGGGCTGGTCCAGGCTCTCGATCCGCTGGGCTTGCCGGCCCTGCCGCTTGGCGATTCCCGGGCCCTGGCCACCGACAGCCCGGTGATCCTGGCCGGAGGCGGCGGACGCGCCCACGCCGCGGCCGGGCGGGTGATCGCGCGCACGCCGTTCGCCGGCTACTGGGAGTACTTTCTGGACAACGCCATCATCACAGAGCCGGCGCACCCGCACTGGAGTGGTGCAGCCTTGATCGGCTCCTCCGGTGAGCTGGTGGGCGTCGGGTCGCTGAGCATGGAGCGGCGACTGAGCGGCGGGAAGACTTCGCCGATCAACATGTTCGTGCCCTCCGAGTTGCTCGCGCCGATCCTCGATGACCTGGCCCGCGGCAAGCCCGCACATCCGCCCCGGCCCTGGCTGGGGGTGATCTCCCAGGAGATCGGCGAACACGTCGTGGTCATCGGCGTCAATCCGGGCGGGCCGGCGGCGCGCGCGGAACTGCGCGCCGGCGACTTCATCCTGGCGGTCGGCGACGTCACCGTCTCGACCCTGGCGGATTTCTACACCGGCCTTTGGGCCCAGGGCGGCGCCGGCGCGACCATTCCTCTGCGCGTCAGGCGCGAGAACGACGCCTTCGACGTGGAGATCCGCTCCGGCGACCGAACGGCGATGCTCAAGAAGCGCCGGCTCAACTAGGGCCTATTCCGCCGCCATCAGGGCTTGGGCGGGAATCTCCTCGGTGATCACCTCGAAGTGCGTCAGCCACGCCGTGCCGAACGTGTGGGTGATCGCCACGTCGGTTGCGTCGCGTCCGCGGGCGATGACGATGCGGCCGATGCGGGGCTTGTTGTGGCGCGCATCGAAGGTCATCCAGCGGCCGCCGAGGTAGACCTCGAACCAGGCGCTGAAATCCATCGGCGACGGCGAGTACGGCACGCCGATGTCGCCGAGGTAGCCGGTGCAGTAGCGAGCCGGGATGTTCATGCTGCGGCACAGGGCGACGGCCAGGTGGGCGAAGTCGCGGCACACGCCGGTGCGTTCCTCGTGACCCTGCTCGGCGGTCCGCGTGGGACGGGCGTGGTGATAGCCGAACTCGATCCGCTCATGGACATAGTCGACGATCGCCTGGACCCGCGCCCAGCCCGGCTCGATCTGGCCGAACCGCGACCAGGCGACGCTGCTCAGTCGGTCGGTCTCGCAGTAGCGGCTGCCGAGGATGAACGGCAGCACGTCGGCGGGCAGGTCCTCCACCGCCGTCGGACGGGCGTCCAGCACCTGCGGATCCGGCAGGCCGCTGTCGGCGATTTCGAAGTCCGAGGCGAAAGTGATCGGACCGGCGGGCGCGGCGACACGGGTCACCAGATTGCCGAAGCCGTCGACCAGCTGGGTGATCCTGGCCTCCGGGCGGTCAACGCGCAGGGTGTCGGGGGTGATCAGGTCGTGGCGCCGATCCGGGTGCACGCTGAGCATCAGGTGGATGGGCATGGGGTTCTGGCAATCGAAGGCGATCCGATAGCCGGCGCGGATTTTCATGACGGGACTCGCGGGGCGACGAAGTTGATACGATCGACCTCAGGCGCGGCTCTGGTGAGCACTGATTCCCTGGGCCGATGGCGCGACAACGCCGCCTTCCAGACTAGGTTCCGGGCGCCTTAAGGCCAGGCGATCGGCGCCGGCTTTCCCGGCTATTTGGCCGGCGCCCGCAACGCCGCCTCGTAGGCGAGCCGCACCCAGCCGGCCATTTGGTCCGGGTCGTCGAAGGCGTCTTCCGGGATCGACCAGTAGGGCATCTGCACCGCCTTGCCCTTGCGCCCCTCATAGGCCCAGCGGCGTGCGCCGGCCGCCTCGAACGCGGGCGCGCTGACCTCATCGGCCTTCAGCAGCATGTCGCCGCGCAGCTCGATCGCGACGATCAGGCCGCGATGGTAGACGCCCTTGCCGCCGAACATCCGGCGGATGTCCACCGGCCCGAGCCCCGCGAACATCTCCTCGATGTCGATCCGGTCCATGGCGTCTCCACCGTTAATTGCCGCGGCGACAGCATCGTTCCAGGCTGGAGGAGGCCGCGCAACCATCCTCGCAGCGGCGTCATTGTCTCATCCTGGAGTCGAAAGGGACAAAACCATTGGCCTCGCTCGCCCCCGCCTTGGAACTCGCCGCCAGAGCCAAGACGCCCTTCCCGGGCGCCAGCGCCGAATACGATCAGGCCCGTCAGGCGCTGCTGGCGCAGGAGATCGAGCTTCGCCGCCAGATGACCCGGCTCGTCGAACAGCGTCGCGCGCTGCCCGAGGGCCCGGTGATCGCCAAGGACTATCGCTTCAACGGTCCGAACGGTGAAGAGGTCGGCTTGGCCGGGTTGTTCGGCGACAAGGCCACCCTCGTCACCTATTTCTGGATGTACGGCCCCCAGCGCGAACGGCCGTGTCCGATGTGCACCAACATGTTGGGCGCGATCAACGGCAACGCCACCGACATCAAGCAACGGGTCGCGCTTAAGATCCTCGGCCGCAGCCTCGTCGAGCGGCAGAACGCCTTTGCTCAGGAACGCGGCTGGCGCGACCTCGATTTCGTCCAGACAGTCGGCGACGACTACGCCCGCGACTTGGGACTGATCAACGACGACGGCACGGAGAACCCGGCCCTGGTGGTGTTCAAGCGCGACGGTGGGACGGTGCGGCTGTTCTGGGCCAGCGAGATGACCCGGGAGATGGCCGACCCCGGCCAGGATCCGCGCGACGCCCCCGACATCGCCTCGCTCTGGTCGGTGCTCGACCTCACGCCCGACGGGCGCGGGACCGACTGGTATCCCAAGCTGAGCTACTGACCCGCGGTGGTCAGACCGGCGAGCCCCCCAGCATCTCCAGGACCTTCCACTTCAGCGCGCGCCGCGCATAGCGAGGCCGGGCGGCGAAGCTGGGTTGGCTGTGCTTATCGGTCCAATCGTCCTGCATCAGGCGCTCCAGAATCGCGGCGACCTGCGGGTCGTCGCTCCGGTATCGCGGGACGTAGGCGACGGGGAAATAGGGAATGTCGGCGAACATCTTGCTGGCCGCGCATCGGTAGATTTCCAGCGAAGGCCGCAGCACCTTGGTGAAGCCGCCCAGGGCCGACGACGTCTTCAGCACCGCAGCGCACCGCGACAGCAGCACGCAATCCAACAGCGCCCGGTCAGCCTTGCGGTTGAGATCGGCGGCCGGATCCTCCGCCTTGTGGAAGTCGACGCCGCCGAGATTGATCACCTCGGCGTCTATCTGGTCTGCAAGGTAGCTCGCGAAGCCCGCGTCGTCTGACGCGACGAATACACGCTTCAGCGCCGGCCGGCGGTGGCGGAAGTCGGCGACGATCGCGGCCATGTCGGCGCGGCTCACCGGGTTGGTGTCCCAGGCCGCGGTAAGCTTGTCGGTGCCCCGGTAGTGGACGCCCAGCGCGTCGCCCAGCGGACCCAGGCCGTCGGCCTCCGCCTCGATGCGCGGCGGTATGCGGAAATAGGTCGACCAGATGTCGTGCAGCCCCTGCCAGTCGTCGCCGAGCTGCGCGCAGTGGCGCTCGCGCAGCAGCGCCAGGGGAACGTCACGCTTCGCCTGGCCCGGCTGGTAAGCGAGATCGAGGACGCCGGGGATCACCAGGCCGTCCGCCGCGCCGCCATAGTACTTCGCTCGGATCGCCCAATCGGGCCGCGCGCCGCGCGCATGCAGGTAAGGCAGGACCTCGAATACATAGAGGATGACCTGGCCGAACAGGCCCTCCTGCAGCTCGTCCGCGTCGGTCACGATCCGCACGTTCCCGTCGCGCATCAGCCATCTCCCCGCCCATCACAGCCAGATTGCGCC
>NZ_JAUXZW010000315.1 GCF_030693805.1 Phenylobacterium sp.
CGAGCGCGGTCAGCGCGGCGGCTCCATGTTCCGCGGTCACTTGGCCCAGGCTGGGCGGACCGGCGAGACAATCCACATGTACGAAGTCGACGACCCGCCCGTCGCCGCTCGACGCCGGCACGCCCACGTGCTGGCGGACCTCGATCGGCAACCGTCCAGACGCCACATGGGCTTCGATGGCCTTGCGGTCCCCGAACACGATCACCTCAGCGACCGCCTGAACGCGGGGGTCGAGAGCTGTCTTCAGCGCGATCTCCGGACCGACCCCGCCGGGGTCCCCCACGGATATGCCGACCCTCTTGCGCCCTGGGCCGCTCACAGCGGCAGCGCCATCAGCGTATCGACCCGCGAGCTGTCGCACACGACGATGCGTTCCCGCAGGCGGATGGCTTCCGGGGTGACGCGCAGGATGTCCTGATAGACGCCCGTCGCGAAGAGTGTGCTCTGGCCGTCGCGCATGATGCGCACCACCATGAAGCTCGTTTCCGCGCGGACGGTCTCCCCATCGACCTGCGTGACCCACGGGCGTCCGATCATATGTCGGTAGCTCTGGCCCTCGTAGATGTTGGCGTCTCGCAACGATTTCACGCGATCCTGCAGCATCGCCCGTGAGTCGGCGTAGATCACGCCGAACGGCAAACCAGCCTCCACGTTCTCGCGCGACGTGACCTTGTAGATGCAGTCGAGCTCGAAGAAGTCGGGCCAGCGCTCGAGATCGTCGGTGTCGATCGCCCTCGCGTAGTCCTCCATCACGTAGCCGAGGGCGGCGCTGAACTCGCTGCGTTCTTTCAAACTGGAGTTCATCACAGGCTCACGAGCTGGCGATATTGCTTCCAGAACCCGCGGATGGAGTTTTCCGAAGCGCGGGAGGTGGAGGTTTCCGTGCTGCTTCCGCCCATCAGCACCACGGTCGATTCGTTGGGCGAGCCCGCGGAGCCGCGCTGCACGAAGCCGCCGACCGCCCCATCTTCCATCGACACGAAGCCCGCCGGACCGACCAAATTCGCGTGCTTCATCCGCGTCACCTGCATTTGTTCGTCGTCATCCTCGAAACCGATCAGGTTCCAGATCAGATGGGTCTCCTCGGTCCCCTTCGGCTGGATGTGGCGGATGGCGAGGCTGTTATGGATGGCCTGGAGCACGAAGCCCGGGAAGACGGACAGGATCTGCACGTGGCAGCCGTCGCCGAACTCGTCGACGATGTTCAGCACGCTCTTGTCCTGCAGCGTGAACTGCTCCTCCTGGTTGGCGCGCAGGCGCTCCTTATCGAACTCCGAATCCTCGCCGCCCTGGTGGGTCAGCGAATAGCTCACGTGGTTGCCGCCGGACTCCGAAACAATCACGCCGCCGCCCTGAGACAGTCTGGACACCTTGAAGGTCGCGAAGAAGGTGTGCAGCAGACTGGAGTGGTAGGTGTCCTTGACGTTCTCGAAGTACAGCTTCCAGTTGTTCGGAAGCACCTGGTTGTACGAGCCGTAGATCCGCAGCGGCTTGTGCAAAACGCGCCTGAGGCGCGCCAGCACGGGCTCGCCGATGTATTCCTCGATGGGCGGCGTTTCGTCCGACAGTGTCCCGAAGACCAGGCCGCAGAGCGTCGTGACCCGCAGCTTGCGCGGACCGTAGTGCGCACGGTCGAAGTCCGACGGCATTCCGCCTTCGCCGTTGACGCCCCGCGAGAAGGTGGCGTTCAGCAGGTTGCCTTCGCAGTCGTGCCGCCAAGCGTGATAGACGCACACGAAGTCCTTGGCGTTACCCTTGTTCTTCAGCGCCAGCAGCGCGCCGCGATGGGCGCACCGGTTCTCGAAGGCGTGGACGCCGCCGTCCGTCGCGCGGGTCACCACCACGGGCATTTCGCCGACGAAGGTGGTCTTGTAGTCCCCGGGTCGCGGAATCTCGACTTCAAGGCCGAGGTAGTTCCAGACTGGGCCGAAGTAGATGCTCTCCTGCTCCTGGCGGTACACCTCGGGGTCGTCGTACACCCAGTAAGGCACGCGAGTGAGGTCGTCGCCGGGCCAGGGCGTCCTGCTGGATTGGGTCATTCCGACTCCTGCGAACTGTCGTGGGCGCTCATGAAGGCGTGAACCAGCGCGCCGGTCTGGCGCGTGTGCTCGAGAAGGAGATTGCAGGCCCGGTCCTTGTCGCGGGCCAGCACCGCTTCGACGATTTCTACGTGCTCGCGGGCCACGTTTCGCTGTGGTGGCTGTTTCGTGAAGTAAAGGCGGCGGTAGCGGTCGGCTTGATCGTGCAGCTGGCCGCAGATCTGCTGCAGCATCGGCATGTCGCATCCGGACACTAAACACAGGTGGAATTCGCGGTGCGCCCGCTCCCATTCGGCGAGGAAAGGGACGAAGCCGTCCATCTGCTCGATGCGGGTCAGGCGGTGGGAGACGGCGACCAGGGACTCCTCCCAACGGAGGTCCCCATGCTCGATCGACTCGCGCAGCGCGTAGGGCTCCAAAATGGCCCGAAGCGCGATGACTTCCTGCAAGTTGCGCGACGAAGCCTGGGCCACCCGGAAGCCGCGCTGGTCTTCGCTGACCACGAAGCCCTCCCCGCACAACCTGAGCAAAGCCTCGCGCACCGGGCTGAGGCTGACGCCATAGGACGCGCCCAGTTCCTCCAGTCGCAGGCGCGAGTCCGGCGCGAAGGAGCCGGAAAGTATGGCCGTCCGAAGCTGGTCGGTCAGGCTGCTGGCAATGCTCGATTTGCTCGCCACGTCGGCGCCTTTGATGTGGGTCGGTGAGGACCGTCGGGTACGATTTCGAATGACCGCAATAATTTCGAAAATCCTACAAAGCAACGAAATTCGACACGCCCGCACGATTCAGCTCCCGCCGCGCTGCGGTCGGCGCCTACGCCCCTGATCTGCACCTGTCGGTTGGCCGATGGAACGCTTCCGCAGCCGCGACCGGCTGCCAGCCGGCGCGCCGGCGCGCTCGCCTAAGCCCTGTGACCGGCGTGCGCCGTCAACGATTTTGCGCACGCAGCACGCGCCACAACCGCTCCAATCGGGCGCACCGCTCCGCCGCTTGGCTGAGCGGTGCGCGGTCAGGGTCGGAAGAATTGCGCCAGACTAGGAACGAGTCGCCGTCAAACTGACGCCATCCGGCTCGGCCTTGGCCATCGCGCGCTGATAGGCAGGCCGTGCGCCGATCCGCTTCACGTAGGCCTTTACGTTCGGATAGTCCTCGATCGTTGCGCCGCTGAACGCGCGCCCCGTCGTCAGATTGAACACCATCATGATGTCCGCAGTCGTCAGATTGCGACCGCCGAAGAACTGCGCCTCGCCTAGCCGCCCCTCGATCATCGTCCAGGCGCGACGGCTGCGCTCAGCTACGAACCCCGCCATCGGGTTGCTGTCGCCGCCGTTCTTCAACAGCATTTGCATCGTGAGCGTCGCCCCGAACGTCGCGTTGCTCCAGTGGAACCAAAAGAGGTGGTCGGCGAAGTCGGGATCGTCCGGTCCAGGCGTGAGACGCCCGTCCCCATATCGCGCGCAGATGTAGTTGCAGATCGCCCCGCTCTCGCCCAGGACCAGTGCGCCGTCAGTGATCACCGGAGCGATCCCCATCGGATGCAGCGCTTTGTAGTCGTCCGGGGCCAGCGGACGGTCCGCCCGCCGCGCGTAGCGCTTGAGTTCGTAATCAATACCCAGCTCTTCGCAGAGCCACACGATCCGTTCGGATTGCGAAATCCCTAGGTGATGAACGGTCAGCATGTGGCCCTTCCCTCCAGGCGCGTATCGCGCAACGCAGCGCCATACACCACGCGGCCGCGCACTGGCGAGGCTTGATGATCGAGCGAGAGCGGCGCTGAATCATGGGACCGCGTCAGTTGCACGCTGGCCGAGTGCGGATTGTGTGCTCGTGCTGTGAGATGCGGGAAGTCGTTCCAGAGCGTTAACCGGAACGCGAGCGGCGCCCCTGGGACTGATTGGCGACCTTCGAGGCTGAAGCTTCACCTGTTTCTAGATCGGCGGCCGCTGGCTTATCGATGAGCACCTCTACGTACTGAGGCAGCCCCCGTCGCAGGCGCTCGATCCCGCCGTCCAACGCATGCATAACCGTGCTTTCTACGGCCCCCATCAGCAGGTCGGAATAGGTTCTCGCATCGATGTCGCTGCGCACCGCGCCAAGAGCTTGGCCGACTTTGATATCCATCTCCAGGTCGCGTCGCCATCCGCCTCTGACGTCGTCCACGTGAGTTCTCAGGTCGGGTAAGCTGTAGCGGGACTCCAACGCGAGTAACTGGAAAGCTACTGCGCCTTCAGGATATTTCATCGTGTTCGCGAGGTGGGTGTCGAGCCTCGCGCGCACCGCATCAAGCCCCTGCAGACCCGCCACCGCGCTCTCGATCTGCGAATTGCACCAGCCGGACATTGAGGTGATCAGTGCCTCGAGCAGCCCAGATTTGCTCCCGAAACGCATCGTGGGAAGGCCACTGCTATAGCCTGCCGCCAATCCGATCTCCGACAACGTAGCTTGTCCCAAGCCCTTTTGCGCTATGAGCACAGTGGCCGCACGTAGCATCTTCCGATCCGACTCACGTCGACGGTTAGTCTGTTTACGAGGAGAACCGTTGACCAGAGAAACGCTATTCATTCTATATGCATAGCGGTTCCAGGCCGGCACGCAACATCGCAGGCTTTCCGTTGCGTCAAAGAGCAGGCGCACGATGCTCTCTTCGCGCAGAACTAGCGGGCAATCCCCCTTGCGTCCTGACGCCGAAATCGAGCTGCGCATTGGTAAGCCCATCTTCGCCTTTGCATCAGGCGCCTCCCATATGTCGAACGAGCCAGGCCGCCACGGCCATGGCGGTTGATCAATCCTGCTCGGCAACGAGCCGGTTGGATCGGCTTGAATCACTGATACTTGGCGCCCAGCCACTAAATGCGCTTATGTGAATGTGCGCGCGCTGACCGCCTGTTTGCGAGGAAAAGACGATGGACTTCGATATCGCCCCCGAAGACGACCCGCGGCGGTTGGAGATTCGCGGCTGGCTCAAACAGCACCCCAAGCCCACCGCACGGGAACTGTTGGACTCAGGCTACGAGGTGCCGCATTGGCCGCCTCCCTATGGGCTCAGCGCCAATGCTGAGCTTCAGCTTATCGTCGACGAAGAGCTAAACCGCGCCGGCGTGCAGCGGTTCGGTCATCTGGTCGCCCAGAACAATTGCGGTCCGTCACTGCTTACGCACGGCACGGCGGAAGCGAAGGCTCGCTATCTCGAAAAGGGGCTGATGGGCGAAGAGCTCTGGTGTCAGCTTTTCAGCGAGCCCTCCGGCGGTTCGGACCTCGCGGCGCTCCGAACCACCGCTGTGCGCGACGGCGACCACTACATCATCAATGGGCAAAAGATTTGGACGTCTCTGGCCAACCACGCTCATCTCGGCTGTATCGTTGCACGGACCGATCCGCACGCAGCGAAGCACGCTGGCCTCTCCATGTTCATCGTGGAGTTGAAGAATAATCCGGGCGTCACGGTGAATCCAATCGAGGACATGACTGGCTACGAGAACGAATTTAACGAGGTGTTCTTTGACAACGTCCGAGTTCCAGCTACGAACCGGTTAGGCGAAGAAGGTGATGGCTGGCGATTGACCATGCAGATGCTCGGGAGCGAGCGAGTGCACATGGGCAAGCCTGGCGCAGTATGGGGCTACGGTCCGACCGCGCGAGACCTCATCGACGGCCTGAATTCGATTGGCAAGCTGCGCGATGTCGCCGTGGCTGAAGAGGCGGCGAAGCTCTACATTGAAGGTGAAATGATACGGCTTCTCAACTACCGCCGGCTGAGCGACCAAGTGAATGCGAAGCGGCCCGGGCCGGAATCCGCCGTCGCTAAGATGTTGGCCGCTCCCCACGGCCAGAAGCTCCTTGATCTCGCCAAGCGCGTGCACGGCCAAGCCGGCCTAATCGCAGGCGAGTCGCAATTTGCGGAACCGACGGCCCAAAGCAAAGAAATGGGTGGCCGGGGTAGTTGGGACGTGGGCTTTTGGTTCAGCCCAGCCATCACGCTCGGCGTCGGCACGCAGGAAGTTTTGAAGAATGTAGTGGGCGAACGTCTACTGGGACTTCCCCGCGAACTTGACCCATCGGCCAAAGGCGACTGGTCGGAGAACTTGAAATCGCGTGACAAGGCCGCCTGATCCACGCGAGGCGGATGCTCGCCTTCGACGCAAAACCTCGCAATTCAGGAGCCGCCTCATGCAGGTTCTCGCCCTCGATCATGCTGCGGTGCGCACTGACAAGCTGGAGGAGATGTGCTCGTTCTTTGTCCACACCTTGGGCCTCAGCGTCGGCCCCCGACCACCGGTCTCGCTGGCTGGATATTGGCTTTATGCCGGCGACCGAGCGGTGGTGCACCTTGTGGAGTGCCAGGCGACGCCGGGTCCAGCTTCAGAGGCGTCAATCGACCACTTCGCGCTGCGCGTAGCAGATTTAAACGCCGCCGCGGCGGAGCTGATCCGACAAGATACACCCTTTAACGAAGCGACAGATCCGTCGGGCGCGCTGACCCAGTTGTTTATACGGGCCCCGAACGGAATGCGCGTGGAGCTGACCGGACCCAATCCCAGGCTTTGAGCGCGCGGCGCGTTAGCGTTAGGGGCGACAACGGTGGGGCCTTGGGCGTGCTCGCCACTCCTGCATGCCCACGGTAGTTACGAACCGCCCGATACAGGGTGTTGGATCGCGTCCCGCTCGAGCCGAAACCGCCGATCGATCGCTCGCGACGCGACGTAGTAAGCGACCGCCGCCAGCAAAAAGACTGGCGCCAATCCTAGGAGCCCGAACAGCAAAGAGCGCTCACCGTGTACGCTAGCAACGTTGTCACTGATCAGACCTACGAGCACCGGGCCCCCGCCCAATCCAATCAGATTCACCATGAACAGCAACAGGGCGGCTGACGCGGCCCGACGCGTTGGCGGCACATTATTTTGCACTAACGCTAATGTTGGCGCGGTGTAGATATTAAGTAACGCTGAAAGCAATCCAAGAAAAAGCATCGCCAACGGCCAAGTTGGAACCCAAAGAAACCCGATGAACAACGGCAAGGCTAAGAGGCTGTTTGGAAAAGGCGTGAGCGGTGATTCCGCTTCATCGTGGTCTGTGATTCAAGCTCGGGATGTGGACCGAGCAGAGCCGTGGCCGGATGGCCAAGATCGCGAAGAAGACCAAGCGATATCCATCTGA
>NZ_JAUXZW010000052.1 GCF_030693805.1 Phenylobacterium sp.
CGCTGGCCGAACGCATCGCCAGGCTGCGGGAGCGCGCGCATGGGGAGGCCGGCCGCGGGCGCGACGTGGCTGAATCCCTGGTCGCGTTGCGGGCCGAGGTGAGCGCTGTCGCCGACGGCGGTCAACAGATCCTGGTCGCCGCCGTTGAAGCCGAGGCGGCCGCCCGCGAGGCCCAGAAGGGCGCCGAGAGCGTCTCCAGCGCGGCCGAGGAACAATCCGCCGCCGCCGCCGAGGCCCAGCGCGCCGTCCACCAGCAGGCCGCCGCCCTGGAGCAGAGCCGGCGCACCGCCCAGAGCCTGGCGCGCTCCGCCGAAACCATACTGGCGACCACCGAAGCGGCCTCTTTGGCGGGCGAGATCGGCGCCGCCGCAGAAGAACTATCGTCCACCGTCCAGGAGCTGGCCGGCGCGGCGGGTGAAATCCTGACGGCGGTGGATCAGATCAACCGCGGCGCTCAGATCCAGGCCGCCGCGACCCAGCAGGCCAACGCCGCCCTGACCCAGATCGAGCGCGCCGCCGACCAGGCCGGCCGCTACGCCGGTCACGCCCTGCAAGGCGTCGAGGCCATCCAGGCCAGCCTGTCGCTCGGACGCGAACAGATGCGTGCGCTCAACGAGGGTGTCGCTGCGGCGCTTGTCGAAACCCACTCCACCCTGGCGGCGACCGAGACGCTCGACGACCAGGTGCGCGCCGCCGACAAGCTGGTCGACGCCATCGCCCTGGTCGCCGTGCAGACCAACATGCTGGCGGTCAGCGGCGCAGTGGAGGCGGCCCGGGCGCGAGACGCCGGCCGCGGCTTCTCCACGGTGTCGGCCGACATCCGCAATCTGTCGCGCGAGGCGTCCGCCAACGCCGAGCACATCAAGGACGTCGTGACCGAAATCCAGCGCCAGCTGGCCGCGGTCCGCCGCGACCTGGAACAGGTGGCGGCAGGCTCCGACGCCGAGATCGAGAAGAACCAGCGGCTCGACGCGCGATTGGCGACGATGGCCGCTGACGTGGCCGTCATCCATGTGGGCGCACGGGAGACCGTCGCCGGCGCCAGCGGCATGCTGGATGCGGTGCGGGAGGCCACCGAAGGCGCCCGACAGATCGCCCTGGCCGCCGAGCTGGCGGCCTCGGCCGCCGCCCAGTCGGCGACCGCGGCGCGACAGCAGGCGCGCGGCGCGGAGGATCTCGCCGGCGCCATCGAAGAGATCGCATCGCTCGCCGACGAACTTCAGGCTGTTCCCTGATGGCGTCGGCCGAGCCTGGCCGGGTGATCCGCTTCCGGGCCGGGGGGCGGCGCTATGCGTTGGACGCCAACCACGTCGCTGAGGTGTTCCGCCGCCCGCGGGTGACGCGGGTGCCGCACGCCCCGTCCAGTCTCGATGGCGTCGCCAATCTGCGCGGCGCGGTGGTTCCGGTGGTCGCGCTGGCCCGGTTGCTGAACCGCCCGGAGACCCCCACGTCGGGGGAACGGGTGATCCTGCTGCGCGCCGACGAGCCGCTGGGCCTGGCGGTGGACGAGGTCATGGCTGTGGAGGACGCGCCAACGCCCGGAGGCATGCGCCTGGTCGAGGCCGATGGCGCGGAGCCGATCGACCTCGAGTCCTTGCTCGCCGAGGCGTTCGCGGGCCTCGCTAGGCGCGAACGCCCAGACAGGTCCGTGCACGCTGTCGTCGCCGCAGTCGAGGTCGCGGCGGATGTCGCCTTCCTGGAATTCCGCCTCGCCGGCCAGGCCTATGCCCTGGCGCTGGACCGCGTGCGCGAGGTGATCCTGTCGCCGCAGGATCTGGCGAGCCTGCCGCACGCCGACGCCGTCGGCATCGGCGTCGTCGAACATCGGGGCGGCTTGTTGCCGATCGTCTCATTGCACGCATTGTTGGGATTGGCCGCCGCGACTCCGCAAGCAGGGGCGAGGGTCGTCGTGGCGGCGATCGGCGAGGCCAGCGTCGGATTGCTCGTCGACGAGGTGCGCGCCATCCTTCGTACGCCGCAGGACATGGTCGGCGCAGTTCCCACCGTACTCAATCGTGGCGCGGGCGAGGCCAGCATCGACGCGATCGTACGCGCGCCCCACGGGCTCGTGGCGATCCTCACTTCGGAGCGGATCTTTCGCGAGGAGACGGTCGCGCGGTTGCTCGCGGAAGGCCGGCAGGAAACCAGCGCAATGTCCGCCCAGGACGCCGAAGACGCCGAACAGTTCGTGGTCTTCCGGTTGGGCGCGGAACGCTACGGCCTGCCGATCGCCGCGGTCGACGAGGTGATGGATCTGCCAAAGTCCCTGGCCCGGGCGCCGCGAGCGCCGGCGTTCGTCGCGGGCGTCGTCAGCCACAGAGGCGAGGCGATGCCGATCATCGATCAGCGCCCCCGCTTCGGCGTCGAAGGCGCCGCGCCCGCCACCGGTCGCCGCGTCGTGGTGACCACGGTGGGCGGGCGGAGAGCCGGGTTCATCGTCGACGCCGTCGAGGACATCCGCCGCGTGACGGCCTCAGCGGTGCGCGAGGCTCCGCAGCTGTCGTCGGACGGCGGACGTCTGTTCGACCGGGTCGCCGACATCGATCCGCAGGGCGGCCTGATGCTGCTTGTTGATCCTGGCGTGCTGCTGGATCAGGCCGAGCGCGACGTGCTGGCCGCATTCGCCCGGCGCGCGGCGTCGAACGCCCGGTGATCAAGCTTCTGATCGTCGATGACTCGCCGCTCATGCGGCGCCTGCTGGGCGAACTGTTCGCATCGGAGGGCGACTTCGAAGTGGCCATCGCGCGCGACGGCGTGGAGGCGCTGGCGATCCTCGACGACGTCGCCCCGGACGTGATCACCCTCGACATCCAGATGCCGCAGATGAACGGGCTCGCCTGCCTCGACCGGATCATGCTGGTGCGGCCGACCCCTGTGGTGATGGTCTCGGCGGCGACTCAGCAAGGGGCGGAACAGACCCTGCGGGCGCTTGAGCTGGGCGCCGTCGATTTCATCGCCAAGCCTTCGGGCGCGGTGTCGCTGCGCATGCAGGAGTGGGGGCCGCCGTTGGTGGCGACCATCCGCACCGCAGCGCGCGCGCGCATACGGCGGACGCGCCGGCTCGCCGACCGCGTTCGCCAACGGACCGCGCCGTTGCTGCCCACGCGGCCCCAGCCTGTGCGTGTCGCTCGTCCGCACACCGGCGCGCTGTCCGCCGACGGCCTCGTCGTGCTGGGGACGTCCACCGGCGGACCGCCGGCCCTGGAGGCGGTGCTGTCGCGCCTGCCCGGGGATTTCCCCTGGCCGATCGTGGTCGCCCAGCACATGCCGGCGAGCTTCACCGGGCCGTTGGCGCGGCGCCTGGACGGGCTCACCGAACTGGTCACGGCCGAAGTGACATCGCCGACCCGTCTGCTCGCCGGACGGGCCTACGTCGGGCGCGGCGACGCCGACATGATCGTCAGTCGCCGCCCCGACGGGGTCTACGCGCAATCGGCCCCATCGGACGCCGCGTTCCGATGGCATCCCAGCGTCGACCGGCTGGTCGACACAGCCATGTCCGCCTATGCGCCAGAGCAGTTGATCGGGGTGCTGATGACCGGCATGGGCGACGATGGCGCAGCCGCGATGACCAGGCTGAACGCAGCCGGCGGGCGCACGCTCGCCGAGGCCGAGGACACCGCGGTCGTCTGGGGCATGCCCGGCGAGCTGGTCCGTGCGGGCGGGGCGGGAACGGTGGCGTCGCTCGGCGATATCGCCGGCTGGCTGACGGCGGCGGTGCGCCCGCGATGAGCGCTCCATCATCCCCGCCCGAGGGCGTGCTCACCGCCGAGGAACTGGAGCGGTTCTGCGAGTACCTCTATCGGCGCACCGGCATGACCTTCGGCGAGGCCAAACGCTACTACATCGACCGCCGGGTGAACGACCGCATGGCCGTCCTGGGCGTCGCGTCCTTCGCGGAGTACTTCGCGACATTGCGCAGCGAATCCAAAGAGCTGGAGGCGGTGGTCAACGCGTTCACGGTGAACGAGACCTATTTCTATCGCGAGGCGCATCAGCTGCGTTGCCTTAGCCGCTCGCTGCTGCCGGAAGTAGTGCGCGGGCGGCCGGCGGGCGATCGTGTGCGCATCTGGTCGGCGCCGTGCTCCACCGGAGAGGAGCCGTATTCGATCGCCATCTGGCTGCTGGAGAACTGGCCGCTGGTCGACGCCTACAACATCGAGATCGTCGGTTCCGACATCGACACCCAGGCCCTGGCCGAGGCGGTGAGCGGCGTCTACGGCGAACGCGCCTTGTCGCGCATGCCGCCCGAGCTGGCCGACAGCTATTTCGAGGTCACAGGAACGCACCGCCGACTGATCCGCGACCTGCGCGAGTCCGTGACCTTCACCGAGGCCAACCTGATCGAACGCTCCAGCGTGTCTGCGCAGGGCCTGTTCGACATAGTATTCTGCCGCAACGTATTGATCTATTTCGATGATGCGGCAAGACGTACGGCCGCCGAACACCTCTATTGGAGTCTGCGCCCGGGCGGCTTCCTCTGCCTGGGGCATGCCGAGTCCATGTCGCGGATCGATGATCGCTTCCAGGCGCGCCGCTTCGAGGATGCGGTGGTCTATCAGCGGCCGGGGGGCGAGGCGTGAGCGACGACCTGCTGCCGCACTTCATTGTCGAGGGCCGCGAACTGACCCAGGCGGCGGGCGAGGACCTGCTGGCCCTGGAACGCGATCCGGAGGGCGCAGGCCTGATCGACGGCGTCTTCCGCGCCCTTCATACGCTCAAGGGTTCCGCCGGCCTCTTCGACCTGCCGGCGCTGTCGGCTCTGCTGCAGGACGCCGAGACCCTGCTCGGAGCCTTGCGCGACGGCGCGCAGCCGATGTCGCGCGCTGCGGCGAGCGCGTTGCTCGACGCCGTGGGTGAGACCGAGCGCTGGCTCGACGCGCTGGAGTCGGACGGGTCGCCGCCCGCATCGCTGGCGATCGCCGCCGCCGCTCTCCAGGCGCGGCTGGGGGCGTTGTCCGGGGCCTCTGCGCCGGCCGTCGCAGCGCCTCCAGCGTCGGACGGCGCATGGGTCGCGGCCCTGCTGTCCTCGGCGTCAGCGGGCGCGCAGGCTCGCACCGCGATCCGCTATGTCCCGACCGCCGAGGCCTATTTCCGCGGCGACGACCCGATCGCCGTCCTTCAGGCGACGCCGGGGTTGATCCATATGGCGATCGCACCCCGGACGGGTTTCGGCGCGCTGACGGACTACGCACCCTTCGACTGCAACCTTGAGCTCACCGCGCTCAGCACGGCTTCGGCTGAGGAGGCGCGGGCGGCTTTGCGCTTCGTCAACGACCAGATCGAGGTGGCCGGCTTGGCCGCCCGCGCCGCGGTGGTGGCGATCGAGACCTCCCCGCCGGGACGCAGCCTGCGCACGCTGAGGGTCGATGCGGCCCTGGTCGACGACTTGGCGGCGCTGGTGGATGAGCTGGTGATCGCCAAGAACGCTCTGGCCCACCAGACCGGCTTGATCGTGACGGGGGGCGAGGCGCCGGTCGCCGGGCGCGGCCTGGTCTCGGCGCAGGCGACGCTGGAGCGCGCGGTGGGCCGGCTGCACGCCTCGGTGACCCGCGTGCGGATGGTGCCGCTGGCCCAGCTGTTCTCGCGATTTCCCCGGCTGGTCAGGGACTTGGCGGATGGACTTGGCAAGAAGGCCGAACTGGTGGTGTCCGGCGAGGACGTGGCCGTCGACAAGGCGATCGTCGATGGCCTGTTCGAGCCGCTGCTGCATCTGGTTCGTAACGCCGTCGATCACGGCGTCGAGACGCCGGCCGCACGGCAGGCGGCAGGCAAGCCGGCCGCCGCCACCCTGACCCTGTCGGCGCACGCCCAGGGGGACGAGGTGCTGATCGAGCTGCGCGACGATGGCGCGGGACTGGATGGGGAACGGATCCGCGAGGTGGCTGTGCTGCGCGGCGTGGTGACCGGTGAGGACGCCGCCCGCCTGACCGATCCCGAGACATTCGAATTGATCTTCGCGCCAGGGTTTTCGACCGCCGCCACCGTCAGCGACGTTTCTGGGCGCGGCGTCGGGATGGACGTGGTGCGCAGAGCGGTCGCCGGCCTGGGCGGTCGGGTTCGCGTCGATAGCCGCCGGGGTGAAGGCGCCAGGATCCATCTGGCGCTGCCGCTGCGCGTGGTGCTCGCGCGCGTGATGGTGGTGAACGTGGGCGACGAGCGCTTCGCGGCGCCGCTCGACGACATCGCCGAGACCGTGCGGGTGCGTCGCGAGGCGGTGACCGGCATCCGCGCCGGGCGCGCCTTCCTGCTGCGCGACGAGGTGGTGCCGCTGATGAGCCTGGGGGAGTTGCTTGGCGGCGCGTCGCGCGACGGCGGCGAGACGTTGACCGTGCTGGTGGTCGGCGGGGCCGAGCGACGTGTCGGCGTGGTGGTGGACGGGCTGGGCGAACGCCTTGAGGCGCCCCTGCGGCCGATGTCGGGACTGCTGGCGGGCGCCGCGGGGATGCGAGGCACCATCCTGCAGGGCGACGGCGCCGTGCTGATGGTGCTGGACCTGGCGGAGTTGACCGCGTGAGCGTGCGTCTCGATGGCGACGTCATCCGTCTCGAGGGCGCATGCCGCGTTGAGGAGGCGGAGACCCTTGTCGGCTTGCTTCAGGCGCAGGCGACGCGGGCTGTCGACCTGTCGCAATGTCGCCATCTGCACGGCGCTGTCGTTCAGGTGCTGCTAGCGTTCGCCCCGCCGATCCTCGGCGAGGCGCCCGAACCCTTTATCCGAGACCTCCTGGCGCCGGCGGTGCGCAGGAACGTGATGCGCGCATCCGAACCTTCGAGCGCGACGACCGATTTTGGACCCTTTTCCGGCGGCGCCGACGGCCCGCTGCAGACCCGGAGCTAATTGATGACGACCACTGTCCTTATCGTCGATGACAGCAAGCTTGCGCGCATCGTCGTAGGCAAGGCGGTTTCGGCGCTGCAGCCGGCCTGGGAGAGGGTCGAGGCGGGCACCGCGGAGGAGGCGTTGAGCATCTTCCAATCGCGCAAGATCGACGTGGTGATCGTCGACTACAACATGCCAGGGAAGAACGGGCTCGAACTGGCCGAGGAGTTGCGCGCTCGCTTCCCGACCATGCCGATCGCCCTCGCCACGGCCAACGTGCAGGATGAGGTGATCGCCCGCGCACGCGCCGCTCAGGCCGCGTTTGTGGCCAAGCCGATCACCGAGGATGGGATCCGCGGCTTCGTCTCCGGCGCCGGCCTTCAGCTGCGATCGGCCGGCCATTGAGCGAGTCTCAGATCCAGCTTCAGGAACTTGAGCACGACGCCCTGACCGAATTGGTCAACATCGGGGTCAGCCGCGCCGCCGCCAGCCTGCGCAAGATGGTCGGAGAGCAGGTGTTCCTCTCGGTGCCGTCTGTCGAGGTGGTCAGCCGCCGTTCGGCCGCCACCCTGATCCGCGAGCGCGAGACCGGACCCTTGGTGGCCGTGCGCCAGGATTTCGAGGGCGCGTTCTATGGACAGGCGCTGTTGATCTTCCCGGAGTTGAACAGCCTGGAACTGGTTCGCGCCGTCACCGGCGGCCTGCTGTCGCCCGCGGAAATGACCGACATGGAAGAGGAGGCGTTGGCCGAGACCGGCAATGTAGTCCTGAACAGTTGCCTGGCGACCATGGCCAACATGCTGCAGCGGCCGCTGACCATGTCGCTGCCCGAGGTGCTGCGCGGCGACGGCGCCCATCTGTTCGAGCTGAGCGAAGAGAGCAGCCTGCAGGCCGTGGTCCTGTTCCTCTATATCAATTTCGCCATCCGGGACCGCGACATCCGCGGCTATGTGGCGATGCTCATGGATCTTCCGTCGCTCGAAGCGTTGAAGGCCTTGATCGGAGAGTTCATCGCCCGGGTGATAGGCGACGCCGCGCCGGACGCGACGACGCCGACTTGATGGAGACGACGACGGACCCAGACAGCGACCTCGACGGACCGGCTCTGGCGGCGCTGCAGCAGGGGGCCGGCGCCTGGCTGTGGGACACGCAGCGCAATCTGCTGTTCGCCGATCCGCGCTTCGCCAACCTGTGCGGGCTGGACGCCGCCGCGGCGCTGCGGGGCCTGCCGACCGAGGCGTTCTTCTCCGGCGTGCAACCCGACGACCTGCTGCGCGTGCGCATCGCCGTGGCTGGGGTGATGCACGGCGCCGAACTGCTGGCCCGGGACTACCGGGTCAAGGGCTCCGACGAGATGATCCGCTGGGTCAGCGCCCGCGGCCGCGCCGAGCGAGACGACTCAGGCCAGCTCACGCGCTTCTCGGGTCTGCTGGTCGACATCACCGAGCAGAAGCGGGTCGAGGAGCAGCTACGCATCGCCCAGACGGCGGGCGGGGTGGGCACGTTCGAGCATGTCGACGGCTTCGGCACAGCGATGGTCTCGGCGCAGTTCTGCCGGCTGCTGGGCCTGTATCCTACCGACTCGCTGCCGGTTCGCACGATCAACGCCGTCGTCGATCCCGGCGAGCCACCTTTGATCCGCCCGCAGAGCGTGGGGCAGGGCGACGACGGCGCCTATTCCGAGGTGCTGATCCACCGCGCCGACACGGGCGAGGAGCGCTGGATCGCGCGACGGGGCGAGCACCGCAGCGACGGCGTGGGACACGGCGCGCGCTTCATCGGCGTGATCTACGACATCACCGCATCCAAGCATGCGCAAGCCCAGCTGGTCGAGCTCGCGCGCACGCTCGAGGAGCGCGTGGAAGAGCGCACCCGCGAGCGTGACCGCGTGTGGAACCGCTCGCGCGACCTATTCGCGATCGTCTCGCAGGACGGGGTCTATCAGGCCGTGAATCCAGCCTGGACCAGCGTACTGGGTCATCGGCCCGAGGCGATGATCGGGATATCGCGCGGCGACCTCATCCATCCCGACGACCGGGCCGCCACCGACGTCGGGTTCCGCCGCCTGCTGGACGGCAAATCCGTGGAGAACTTCGACTGCCGCGTGCGCGGGGCGGACGGAGGCTACCGCTGGATCAACTGGACGGTGATCCCCGAAGATGGGGCGATGTACGCGATCGGACGTGACGTCACCGAGCGCAAGCATCTGGAGGAACAGCTGCGCCAGAGCCAGAAGATGGAGGCGGTGGGCCAGCTCACCGGCGGGCTAGCGCACGACTTCAACAACATGCTGACTGGCGTCATCGGCGGCCTCGACCTGGCGCGGCGGCGCATGCGCGACGGGCGGCACGAGGACGCCTTCCAGTTCATGGATGCGGCGGTCGCCTCCGCCGAGCGCGCCGCAGCCCTGACCCATCGGCTGCTGGCGTTCTCGCGCCGTCAGACGCTGGATCCCCAGACCCTCGACATCAACCGGCTGATCGGCTCGATGACCGACCTCCTGCGTCGCACCCTGGGCGAACAGGTCGAGCTGGCGTTTGTCGGCCCCGAAGACCTCTGGCTGACCCGCACGGACGCCAACCAGCTTGAAAGCGCGATCCTCAACCTGGCGATCAACGCCCGCGACGCCATGGCCGACGGCGGGCGGCTGAGCTTGCGCACCGCCAACGTCTCCCTCGACCGGGAGTACATCGACCGCCGCCCTGAGGCCCGTCACGGGGACTATGTGCTGATCCAGGTCGACGACACGGGCGCGGGCATGCCGGCCAGCGTGGTCGCCAAGGCGTTCGATCCCTTCTTCACGACCAAGCCGATCGGCCAGGGCACCGGGCTGGGCCTGTCGATGGTGTACGGCTTCGTGCGGCAATCGGGCGGTCATGTTGAGATCGACAGCGAGCCTGGGCGCGGCACCAGCGTGCGGCTCTACTTGCCGCGGGTCGAGGGCGAGACCGAAGCCGTCGCGCCGATCGCTTCCGACGGTCAGGTCCCGCGGGGCGACGGCGAGACCGTGCTGGTCGTCGAGGACGACGCCCAGGTGCGCCTGCTGGTGATGAACGTTCTGCAGGAAATGGGCTACCAGGCGATCGAGGCGATCGACAGCCAGGCGGCGCTGGCCGTGCTGGAAACCGGCCGCCACATCGATCTACTGATCAGCGATGTGGGCCTGCCGGGCCTCAACGGTCGCCAACTGGCGGAGATGGCGCGCAAGCGGCTGCCCGAGCTGCCCGTGCTGTTCGTCACCGGCTATGCCGCCAACGCCACCGTGCGCTCAGAGTTTCTGGGCGAGGGGATGCGCATGATCGCCAAGCCATTCCCCTTCGACGCCCTGGCCATCACCCTGCGCGAGATGCTGGACAAGCGGACCTAGCGCTTGGGCTTCACCACCCGCCGCCTAACACCTTGAACACCGCGATCTGATTGGTGGTGACTTGGGCGTCGGAGCGGGCGAGCTGGGCGTCGAGGTCGGCGCGGGTGCGCTCGGCGTCGAGCACCGCGAGGAAGCTGTCCGCGCCGGCGTCGAAGCGCAGTCTTGAAAGTTGCGATGCACGCGCGCTCTGCGCCGCCGCGCGCTGCAGCGCCGCGCGCCGATCCAGCTCGCGGGCGTAGTTGGTCAGAGCGGTCTCGGTTTCCTGCAGGGCGGTGAGATTGGTCTGCTCGAAACGCGCCAGCGCCCCGTCGGCCACGGCGCCGGCCTGGCGCACACGCGCCCGGGCGACGGCGATGTTCGGGAAGTTCCAGCTGATCAGCGGGCCCACACTGAAGCTGAAATCGTCGCCAAGATCGCCGGCGCGCGCCGCGGACGTCCCGATCGAACCGCCCAGGGTCACCGACGGATAGAGCGACGCCGTGGCGACCCCGATCCGCGCCGTCGCTGCGGCCAGAGCCCGCTCGGCCTGGCGAACGTCGGGGCGTCGGCGCAGCAGACCCGAGCCGTCGCCGGTTGGGATGGCGGTCGCGACCTGCGGAACGATGAGGCAGTCCCGCGCTTCCGGCGAAACCTGGGCCGGAGGACGCGCGACAAGCACGGCCAACCGGAACAGCGCTCCGTCGCGCTGAGCTTCCAGCGGCGGCAGGGTGGCGCGAGTGGTCTCCAGCAAGGCGCCGGCGCGCGCGACGTCCAGGCCCGCGCCGCGTCCTGCGTCCTGCTGGCGGCGCGTGAGGTCGAAGGTCTGCTGCTGCAGGTCGAGGGTCCGGCGGGCCACGGCGATCTGGGCGTTGGCGGCGCAGGCGTCGGCGAAAGCCCGCGCGGTCTCCGCGGCGACGGCGATGCGGGTGACGTCGACGGCCGCCTGGGCCGCGCCCTCGTCGGCCCGGGCGGCTTCGATGGAGCGCCCGACCCGGCCGAAGAAGTCGAGCTCATAGGAGGCGTCGAAGCCCGCGGCGAAGGCGCCGCCTTCGGCGTAGCGCCCGCTCGCCGGATCGAGCTGGCGCACCCGCGCGGCCTGGCCGGAGAGCGTGGTCGACGGCAGGCGGCCGGCCCGGCTCTCGCTGAGCTGGGCGCGCACCTGGCCGAGGTTGGCTGCGGCGACGGCGATGTCCTTGTTGGCGCTCAGCGCCTCAGCGACCAAGCCGTCCAGCGCGGGGTTGGCGAACAGCCGCCACCAGCCGCCCTGCGGCTCGGCCGGGGTGAAGGCCCCGCCGCCGGCGCTGACGAAACCGCCTTGGGCCGCCGCCTCGAGCTGCGGACGCTGATAGTCGGGTCCGACGGCGCAGGCGCTGAGGGCGAGGCCGGCCGCCGAGGCCGCGAGGATCCTGAGCAGGGTCATGGGCGCGCGCCTTCCGGTTCGTCATTCAGCGGGTCGGGGGCGCCGCCGCTTGGATAGGCGCTGTCCTTGGGCGGCGGCTTGGGCAGACGCAGCGCCAGCCAACGGCAGACCACATAGAACACCGGCGTGAAGATCAGGCCGAAGATCGTCACCCCCAGCATGCCGAAGAACACCGCAGTCCCCAGCGCCTGGCGCATCTCCGCGCCCGGTCCGCTGGCGATCATCAGCGGGATGACCCCGAAGATGAAAGCGAACGAGGTCATCAGGATCGGCCGCAGCCGCGTCCGCGCCGCCTCCACCGCGGCCTGGAAGCGATCCATGCCCTGGCGCTCCTCCGCCTGCTTGGCGAACTCGACGATCAGGATGGCGTTCTTCGCCGCCAGCGCCACCAGCACGATCAGGCCTACCTGCGTCAGGATGTTGTTGTCCTGGCCGCGCAGATTGACCCCGAGGATCGCCGCCAGAATGCACATTGGCACGATCAGGATCACCGCCAGCGGCAGGGTGAACGCCTCGTACTGGGCGGCGAGCACCAGGAACACGAAGACCACCGCCAGCATGAACACCAGCGCTGCGGTGTTGCCCGCCGCCTTCTCCTGGAAGGCCAGCTCCGTCCATTCGTAGCTGAAGCCGGTCGGCAGGGTCTTGGCCGCGAGGCCCTCCATGACCTTCAGCGCCTCGCCGGAGGAGACGCCCGCCGCGGCCGCGCCTTGGACCTCTGCGGCGGGGAACAGGTTGAAGCGCACCACACGCTGCGGTCCGGTGTCGTCGTGCAGGGTGGCCACCGAGCCCAGGGGCACCATCGCCCCGTCCGCCGAGCGGACCTTGAGGTTCGCCACGTCGGAGATGTCGTCACGCGACCCGGGCTCCGCCTGGGCGGTCACCCGGAAGGTGCGGCCGAGCAGGTTGAAGTCGTTGACGTAGGTCGAGCCCAGATATGTGCCCAGCGCGCCGTAGACGTCGCTGGGCTGCACGCCCAGCATCAGCGCCTTGTCGCGGTCCACCTCGGCGGTGATGCGCGGCGAAGCGGTGTTGAACTGCGAGAACACGCCCTGGGTCTTGCCGGTGCCGTAGGAGGCGCCGACCAGGTCGTTGGCGGCCTTCTCCAGGGCGCGGTAGTCGCCGCCGCCGCGATCCTGCACCATCATCTTGAAACCGCCGCCGTTGCCAAGACCCTGCACGGGGGGAGGGGCCAGCACGAAGATATTGGCCTCCTCGACAGCGCCAAGCTTCTGCATGACCATGCCGACCATCGCGTCGGCGGAGTGCGCCTTGTCGCGTTCCGACCAGTCCTTGAGCTTGATGAACACGGTCGCGGAGTTGGATGCGGCGGAGAAGCTTGCGCCGTCGAGGCCGGCGAAGGCGGCGATCGTCTCGATCGCGGGATCGCCGGCGAGCAGCGAGGTCGCGTGCTTCATCACTGCGTCGGTGCGCTCCAGCGACGAGCCCGGCGGCAGTTGGATGACGCCGATCAACACCCCCTGGTCCTGCTGAGGGATGAAGCCGCTGGGGGTGTCGGCGAGACGCCAGCCGGTGAGGGCCAGCAGGCCGACATAGACCACGAGCACCATCGCCGAGGCGCGGATCAGGCGTGCGGTCACCCGCCCGTAGCGGTCGGCCAGCCAGTCGAAGCCCTGATTGAACTTGCGTCCGGCCAGCGACAGCGGCCGCAGCCAACGCGGGGTGTCGCGCTCCGGCGTCGCGTTGTGCGGCTTCAGCAGGATTGCGGCCAGCGCCGGCGTCAGGGTCAGCGACACGAGCAGCGAGATCATCGCCGCCGCCGAGATGGTCACCGCGAACTGGCGGTAGAACTCGCCGGGGATGCCCGAGACGAAGGCGGTCGGAACGAACACCGCCAGCAGCACCAGACCGATGGCGATCAGCGCCCCGGACACCTCGTCCATGGTGCGGAACGCAGCCTCCCGCGGCGTGAGGCCGGCGCGGATGTTGCGCTCGACGTTCTCGACCACGACGATGGCGTCGTCGACCACGATGCCGACCGCCAGCACCAGGGCGAATAACGACAGCGAATTGATCGAATAGCCCAACGCCAGCTGCACGGCGAAGGTGCCGACCAGCGCCACCGGGATGGCCGCGATCGGGATGATCGCCGCGCGCCAGGTCTGCAGGAAGACGATCACCACCAGCACCACCAGCAGCACCGCTTCCAGCAGCGTCTCCTGCACAGCCTCCACCGAGGCGGCGACATATTCGGTGGGGTTGTAGGGGATGGTGGCGACGACGCCGGTGGGGAAGCCGGGCCGGGCCTCGTCGACCGCCTTGAGCACCGCCTTGGCGGATGACAGCGCGTTGGAGCCCGGTTGCTGGATGACCGCAATCCCTATGCCCGGCCGACCACCGAAGTAGCCGCGCATGCCGTAGTCCTGGGCGCCCAGCTCGACGCGGGCCACGTCGCCGACGCGGACCACGCCGCCGGAGGCGTCGGACTTGATCACCACGTTGGCGAATTGCTGCGGATCCGACAGCCGGCCCTCGACCTGCATCGGCAACTCGGTGGCCACGCCCGTGTCATAGGGGGGCGCGCCCAGTGCGCCGGCGGCGACCTGGACGTTCTGATTGCGCAGGGCGGTGACGATCTCCTCCGCGGTCAGATTGCGCGCCGCGGCCTTCGCCGGGTCGATCCACACCCGCATGGAATAGAGTCCGCCGCCGAACACCTGGACGCCGCCGACGCCCGGTATGCGCAACAAACGGTCGCGCAGCTCGCTGTTGGCGTAGTTGCCGATGAAATCGATGCCGACGTCAGGGTCAGTGGACGACAGCGCCACCAACAGCAGAAAGCCGGTGGCCTGCTTGTTCACGGTGACGCCGATCTGGCGCACCTGCTCGGGCAGCCTGGGTTCGGCCAGGGCGACGCGGTTCTGCACCAGCACCTGGGCGGCGTCGAGGTTGGTGCCGGGCCGGAATGTCACGGTGATCTGCGCCAGGCCGTTGGCCGACGATGAGGTCATGTAGAGCATGCCCTCGACGCCGTTGAGCTCCTGCTCCAGGGGCGCTGCGACCGTCTCGGCAAGGGTCTCGGCCGACGCGCCGGGATAGGTGGCGGCCACGGCGATGGTCGGAGGCGCGATTTCCGGATACTGCGCCAGCGGCAGTTGCGGGTAGGCGAACACGCCGAGGATGCTGATGAACACCGCGATGACCGCAGCGAAGATCGGCCGGTTGATGAAGAAGTGGGAGAATTTCACGCGCGCGCCCTCCTAGTTCGCCGGGGTGGCGGCGGAGGCTGGCGGGGCCAGGGTGGTGACGCTGGTGGGC
>NZ_JAUXZW010000072.1 GCF_030693805.1 Phenylobacterium sp.
GAACACCTGGCGCGCCGCGTCCAGGATCGCGTTACGATTCTGAAGCTTGGTCTGCTCCCGTTTGCCGGCGGGAAGGAACACGACCTCGGGCATACACGCCTCACTCAGACAAAAAATGACACATGTCATTCTACCCCGACCGCGACGGAACGCCAGTTTGTTCGTTAAGGCGTGGGGAGGCGCGCCGCGGATGGGATCGGCGACGTCCAGACTGGCGCAGGCGCGCGGGGCGCGGTGCAGCCGGCGCGGCACTGTCCCCACGCACTGGAGCACTCCTCGGAGGCGTCGCCGCCAAGGCAGAAGTAGTAGCTCTGTGCGCAATCAAGCCGACACTGCCCTCCATCAGGGCCGAGCGGCGGGGGCATCGGCGGCAGCGCGGGCGTTTCCAACGGTGGCCCACCGCCCCGTGTGGGTGGAAACTGCAGTGGTTGCGTCGCCGGGGGGTTGATCGCCCCGCGCAGAGCGGGCGGACGGGCGGCCCCGCCAGACTGGCCGGCGGACGACGGCCGGCTCGCCGGCTGGGCGCGCGAGGGGTCCGCAAGACAGACAATCGCCGCCAGGGCCACGCCGAACAGCACGCTCATCCGGCGCATGCGCCAAAGGCCTCCCGGATCGCCAACGAAGCTGGGATTCTAGGCGTTCGCGCACCGCCTGCACATGATGAATGATTCCTTGGCCCGTGCCCGGATGGAATCGCCAGCGCGAGTCGTTCACCTCACGATGGCCGCTTGCCGCAATGAAGCGCTTGGCGTCCGGGGCTGTAAAATGTCGGACCCATTCAAAGACCGGGTGCTGGAGTTGATGCCCACACTTCGCGGATATGCGATGGCGCTGACGCGCTCGCCGAGCGAAGCGGACGACCTGGTCCAGGACGCCCTGATGCGGGCCTGGCGTTACCGCAGCGGGTTCAAGCCGGGGACCAATCTGGAAGCCTGGCTGTGCGCCATCCTGCGCAATTGCTTCTACACAGGACTGCAGAAGAACCGCCGCACGGTGGCCGACGTCGATGGTCGCCACGCCGCCCAGCTTTCGTCGCCGCCCGATCAGGAATGGCGCCTGCGCTACAGCGAATTGCTGGAGGCGCTGAAGCAACTGAGCGCGGAGACCCGCGACGCCCTGTTGCTGGTCGTCGGCGCCGGCCTCACTTACGAGGACGCCGCCGAGATCACCGGCTGCGCGGTGGGCACGCTGAAGAGCCGCGTGCACCGCGCCCGCACCCATCTCGCCGAAATCACCGATCCCCAGATGTTTGGCGTTGAGTCGGCCCGCTAGTCCCGGCTGGCCACGGCGAACACGTCGCACTGCATCAGCATCGAACCCGGCAGCTCATAGGCGAAGATGTGGCGCGCCGGCCGCGACTCCGGGTCGGGAAAGGCGACGATCCATTCCCGATTGATGGCTTCGCGCGCCGCGGGCACGTCCTTGGCGTAGAACTCGATCTTGACGATGTCCTCCAGGTCCGCACCTCCGGCGGCCAGGATCGCGCGCATGTTGATGAAGGCCAGGCGCGTCTGTTCGCTCACGTCATCAGGCATCAGGCCGGTCGTGGTGTCCTGGCCGGAGATCCCGCCGGTGAACAGGATGTTGCCCACCCGGCTGGCCGCCGGCGTCGGGTTGGTCCCGTGGCTGAAACCCTTGATGTTGATGCTGCGGCGTCGCGCCATCTGCGTCCTCCCTGAATATCGTTGTGTCGCCGGCTTGGCGTCGGCGTTGTCTTGAGCCCTCAGGCCTGCGTGCGTTCCAGCAGCGCCATGGCCGCGGCGGGGGCGCGGACCTTACCTTCGTGGATGACGAAGGCGAACACCTCACGCGGCTGTTTTGCAGCCGGCTTCGCCGCGAGCTTGGGCAGGTCGTCCGGCGCGCCGCCTTTGGCGTAGTCCTCGAACCGCCGCGCCCACGCATCCAGATCCTTGGGCTCGTAGGCCGTCTCGATGTCGTCGGAGCCGCGCATCAGGCGTGCATAGACGAAGTCGGCGGTGGCGTCGGCGATCATCGGATAGACCTCGTGCTCGGAGCAGCAGATCGCCACCTGGTGCGCCCGGCACATTTCGACGAACGCGGGGTCGGCGAAACTCGCGTGGCGCACCTCCATGCAGTGGCGCAGCGGCAGACCCTCGAGCGTTTTCGGGAGCAGATCCAAGAAGGCGCCGAAGTCGTCGGGATCGAACTTCTTGGTCGCCATGAACTGCCACAGGATCGGGCCCAGGTGCGGGCCAAGCTCGGTCAGGCCCTGGCCCAGGAACTTCTCCATGGACTCGCCCATCTCGGCCAGCACGCGGCGGTTGGTGCAGAACCGCGAGGCCTTCACCGTGAACATGAAGTCCTCGGGGACGCTGGCGGCCCACTTGGCGAAGGTCGCGGGTTTCTGGGTGGAATAGTAGGTCGAGTTGATCTCGATCGCGCTCAGATGGCTGCTCGCATAGGCCAGTTCGTCGGCCTGCTTGAGGCCCTGCGGATAGAAGACGCCCCGCCACGGTTCGAACGTCCAGCCGCCGATGCCGGCGCGAATCCGTCCCATCTCAACCATGCTCACTTCCTCGCTGCGGCGCTCTTGTCGCGTTCGGCCTTGAACTCGGCGCCCGGTTTCCAGCTCGGCCATTCGCGCGAATTGGCGAGCTTTTCGCCCAGTTCATAGAGCAGGCCCGTGTCGGTGGCGACGCCGGCGAGATTCCAGTCCGGGCTCCATTCGTCGGCCGGCTGGTGATAGCGCGCAGAGACATAATCCTGCTGGGCCGCCGCGCCCGCCGCCTTGCCGCCGACCAGAAGATCCTCACCGGCGCCGAACGAGATCGCCGGGACCCCGCGCTTGGCGAACGAGAAGTGGTCGGAGCGGAAGAAGCTGCCGTTCTGCGGGCGCGGGTCGGGGCTGAAATAGCGCCCATGGGCGCGGCCCACCGCGATAAGGTCATCCTGCAGGGTCAGGGGCGCATCCCCGGCGGTGGCGAAATCGTGCGCGGGTCCTGCGACGCTGAGTGAGTCCATGTTGATCACGCCCACAGTGGTCGCCAGCGGATAGAGCGGGTTCCAGGCGTAGTATTCAGATCCCAGCAGGCCCTTTTCTTCGGCGGTCACCGACAGAAACAGCACCGAGCGGGCGGGCCGCGGCCCCTCGGCGAAGGCGGCCGCCAGTTCGATCAACGCCGCCACGCCCGTGCCGTTGTCCCGCGCGCCATTGTAGATGACGTCGCCCCTGGCGTCCGGCTCCCCGATCCCGAGATGGTCCCAGTGGGCGGTGTAGATCACCGTCTCATCCGGGTGCGTGGTTCCGGCGAGCAGCGCGGCGACGTTGTGCGTGACGATCTTCTCGGCCTTCACCGCATAGTCCATCGACACGGTCGCGCCCGGCAGCGGGACCGGTCTGAACTGCGGCGACCGCGCGCTGATCTTCAGCGCCTCGTAGTCGAGACCGGCGGCCTTCAACAGATCCGCCGCGGCGTCACGCTGGATCCAGCCCTCGAGCGGCGCGTGGGCCTTGGTCGGATTGTCGCGGATGATGTCGAACACCGCGCTGGCGTTGGAGTTCTTCACCGTCGCCCAGCCGTAGGCGGCTGGCGCGGTCTCATGGATCACCATGAAGCCGATCGCCCCGCGCCGCGCGGCCTCCTCGTACTTGTAGGTCCAGCGTCCGTAGTAGGTCATCGCCTTGCCGCCGAACGCGCCCTGGCCGGTCTCGAAATCCGGGTCGTTGACCAGGTCCTGAGCCACCTTGCCCTTCAGGTCGTACCCCTTGAAATCGTCCCAGCCGCGCTCGGGGGCGTCTACGCCGTAGCCGATGAACACCAGCGGCGCGTCCTTGATCGTCACCCGGGTCGCGCCGGTGGCTGCGGCCCGCACGGTGACCTCATCTCCTTGCGACCAGGCGAACGTCTTGTCGCCCACCTTGGCGGAGGCGGTGATCGGGCCGGTGATCTCGAAACGCGCCAGCGGCACGTCCTGGGTCCAGGCGCGCGATCCGTCCGCCGCCTTGTCTCCCCCAGGCTGTAATCCGGCGGCTTTGAACTGGCTGACCAGGTAATCGACCGTCTTGGGTTCCGCACGCGTCGCCGGCCCACGGCCTTCAAAGGCGTCGGAGGCCAGGACCTTCACGTGGTCGGCTAGTTTCACCGGATCGAACACAGGTTCAGCGGCGCTGGCCGCGGGGGCCTGAAAAACGAGCGCCACGACGGCGGCGGTGATGAAAACAAGCTTTCGCATCAATAGGGCGCCACCGTGAGTGAACTTGCCTACAGTCTAGCCTGCAGGAGTGAGAACCGTTAGAGGTCCGCCGATCAACGCAACGATGCACCTGGAGTTCGTTGGGGCGGACGGCGCATTGCGCTGTCGTCGAGCTGACACCAGTCTGCAATTCGCTCGACGCTGACATATGTTCTACAGGATCGCCGCGGCCGAGACGGCTCAGACGCGTCGCGGACGCGACCGCCGCACCGGCCCAGACCAGGAACGTTTCCCACTCATGCGCCTCGCCTTGCCAGCAGCCTCAGCCGCCGGCCTCGCCATCCTGACGCTTGCGGGCTGCGCCTCGGTGCGCGAGCCGACCACAACCCTGCCGCAAACCTATGAAGCTCCGGCTGGCGCGGCGACGCCCGCGGCCGGGCTCGATACCTGGTGGACGGCGTTCGGCGACGCCCAACTTGACGGCCTGATCGACCAGGCCCTGCGCGCCAGTCCCGACGCGCTCAGCGCCGCCGCTCGCCTTGCCGAGGCCCGCGCGGTCGCACAGACCGCGCTGGCGGCGTTGCTGCCGAACGGCTCGCTGCAGGGGCAGGGTCGCAAGACCCACACCGAGCAGCTTTCGGGGACGGTGATCAACATCCCCGGCTTCTCCACCAACGGCGATTCCGAGTCCTACTCCGCCAATTTCGACGTGAGCTGGGAGATCGACCTGTTCGGCCGGTTGCGCTCCGGACGCCGCGCCGCGCGGGGCGACGTCGCCGCCGCACGCTTCAACTACGAAGGCGCCCGCGCCAGCCTCGCGGCCAATGTCGCCGACACCTATTTCCAGGCGCGCGGGCTGGCCATCCAGTTCGACGAGGCGCGCGAGACGGTGCGCATCCAGCAGGCCCTGCAAAACGTCGCCGATCGTCGCGCGCAGCGGGGCCTGGGCGCGATCTCCGACGCGGACCGGGTGGCTGGCGACCTCGCCCAGGCCCAGGCCCGGGCGGCGGGGCTGGAAGCCGAGCTGCAGGCCGCCCGTCGCACCTTGCTGGTCCTGGTCGGCCGCGGCGCGGAGCCGACGGCGAACCTGCCGGTGATCGCCGACCTCGGCGCCGTTCCGGCGGTCCCGGCGACGCTCCCCAGTGAACTTTTGGCGCGCCGGCCTGATGTGCGTGAAGCGCAGGCGCGGATCGCCTCGGCCGCCGGCCGGCTCGATGTCGCCGAACGCGCGTTCTTTCCGACCTTCACCCTGACGCCGGGACTGGGCTGGTCGCGCAGCCTGCAGCCCGAGTTCTCGTCCACCACTCGCAACTGGTCTATCGGCGGTGCAGTCAGTCAGCCGATCCTCGACATCCCGCAACTGCTGATCGATCTGAAGGCTCAGAGCGCGCGGACCGAACAGGCGGTCATCGACTATGAGAAGGTCGTGCAGACGGCGTTCGCCGAGGCCGAGAACAGTCTTGTGCAGCTGGACGCCGACCGACGCGGCGTCGTTCTGCTCCAAGGCGGCGAGCGACGGGCGGCGCGCGCCTATGAGGCGGCGCGTATCCGTTATGTGGCTGGGATCGACGACCTGCAGCAGGCGCTGGCCGCCGAGCAGGCCTGGCGCGCCACGCGGACCCAACTCACCACGGCCCAGGTGCAGGCGCTGCGCCGCGCCGTCCAAGCCTACAAGGCGCTCGGCGGCGGCTGGCCTGCCGAGAGCCTCCCCATGAACGCCCGAGCCCGATAGAGCCGCCGCATGCCGAACACCAAATCTCGCCTGATCGTCATCGTGGGGATGACCGCCCTGTTGGGCCTTGGCGCTTGCCACAAGAAACCGCCCGCCGAGACCGACGCGAAACAGCAGGCGCGCTCTGTGCGGGTCGTGCGCATCGAGCCCAGCGCCGTCACCGGCGCGCTCGCGGCTTCCGGCGACCTGGTGTCGCGTGAGGAGGCCGCCGTGCAGCCCGAGGTCACCGGCTACCGCGTCTCGCGGGTCCTGGTCGACGTCGGCTCCTACGTGCGGCGGGGCCAGACCCTGGCCGAACTCGATGGCGCGCTGATCAATTCCCAGCTCGAACAACAGGCCGCACTGGCCGCCCAGGCCGCCGTGCAGGCCGAACAGGCCGAGGATCAGGCGGCTCGGGTGAAAGGCCTCGACAACCAGGGCGTCCTTTCGCAGGAGCAGATCGAGCAGCGGCGCTTCCAGGCCCGCGCGGCGCGCGCCAACGCCAACGCCCAGGCCGCCGCGCTCAGGGACGTCCGCACACGCGCCGGCAAGCTGGCGGTCAGCGCGCCGGTCTCAGGCCTGGTGCTGGAACGCACTGTGCGGCCCGGCGACCTGTCGGCCGGTTCGGCGACGCCCTGGTTCAGGATCGCCCGCGATGGTCAGATCGAACTGTCGGCGCAGATGTCCGAGGACGAGCTGACGCGGGTTCATATCGGCCAACAGGCCACGGTGACGCTTCCCAGTGGGTCGACAGCCATCGGGGTCGTGCGGCTGATCAGTCCGCAGGTCGATCCGCAGACCAAGCTCGGCTCGGTGCGCGTCACCCTGCCGGTTAGAAGCGACATCCGGGCCGGCGGGTTCGGCCGGGCGGTGTTCGCCGACGCCACCGGGACCGCGCTGGCCGTGCCGGAGACTGCGATCCGCTACGACGCCGACGGCGCCAGCGTGATGGTCGTCGGCGCCGACAATCGCGTGAAGCGGGTGGCGGTGACCGCCGGGACCCGGGGCTCTGGCCTGGTGCAACTGGTCAAGGGGCCGCCCGCCGGCACGCGCATCGTCGCGGCCGCCGCGGGCTTGCTGCTGGACGGAGACATGGTGCGGCCGCTGGAGGCTCGCGCCGCCACGCCGGCCCCAGCTCCGGCCAAGGCGGCCGCCAAATGAGCAACCAGCGCGTTGGCGGCTCTGGCGGATTCCCGATCTCCGCCTGGGCGATCCGTAATCCGGTCCCTGTGGCGGTGCTGTTCATCGGCCTGGTTCTGGCTGGCGTGCTGGCCTATCTGGCTCTGCCGATCAAGCAGTACCCGAACATCCAGTTTCCCATCGTGGCCGTCACCGTCACCCAGAGCGGCGCGGCGCCTGGGGAGATGGAGACCCAGATCACCCGACCGATCGAGGACGCCATCGCCAGCATCAGCGGGGCGAAGAACGTCACCTCGGTGGTGACCCAGGGTGTTTCCACGACGTCGATGGAATTCGAGATCGGTGAGGATCTGCAGAAGAAGACCGACGAAGTCCGCTCGAAGATCGACCAGGCGCGCGCGCTGTTGCCCCGGGATGTCGACGAGCCGGTCGTCCAGCAAGTCGAGATCGATGCGCTGCAGCCGATCCTGACCTATGCGGTGGAAGCGCCGGCGATGTCCGACGAGGAACTGTCGTGGTTCATCGACGACACGGTGTCGCGCAGCCTCCAGGGGGCCAAGGGCGTAGCCCAGGTCAGCCGGGTCGGCGGCGTCAGCCGTGAGATCAACATCCTCGTCGATCCGGACCGCCTGGCGGCGCGCGGCTTGACGGCGACCCAGGTCAACACCGCCTTGCGCGGATTCCAGACCGATGCGCCCGGCGGCCGGGTCAACATCGGCGGCCGCGAACAGACGCTCCGCGTGCTGGGCACCGTGCAGACCGTCGCGCAGATCCGCGACCTAACAATCCCCACGGGGACCGGCGGCTACGTACGCCTGGGCGACGTGGCCGACGTGGGCGACGGGGCGTCCGAGACCCGCGGCTTCGCGCGGCTGAACGGCAGGCCGGTCGTGGGCTTCCAGGTCTCCAAGACCAAGGAGGCCAGCGACGTCGGCGCGGAGGACGCCGTCTCCAAGAAGATCGCCGAACTCGGCAAGGCGCACCCGGAGATGAAGTTCGCCAAGATCTTCTCCACGGTCGATGAGACACGGGCGAGCTTCAGCGCCACCCAGCATGTGCTGGCCGAGGGCATGTTGCTGGCCGCGCTGGTGGTGCTGTTCTTCCTGCGTGACTGGCGGGCCACCCTGATCACCGCCGTGGCGATGCCGATCTCGCTGATCCCGACGTTCTTCGTGATGCAGCTCATGGGCTTTTCGCTGAACGTCGTGACTCTTCTGGCCCTAACCCTGGTCGTCGGCATCCTGGTCGACGACGCCATCGTCGAGATCGAGAACATCGAGAAACGGATCGCGCGCGGCGCGCGGCCGTTTACCGCCGCACTGGAGGGCGCCGACGCCATCGGCCTCGCCGTGGTGGCGACCACCATGGCCATCGTGGTGGTGTTCACGCCGGTCAGCTTCATGCCGGGCATCGTCGGCCAGTTCTTCCGCGAGTTCGGGATGACCGTCTCGGTGGCCGTGCTGTTCTCGCTGTTGACCGCGCGTCTGGTGACGCCGCTGATGGCGGCTTACCTGCTGAAACCCGTCGCCAAGCCCCAGGATCGCAATCCTTTCGTCGGGCGCTACCGCACCGCGTTGGACTGGGCGCTGAAGCACAGGATCGTCGCCACCGTGATCGGCGGCCTGATGTTCTTCGGCTCGATCGCCCTGGTGGGCTTGCTGCCGCAGGGTTTCCAGCCGGCGGGCGATCCGGACTACGTCTACGTCAACATCCAAGGTCCGCCCGGCGCCACGGTCTCCCAGATGGAAGACATCGAGCACCGCCTTACCGAGTTGCTGGAAAAGCAACCTGAGGTCACCGCGGTGTTCGTTCAGATCGGCTCCACGGTTGCGACGTTCGGCCCCGGCGCCGGCGGCGGCGGTGGCGATCTGCGCAGCGGCACGGCCACGGTCCTGCTTGATCCACATCGCAAGGTGTCGGGCGACGAGCTCAAGGCGCGACTGCGCAGCGACCTGCGCGCAATCCCGGACGCCAGGCTCAACTTCCTCGATTTCCAAGGCGCCGCCGGCTATCAGCAGGTGTTGACCGGCGACGACCCGGAGGCGCTGCAGCGCGCCGCGCTGGAGCTGGAACAGCAGATGCGGACACTGCCGCAGCTCGCAGACCCTCGCCCGTCGAAGCCGGCGGAAGGTCCTGAAATCGTCATCCGTCCGCGGGCCGAGGAAGCTGCGCGCCTGGGCGTTTCGTCCGACGCCATCGCCACCATCGCCCGGGTCGCCACGGTGGGCGACATTGACGCCAACGTCGCCAAGTTCAACGACGGCGAGCGCCGTGTGCCGATCCGCGTGCGCCTGCCCGAGGACGCCCGCGCGGACATCGAACGGATCAAGGCGTTGCGCGTGCCCACCGCGTCCGGCGGCTCCACCACGCTGGGCAGCGTCGCCGACATCGACTTCCAGGCCGGTCCGGCGCGCATCGACCGGCTCAATCGCCAGCGCCAGATGACCGTCCAGGCCGAACTCAATGGCGTCGAGATGGGTGATGCTCAGAAGGCCGTGAACCAGCTTCCGATCATGAAGAAGCTGCCGCCGAGCGTGAAGCCAGCCGCCGTCGGCGACCAGGAGGCGATGCAGCAGTTGTTTACCGGCTTCGGCGTGGCGCTGTTCGCCGGCGTATCGATGATCTACGGCGTGCTGGTGCTGCTGTTCCGCAGCTTCTTCAAGCCGATCGTGATCCTGTCGGCCCTGCCGCTGGCAGTGGGCGGGGCGTTCCTCGGCCTGCTGATCTTCAACCTGTCGCTGTCGATCCCCTCGATGATCGGCTTCCTGATGCTGTTCGGCCTGGCGGCGAAGAACTCGATTCTGCTGGTCGAGTACGCCATCGAGCGCGAACGCGACGGCATGACGCAGCATGAGGCGCTGCTGGAAGCCTGCCGCGAGCGGGCTCGGCCCATCGTCATGACCACGCTGGCCATGGCCGCGGGCATGCTGCCGACGGCGCTGGCGCTGGAGAAGGGCGCGGAGTTCCGCCAGCCGATGGCGGTCGCGGTGATCGGCGGGTTGATCACCTCGACGATCCTGTCGTTGGTGCTGGTGCCGGTGGTCTACGAGTTCGTCGACGACTTCGAGCAGTGGCTGAAGCCCCGGCTGGCGCGCCTGGTCACGCCGCGCGAGGCCGCTCGCCAGGCGGCGCCGGAAGACAGGCTCTAGCCGGCGCGCGCGCAGGCAGGCGATGGCGCTTGACTGTGTGGGCGGGGACCTGTTTACAGGCGCGCGTCGTCGGCTGGCGAAGGGTTCGCAGCGGCGCGTGAAAATCGATTCAAGTCCACCCGCCGAGGGCCTGTCGAAGGGCGTGGCTGGACCCGCTCGGCAGGCGGGGATCGCGTATCCATGGCGAATGTGACAGTCATCGGCGGCCAGTGGGGCGACGAGGGCAAAGGCAAGGTTATCGACTGGCTGGCGAACCGCGCCGACGTCGTGGTGCGCTTCCAGGGCGGCAACAACGCTGGCCACACCATCGTGGTCGGAGACACCACCTACAAGCTGTCGCTGCTGCCCTCAGGCGTGATCCAGGGCAAGCTGTCGATCATCGGCAACGGCGTGGTCGTCGACCCGTGGTCGTTGCTCGACGAGATCGAGCGCGGTCGCGGCCAGGGCCTGGCGCTCACCCCGGACGTCCTGGTGCTGGCCGAGAACGCCACCCTGGTGCTGCCGCTGCACCGCGACCTGGACGCCGCGCGCGAAGCCCGCGCGGGGGCCAACAAGATCGGCACCACCGGCCGCGGCATCGGTCCGGCCTATGAGGACAAGGTCGGCCGCCGCGCGATCCGTTTCGCAGACCTGACCGACCGCGAGGCGCTGGAAGGCAAGATCGAACGACTGCTGGCGCACCACGACGCCCTGCGCCTGGGTCTTGGCCTGCCGCAGGTCCAGCCGCACGAACTGCTGGCCCTCCTGCTGGATCTCGCGCCCAAGATCACCCCCTACGTCAAACCCGCCTGGAAGGTGCTGGGCGATGCGGTGAAGGACGGCAAACGCGTGCTGTTCGAAGGCGCCCAGGCGACCCTGTTGGACGTCGACCACGGGACCTACCCCTATGTGACCTCGTCCAACACCGTCGCCGGTCAGGTGGCGGCTGGCTCCGGCGTCGGTCCCAAGGTCGGCGGCTATGTGCTGGGCATCGTCAAGGCCTACACCACGCGGGTCGGCGAAGGCCCGTTCCCGACTGAGCTGTCCGACGAGATCGGCCGCCGGCTGGGCGAGAAGGGCCATGAGTTCGGCACGGTCACCGGCCGCCCGCGGCGCTGCGGCTGGTTCGACGCCGCTCTGGTGCGCCAGTCGATCGCCGTCGGTGGCGTCGAGGGCGTGGTGCTGACCAAGCTCGATATCCTCGACGGCTTCACCACCCTGAAGGTCTGCACGGGCTACACCTTGCGCGGCGAGCCGATCGACCACCTTCCGGCCGGGTTGCGCGATCAAGCCGCCCTCGAGCCGGTCTACGAAGAACTCGAAGGCTGGAGCGGAAGCACACAGGGTGCGCGCTCCTGGAAGGATCTGCCGGCCAATGCGGTGAAGTATGTGCGCCGCATCGAAGAGCTGATCGGCGCGCCTGTGGTGTTGCTGTCCACCAGCCCGCAGCGTGACGACATCATCATGATGCGCGACCCCTTCCAGGGCTAAGGCCTCACCTCTCCGTCCTTCGCTTCTCGGCGAAATCCACCGCCACCGCAGGGGGCGGAGCGCGGGCCGACGTCAAGGCGATCTTTACGATCCCCGGGCATCCTGCGGAGACTACGCAAGGAGCCGGGCGCGGGTGTTCAACGAGGACTACAAGACCATCCAGCGTATGGCCCCGCTGCTGCAGCGGGTGCTGATCGTCGATCCGCAGCCGAGCGGGGCGCGGCTGATCGGCGACCTCATGCGCAATATCGCCCATTCGCAGATCTGGATGGCAGCCAGCACGCCCAAGGCTCTGGGCGTGATCAAAAGCGTCGAGCCGCAAGTGATCTTCGTCGAAGCTTCCGGCCCCGGCGTGGATGGCGCGGACTTCACCCGGGCGCTTCGCCGCAGCGATCTGTCGGCGCGCCAGGCGCCGGTGATCATGGTCACCGCGAACGCGACTGCAGCCGGCATCATCGCCGCGCGCGACGCCGGCGTGCACGAATTCCTGCGCAAGCCGTTCACCACCAAGGACCTGCTGCGCCGCCTGGAGGCGATCACGCTTCGGCCCCGCGACTGGATCGAGGCGGTGACCTACGTCGGACCCGATCGGCGGCGGTTCAACTCAGGCGACTACACTGGCGCGCTGAAGCGTCGCTCCGACGCGCGCGCCACGCCGGATGCTGCACGCATCCTGCAGGCCCTGAAGATCCTGAAATCGGCGGTGGGCGCGATCGAGGGGGATCCGGTTCAGGCGCTGCGTTCGATGCAGGCGCAGGCGGCGGACCTTCAGAAGGCGGCTGTGGCGGTGTCGGACATGAAGCTGTCGACCGCCTCGGCGGACTTCCAGCGGTTCCTGATCCAGGCTGCGGCCCGCGGCCCCCTGATCAGCGCCGAAGTCGCCAAGCACGCTCAGCCGTTGATCGACATGATGCCCAAGGACGCCGGGCGCGACGCCGAAGCCGCCTGAGCCGACCGGCCCAGGCGTGTCGGTCGACAGACGTCAGGCGTCGACCAGGTTGCGTTCCTCGGCGGCGGCCCGCATCGACTTCTGCAATGTCTCGAAGGCGCGGACCTCGATCTGCCGCACCCGCTCGCGGCTGACGCCGTATTGCGAAGCCAGTTCCTCCAGCGTGGTCGGATCGTCCTTCAGGCGCCGTTCGGTGAGGATGTGACGCTCACGGTCGGTGAGTTCGATCATCGCCTCTTCCAGCAGGCTCATGCGGATGGTGCGTTCCTCGTTGTCGGCGACCACCGTTTCTTGGCTAGGCGCGTTGTCGTCGGCCAGCCAATCCTGCCATTCGCTCTCGGAGTCCGAACGCAGCGGCGCGTTCAGCGACGCGTCCGGCCCTGACAGGCGGCGATTCATCGAAATCACCTCCTCGTCGAGCACGCCCAGCCGCGTCGCGATCAACTTCACCTGGTCGGGGCGCATGTCCCCGTCCTCGAGCGCGGAGATCTCGCTCTTGGCCTTGCGCAGGTTGAAGAACAGCTTCTTCTGCGCCGCCGTCGTGCCCATCTTCACCAGGCTCCAGGAGCGCAGGATGTATTCCTGGATCGAGGCGCGGATCCACCACATGGCGTAGGTGGCCAGCCGGAAGCCCTTGTCGGGCTCGAACTTCTTCACCGCCTGCATCAGGCCGACATTGCCTTCGGAGATGACCTCGCCGATCGGCAGGCCATAGCCGCGGTAGCCCATGGCGATTTTCGCCACCAGACGCAGGTGCGAGGTGACCAGACGATGCGCGGACTCCGGATCCTGATGCTCCTTCCACGCCTTGGCGAGCATGAACTCCTCGTCCCTGGCCAGCATCGGAAACTTGCGGATCTCGGAAAGATACCGGCTAAGGCCGCCTTCCGGCGACATCACGGCAAGGGCGCTAGCGCTCACGGCCATGTGCATAATCCCCTTTTTCTATGGACGCCGGGGTCACACGCTTTACGCCGCGCGACACTGCCCGTCCCCTCCAACCTCTGAGATAAGCATTGGTTGCCCTCTGCAAAAGAGCGCGGGAGGCGGGTTTCCGGTTAAGTCCTACTACTCAACTCGGGTATTTCTACTCCCTGACGCCGGAGTCATCAAGACCGCGTCGGGCGATGAAATCTCACAGCGCCGACAGCAGGGCTTCCAGCGCGGCGAGGTCGGCGGGCAGGGGGCTCTCGAAGCTCAACGTCTCGCCGGTCACCGGGTGGCGGAAGCCGAGGATCGCCGCGTGCAGGGCTTGCCGGTGCAGGCCCGCCTGCTCCATAGCCCCCCGGACGGCCGCCGAGGGCTGGCCCGAGCCATAGACAGGATCGCCGAGGCAGGGCGCGCCCTTGGACGCCAGGTGGACGCGAATCTGGTGGGTGCGGCCGGTTTCCAGGCGGCAGGACACGCGCGCGGCCAGCGGCCGGCCGGCGGGGCCGAAGGTGCGCTCCACCCGGTAGCCGGTGATCGCCTCTCGGCCGCCGGACTTCAGCAAGGCCATCTTTTTGCGGTCGTGAGGAGAGCGCCCGATGCGGCCCTCGATCACCCCACGCACCGGCGAGGGCGCGCCGCGAGTGAAGGCCACATAGGCGCGGTCGATGTCGTGGGCGGCGAACAGGGTCGACAGCCCACGATGGGCGACGTCGTTCTTGGCGGCCACCAAAACCCCGGAGGTGTCCTTGTCGAGCCGATGCACAATGCCGGGCCTCGCCACCCCGCCGACGCCCGAAAGGCTTTCGCCGCAGTGGTGGAGCAAGGCGTTGACCAAGGTGCCGCTCTCGTTGCCGGGCGCAGGATGGGCCGCCATGCCGGCCGGCTTGTCGACGACGATGAGGTGCTCGTCCTCGAACAGCACGACGAGCGGGATGTTCTCCGCGACAGGCTCGGCGGCGGTCGGGGCCGGGATCAGGATGGTGTAGTCGCCCGCCTGGGCCTTGACGGAGAGGTCGCGCATCGGCGCGCCGTCGCGGCTGACCATGCCCTGGGACATCAAAGCCTGCACGCGGGCGCGCGAAAGCTCCGGCAATTTGTCGGCGAGCGCCCGGTCGAGCCGGCCCGCGACTTCCTCACCGCGGAGGGTGACGATCCTCAAGCCCGGCTGATGCTCGGGGTCTTCGTCGTCTAACGGCTCGTCCGCATCGCCGGACGCGGTCGCGTTCACCCCTGCAGGTGTCCGCCCGTGCTCAAGCCGCGCGACAGGCTGTTGGCCCACGACGACAGCAGGAACAGCTCGCCCGCGCCGCTCTTCACGGCCTCGGGGCCGATGTCGCGGATCAGGTGGCGACGGATATCCTCAGGCACCGAGCCGTCGGGCGCGGCGGGGTCGGAGGCCAGCAGCTCCTGGCAGCGGGCGTCGTCGGCTTCGCAGTCGCCCGTCAGGTCGCCGATACGCTCCAGCACCACGGGATAGGCCGACGGCGTTCGCGCCGCATTCAGCGCCGCGGCCAGGATCAGCCCGTCGAGCTGGGTGGCCTTGTGCAGGGCCACGCCGTTGAAGATCAGGAACACCGGCGTCTGGCCGACGGTGTCGAACAGGATGGCGAAGAGCTGGCCCTCGACCGGCAGCATCCAGCCGTCGAACAGCAGGCCGGAGCCCCCCATGGTGAATTGCAGGATGCCGTCCGGCCCGCGGCGGATCATCCCGTGATCATGAAACAGTCGGCCCGGCATGGCGATCGAAGGGCGCGTCGAACGCCAGAACCCCTCATAGGTGCCGGCGCGGCGTTCGGTGACCAGGCGCGCCAGGTCCAGACCGGGGAGCGGCAGGCCCACCGGGGCCACGGGCGGAGGGATGTAACTGACGGTTGCGGGCGTGGGCGCCGGCTCGACGCCGAACACCCGGCCCAGCTCGTCGAGTTCGCGATCCCAGTGCAGCATCGTAAAGCCCGGCTGCCGCGAGGCGATCAGGCGGGTGAGGTTCTCGAGATTGTGGGCGGACGGGGTCACCGTGCCAGAAGCCCAGCGGCCGACCAGCGACTTGTCGACGCCCAGGTCGGCGGCGAGCCGACCGCGGCTCATGGACAACGCTTTGAGCACCAAATCAAGTTTGGTGGGAAAGGCTACTGGACCCGACATGACGCGGGCACATTCCCCTCGAATCCTAGAAAATGCAACCCGTTGCGCAACCGTTGCATAAGGGTTGCACGATTGCGTGCAACCCGTGTGCACGATCACTGCAACGGTTGCGCATGTCGTAGCCCGTCGCTGCAACTGCAGCGCTTTCGCGCCCGGGCCTACAACACCGTCACCACGATCGGACACCGTCAGGCGCGCTTCTTGCCTGACGAAGGTGCGGGCCCCGCAGGGCGGCCGGATTTGGGACGGGAAACTAAAGATGAGCGATACGTTCAGGCAGGAACTGGTGGCCCTCATCCCAAGGTTGCGAGGCCACGCGATGGCCCTGACCGGATCGAGCGCGGAAGCCGACGACCTGATCCAGGACACCATGGTTCGCGCCTGGCGCTTTCGAGAGGGTTTCCGCGAGGGCAGCAACCTGAACGCATGGGTCAACAAGATCCTGCGCAACACCTTCTACACGAGCTCGGTCGCACGCCGGAACACGGTGCAGGATGTGGACGGCAAGTACGCCGCGGCCCTGACCTGCGACGCCGACCAGGAATGGCGGATGAAGTACTCCGACCTGACCCGTGCGCTGCAGTCGCTGACCCCGGAATCGCGAGACGCCCTGCTGCTGGTGGTCGCCGAAGGCCTCAGCTACGAGGACGCCGCCGAAATCAGCGGTTGCCCAGTCGGCACCATGAAGAGCCGCGTGAACCGCGCCCGTGAACGCTTGGCGGAGCTGATCGACGTCGATCTGCCCAAGGCTAACATGCGCGCCGGCCGCCGCCGGGCCGCCGCCGTCTCGGGCGCCGACAGCAAGTGGGCGCTCACCGCCAACGCGGCCTGAGCGCCATCCTCGCCTAGAGGCCGTGCCCGTCGCTCGCGGCTTCTTCGCGGCCGGTGATCGAGCCCTCGGTGAACAGGTACTCCTTCAACTGCTCATCGAATTCGCCGTCGTTGCGGCGGATCCATTCCAGGGCCATCGACGCGTGCTCGATCTCCTCGTGGGCGTTGTGCAGCAGGATGGCCTTCAGCGCAGGATCGTCGCAATCGTCGGCGCGCTGCCGGTACCAGTCCACAGCCTCCAGCTCCTCGATGAGAGAGGTGATCGCATAGTGCAGGTTCAGCGTCCGCGGCTGCAGTTTCTCGCGCGGAACATGAAGGCCTTCGCTGGACATCGTTGATCAGCTCCTGTGGTCGAGGTGGGGGAATGCGCAATCCGTGCAGACGCTGCACCGCACCGCGCACCGGCTATAGGGCTCAGTCGCGCTCGACCAGCACGCCGTCCTCTATGACGCGATAAAAACAGCTTCGCGCGCCGGTGTGGCACGCTCCGCCGTCGCCTTGCGGCACGACACGCAGCAACACCACGTCCTGGTCGCAGTCGATGCGCGCCTCAATCAGCCGCTGGATCTGGCCGCTGGTCGCGCCCTTGCGCCAAAGCTCCTGGCGCGAGCGGCTGAAGTAATGGGCCTCGCGGGTCGTCAGCGTCAGCCTCAGGGCCTCGGCGTTCATCCAGGCGACCATCAGGATCTCGCCGCTGTCGGCGTGGGTCGTCACCGCGCAGATCAGGCCGTTCTCGTCGAAGCGCGGCGCGAGCACGACGCCGTGCTCGAGGTCACGCTTCGAGGCGGCGGCCGGGAATGGGTTCGTCATCACCCCAATATGGCGTCTTCACCCCCTATGGCGCTAGCCTGCGTGGAAGCACAGCGCCGTCAGCGATTGACGAAGTCCAGGAACCGCTGGCGCAGGGTCGGATCGGTCTTGAACACGCCGGTGAACTGGGTGGTGATCGTCGTCACGTGCCGGTGGTGGACGCCGCGGGTGGTCATGCACTGGTGCGCCGCATCGATCAGCACGGCGACGCCGGCGGGGCGCAGGCTGTCGGTGATCGCGTCGGCGATCTGCTGGGTCATCGTCTCTTGCGTCTGCAGGCGGCGAGCGAAGATCTCGACTACGCGGGCGATCTTCGAGATGCCGACCACGCGGTTGGTCGGCATGTAGGCCACGTAGGCCTTGCCCAGGAACGGCGCCATGTGGTGCTCGCAATGGCTCTCCACCTCGATCTCGCGCAGCATGACGATGTCGTCGTAGCCCTGCACGTCCTCGAAGGTGCGCGACAGCTCCTTGGCCGGATCGGCCTCATAGCCCTCGAACCATTCGGCATAGGCGTCGACCACGCGCTTGGGCGTGTCGATCACACCTTCGCGGCGCGGGTCGTCGCCAGCCCAGGCGATCAGCGTGCGCACGGCCGCCATGGCTTCTTCACGGCTGGGGCGTTGCGCGGCGTTCGCATCAGGCGCGCCGACGAGGGCTCGATCCTTGGTCACTGCATCCATTTGAGCTGCGGTCTTTCCCGGGCTGAGTTGCGCCGAGGCGAAGGCCTCGGAGATGACGCGTACCACCCTAAAGACGCGGGCAGGCGCGATGCGAAACGCGCCGTGGCCTCCCCGCTGGGCGATATGTATATGGGGCGAACCCGTTGCCCGGCAACCGTTACGCTTCGTCAGACCCGCATGACCCTGAACCTTTACGACACCCTGACCCGTACAAAGCGCGCCTTTGCGCCCGCCGACCCCAAACGGGTGACGATGTATGTGTGCGGACCGACGGTCTACAATTACGCCCACATCGGCAACGCCCGCCCGGTGGTGGTGTTCGACGTCCTGTTTCGGCTGCTGCGCGCGGCCTACGGCGAGGACGCTGTGCTGTACGCGGCCAATGTCACCGACGTTGACGACCGGATCGCCGCCAAGGCCCACGAGGAGGGCGTGGCGATCACCGTGGTCACCGACCGCTACCTGGCCGCCTATAACGCCGACATGGCGACGTTGGGCGCGCTGCGGCCGACGTTCCAGCCCAAGGCCACCGAGACCATGGCCGAGATCATCGACATGATCGGCCGGCTCGTCGCCAAGGGCGCGGCCTATGTGGCCGAGGGCCACGCCCTGTTCGACACCCTGGCCTTCCCCGACTACGGCAAGCTGTCGGGCCGTTCGCTGGACGACATGATCGCTGGCGCCCGCGTCGAGGTCGCCCCCTACAAGCGCCACCCCGCCGACTTCGTGCTGTGGAAGCCGTCCAAGCCTGACGAGCCGTCCTGGGAAAGCCCGTGGGGACCGGGACGTCCCGGCTGGCATATCGAATGCTCGGCGATGATCGAACAGACCCTTGGCCTGCCGATCGACATCCACGGCGGCGGCAACGACCTGATCTTTCCGCACCACGAGAACGAGATGGCCCAGGGCGTTTGCGCCGGCCACGACGACGGCTATTCGCGCTGGTGGTTGCACAACGGCTTCCTGAACTTCGGCGACGAGAAGATGTCCAAGAGCCTGGGGAATGTCGTGCTGGTGCACGACCTCATCGACCAGGTCCCAGGCGAGGCGCTGCGCTGGGCGTTGCTGGTCGGACACTACCGCGCGCCGCTGGAATGGACTGGCGACCTGGTCGCGCAGGCGCGCACCTCGCTCGACCGGCTGTACGGCGTGCTCAGCGACGCGCGCCGCGCCGAGACGCAGGCGCGCGCCTTCCCGACGCCCGATCCGCACGCCATCGAGACCCTTATCGCGGAATCCGATTTCCGCGCGGCCCTGGACGACGACCTCAACACGTCCAAGGCGCTCAGCGAGCTGTTCACCCTCGGTAACGGCCTGCGGGCGGCGCTGACGGCCGGCAAGGCCCAGGCCTGCGCCGACCACCGCGCGGCGCTGCTGGACTGCGCCAACCTGCTGGGCTTTCTGGAGGCCGATCCCGACGCCTGGTTCCAGGGCGGCGCCGATCCGGACCTGAAGGCGCGCATCGACGGTCTGATCGAAGCCCGCGTCGTCGCGCGCGCGGCCAAGGACTGGAGCGAGGCTGATCGCATCCGTGACGAACTCACCGCGTTGAATGTCGAAGTGCTGGACGGCCCGCAGGGGGCGACCTGGAGGCTGAAGGAACCCGTGTGATGCCAGCGCCTGTCAAAGCGCCGAAGACCTTCGACGTCGCCCAGGGATTCAAGTTCCAGACGGGCGGCGGCGGTCCGGCGGGGGTGAAGATTGAACACCGGATCGGCGTCAACGCGCCGGCCAGCGTGATCTGGGACGTGATCTTCGATGTGGCCTCGTGGCCGCGGTGGTCGGTGATCTATCCGCAAGCCGCGGGCGAGGTGCGGATCGGTTCGGCGCTGAACCTGACCCTGGCCCTGCCGGGAGAAGCTCATCGCGCGGTTCAGGCCACGGTGCTGGATTGGGCGCCGAACGATCAGCTGCATCTGCGCCAATCGCGTTATGGCGGGCTGCTGCGCAGCACGCGCTACCTGGAGATCGAGATCCTCGGCGACGAGAGCTGTATCTTCTCCAATGGGGAGCTGTTCCAGGGACTGCTTCTGTCGACCGTCCGCGGCCGTGGATCGCGCAGCCTGCGCAAAGGTTTCACCTTGCTGGGCGAGGGCCTGAAGGTGCGCGCCGAGGCGGCATGGCGCGCGGGCGGCGCGGCGCCTACATCTGTGGGCGAATGATCGACGACCTCTACTCGGCGAGACTCCTCAAGCTGGCGGCCAACCTGCCGCACAGCGGGCGGCTGGCCGCGCCGCATGCGAGCTCTGAAAAGATCTCCAAGCTCTGTGGCAGCCGGGTGGTGGTGGACGTCACGATCGATGGCGACCGGGTGGCCGACTTCGCCCAGGACGTGAAGGCCTGCGCCCTGGGCCAGGCGTCGGCCGCGGTGCTGGGCGCGCACGTGATCGGCGCCAGCCTCGAGGAGATCGAGACCGCACGCGACGCCTTTCGCGCCATGCTGAAGGCCGGCGGCGCGGCGCCGTCGGGCCGCTTCGCCGACATCGCGATGCTGGAGCCGGTGAAGGACTACCCGGCTCGCCACGCTTCAACGTTGCTTGCGTTCGAAGCCGCCGCCGCGGCGGTGCGCGAGGCCATGGAGCGGCGCTACTGACGCCGGCGCCTGATCTACGGGCAGGCTTAAGGTTCCTTACACCGTCGACCTGTGATACGGGACGGCCCTGTATTTGCTTGATTTCGCCATGGCCCGTCGAACGGACGAACTAGCCCGCAACGCCTCGACCGCCGCGTCCACGACGCCGGCGCCGTTCGTCAGGCGTGCGCGAACTAGCCCCGCCGGTGCGGCTTGATCCGACGCCGACCGCAGCGTAAGCGCTGCGACTGAGTCTCAAGCTCCCGCGAGCCGGCATGACCTTCTATGAGATGTGCGTCCGAGGCGCGCTGCGCGCCTACAAGCTGACGCTTTCGCCCCTGATCGGGCGCCAATGCCGGTTCCTTCCGACCTGTTCGGAATACGCGGCCGAGGCGCTGATCGACCACGGTCCCTGGCGCGGCGCCCTGCTCGCCGCCGGGCGGCTGTGTCGTTGTCATCCTTTGGGAGGCTCCGGGTACGACCCGCCGCCGCCCTCGCGCCGTAAGGCGCGGACATGGACATGCGAGACATGATCGAACTGGTTTTCCCCGACGGCTCGAAACGTGAATTCGAGCCCGGCGCGACGGGGCGCGACGTCGCCGCCTCGATCTCGAAGTCGCTGGAGAAGCGCTCGGTGCTGGTCAAGCTCGACGGTGCGCTTCTCGATCTTGACCGCCCGCTGCCGAACGGCGGCGCGTTCGAACTGCTGACGCGCGAAAGCCCCGCCGCCCTGGAGACCATCCGCCACGACGCCTCCCATGTGATGGCGGAGGCGGTGCAGGAGCTGTTCCCCGGCACCCAGGTGACCATCGGCCCGGCGATCGAGGACGGCTTCTACTACGACTTCGCCCGAAGTGAGCCGTTCAGCCTCGACGACCTGCCGAAGATCGAGCAGCGGATGCGCGAGATCGTCGACCGCGACGAGAAGATCAGCCGCGAGGTTTGGGCCCGCGAAGCCGCCATCGAGCACTTCAAGTCGATCGGCGAGGACTACAAGGCCGAGATCGTCGCCGACCTGCCGGAAGGCGACGAGATCAGCGTCTATCGCCAGGGCGCGTGGAAGGACCTGTGCCTGGGCCCGCACCTGCCGTCGACCAAGTTCGTCGGCAAGGCGTTCAAGTTGACCAAGCTGGCCGGCGCCTACTGGCGCGGCGATCACCGGAACGCCCAGCTCCAGCGGATCTACGGCACGGCCTGGGCCAGCGACGCCGATCTAGAGGCCTACCTGCTGCGCATCGAGGAAGCCGAGAAGCGCGACCACCGGCGCATCGGGGCGACGATGGACCTCTTCCACATCCAGGAAGAGGGCAAGGGGATGATCTTCTGGCATCCCAAGGGCTGGACGCTCTATCGCACGTTGCAGAACTACGTGCGCCGGCGCATGGAGGCCGAGGGCTACGTTGAGGTGAAGACGCCCCAGGTGCTCGACTACTCGCTGTGGGAACAGTCCGGCCACGCGCAGAAGTTCGGAGCCAACATGTTCGTCTGCGAGACGGACGAGGGCGAGAAGCTGGCGCTCAAGCCGATGAACTGCCCCGGGCACCTGCAGATCTTCAACCACGGCCAGCGGTCCTATCGCGAGCTGCCGATGCGCATGGCGGAGTTCGACGGACTGCACCGCTATGAAAGCTCAGGTTCGCTGCATGGCCTGCTGCGGGTGCGGGGACTGGCCCAGGACGACGCCCACATCTTCTGCCGCGAGGATCAGATCGAGGCGGAGTCCAAGGCGTTCGTCGAGCTGCTGCAGGTGATCTACCGCGATCTCGACGTCGAACTGGACTCGGTGAAGCTGGCCCTGCGCCCCGACCTGCGCTTCGGCGACGACGAGATCTGGACCATCGCCGAGGACACCCTGGAGCGCGCCGCGAACGCCGCCGGCGTCAAGGTCGAGCGGCTGGAGAACGAGGGCGCCTTCTACGGGCCCAAGCTCGAGTTCCACCTGCGCGATGCGATCGGGCGGACGTGGCAGTGCGGAACGCTGCAGCTCGACTATGTGCTGCCGGAGCGGATGGACGCCTCCTACATCGCCGAGGACGGCCAGAAGCACCGGCCGGTAATGCTGCACCGGGCGATCCTCGGCTCGCTGGAACGCTTTCTCGGCGTGCTGATTGAACATTATTCGGGCGCCTTCCCGCTTTGGCTGGCGCCAGTGCAGGTGGTGGTCGCCACGATTACGTCTGACGCCGACGACTACGCTCTGAAGGCCGTCGACGTGCTGCGCAAGGCAGGCCTGCGGGTGGAGAGCGATCTGCGTAACGAAAAGATCAACTACAAAGTGCGAGAGCATAGCCTGGCCAAGGCGCCTGTCATCGCCGTGGTCGGCCGCCGTGAAGCAGAACTGGGTCAGGTGGCGCTGCGTCGCTTCGGATCGACGGGGCAGGAGGTCGTCTCGCTGCTGGAGGCTGCAAACATGCTTGCCATGGAGGCCGTACCGCCTGATCTTGCAGTTCGCGCCACGGGCGACCAACGCTCGCCCCACGGCGTGGTCGGGGCCATGGAGGCTGGATGAACGGCATCGCACCGATCGTCGCCGTCGAAGCTGCGCCGCTGCCGGATTTCCTGAGGTCGCGCCACAAGGTCTCGGTGGTCATGGTCGTGTACATGACCGGCGAGGCGCTTGAGGAAAGCCTCTCTTGCGTCATGGCCGACCCGCTGGTCGACGAACTGGTGCTGGTCGACAACGGCTCCACGCCGATCGAGGCTGCACGCCTGAAAGCGCTGTCCGAGCGCGATCGCCGCGTCGTCCTGCTGGAAGGTCACGGCAACGTCGGCTTCGCCCGCGGCGCGAATCTGGGCGCTGCGCGGGCCAGCGGCGACGTGCTGGTGTTCCTCAATCCCGACGCCTTCCTGCAGCGTGACTGCATCGCCGCCCTGGTGCGCGCCATCGAGGATCGTCCGACGCCGTGCATCGTCGGCGGGCGGGTGCTGAACGCCGACCGCACCGAGCAGCGGGGCGCGCGCCGAGGCGACATCACGCCGATGGCCGCGCTGCTGTCGCTGAGCAGCCTGGCGCGCCTGGTTCCCGGATGGCGGCGCTACGAGGTGCATTGGGAAAACGATGCAGCGCCCGAGCAGGTCTCCGAGGTTCCGACCATCTCCGGCGCCTGCTTCTGCATGCGTCGCCAGGACTTCGACACCGTCGGCGGCTTCGACGAGGGCTACTTTCTGCACGTCGAGGATGTCGACCTGTGCTGGCGGGTGCGCCGGGCCGGCGGCACGGTGCTGTTCCACCCCAAGGCCGAGGTGATCCATCTGGGCCACACCAGCCAGACCAGCCCGCTGAAGGTCGAATTCCACAAGGGCGTGGGACTGGCGCGCTACTTCCGCAAGCGCGCCCGCAGCCTGTCGCAGCATGTGCTGGCCTGGGTGCTGTCGCCGCTAATCGTCTGCACCGCGGTGGTCCGCCCGATGATGTGGCGCCTGCGCGGTCGCGCCACCTAGGCCGAGGTCAGGGGCGGCATCGGGAACACGCCGGCGCGGCTAACCGAAGCGGCCGGCGGTTTGCCCAGGAAGCCGGACATCCACTTCGCGGTTTCGATCAGGCCGTCCAGGTCATAGCCGGTGGCGTATCCGGCGCGCTCGAGCATGTAGACGAGATCTTCGGTGCCGATATTGCCGGTGGCGTCTGGGGCGAACGGACAGCCGCCCAGGCCGCCGCAACTGGCGTCCAGCACATCCACTCCCGCCTCGACGGCGGCGTAGGCGTTCGCCAGGCCGGTGTTGCGCGTGTCGTGGAAATGCATCCGCAGGCGAGTGGTCGGGGCGGCGTTTCGCACCCCTTCGATGAGCTTCCGCACAGTCCAGGGATCGGCCACGCCGATGGTGTCGCCGAGCGCGATCTCCTCGACGCCCAGCGCGCCGGCCTCGGCGGCCATGGCCACGACGCGCTCGTGCGGCACCTCGCCCTCGAAGGGGCAACCGAAGGCGACGGAGAAGGTCACGCTGACCGGTGGTCCGCCTTCGACGCGGCGACGCTGGGTGATCGCCGCGAGCGTCGCCATCTGCTCGGCCATGGTGGAGCCCTGGTTGCGGATCGCAAAGCCGTCGGACGCGCAGACCACGACGTTGGCCTCGTCGCAGGCGGCGGCGAGGCAGCGGTCCCAGCCGCGCATGTTCAGCACCAGTCCGATGCGCGAGCGGCCGGCGTGGAGCGCCAGCCCCGCCATGATCTCCTCCGCCCCGTCCATCTGCGGCACCCGGCGCGGATTGACGAACGAGACGACCTCGATGCGGCGGGCGCCGGCGGCCTCCAGCCGTTGGATGAACTCCAGCTTCTGCGGGACGTCTAGGAGGACCTTTTCGTTCTGCAGGCCGTCGCGCGGGCCGACCTCG
>NZ_JAUXZW010000081.1 GCF_030693805.1 Phenylobacterium sp.
CGGACGGTCCTGCGTCGCCCTGGAACCTGAGCCCGGCGGGCGATGCGGCGGAGGCGGCGGCGAATCTGTTCAGCTACCTGCGCGCCGCCGATCGCACGCAGCCCTCCGCCATCGCCGTGGCCCCGATTCCTGAAGCTGGACTGGGCGAGGCGATCAACGACCGTTTGCGCCGCGCCGCGGGCTACGTCGGATGATCGACGCCTGAACCGCGGCCGCTGGCGCGTCCGCCACGCCGGGTTTAGGATTTTGCGGTCATGACCAAGCCTGTCCCCGCCGACATCATCTCCCGCCTGAAAGCCGTGCTCGGCGAGAACGGCTGGAGCCAGGACCCCGAGCGCCTGCAGCCGAAGCTGGTGGAGTGGCGCGACCGCTGGTTCGGCGACACTCCGTTCCTGGCGCTGCCGGCGAACACGGCCCAGGTCTCCGCGGTCGTGGGGGTCTGCTACGAGGCCGGCGTGGCGATCACCCCGCAAGGCGGCAACACCGGCCTGGTAGGCGGACAGATCCCCCAGGGGGAAATCCTGCTGTCCACCGAAAAGCTGTCGCGGGTGCGCGAAATCGAAACCTTCGACGACGTAATCGTAGCCGAGGCCGGCGTCACCCTGGCGGCGATCCACGAGGCGGCGGCGGGCGTCAATCGGCGCTTTCCCCTGGGCCTGGCGTCAGAGGGCTCGGCGACGGTCGGCGGGTTCATCTCCACCAACGCCGGCGGCACCCAGGTGCTGCGCTACGGCACGGCGCGCAGCCTGGTGCTGGGGCTTGAGGCGGTGTTGCCGAACGGCGATGTCTGGGACGGTCTGAAACGCCTGCGCAAAGACAACACAGGCTATGATCTGAAGCAGCTGCTGATCGGGGCGGAGGGCACGCTGGGCGTGGTCACCGCGGCAAGCCTGAAGCTGTTCCCGGTTCTGGAGTCGCGCGCGGTGGCCTGGATCGGCCTGACGGGTCTTGACGCCGCGGTCGAGTTGCTGGCCCGCGCCAAGCAGGAGGCCGGCGGCGCCGTCGAGGCGTTCGAGATGATCGCGCGGATCGGCGTCGAGTTCGTATTGCGCAACGTGCCCGGCTCCCGCGACCCGCTGGATGCGCCCTATCCCTACTACGTGCTGGTGGAGTTCGCCTCGGGCGAGCCCGGCTCTGCGGAAGGGGCGATGGAGCGGTTCCTCGCCAAGGGGCTGGAGGACGGCCTGGTGGCCGACGCGGCGCTGGCCCAGACCGGGGCCCAGGCCAAAGCCCTGTGGGCGCTGCGCGAGAATCAGTCGGCGGCCCAGAAGCCCGAGGGCGTGGTGTGGAAGCACGACGTCTCGGTGCCGGTCTCGCAGGTGGCGACCTTCATCAAGCAGGCCGACGCCGCCATGGAACGGCTGACGCCCGGCTGCCGCATCGCCGCCTTCGGCCATGTGGGCGACGGCAATGTCCATTACGACGTGTTCGGGCCCGTGGGCGGCGACCCCGCCCTGCACGAGGCGACGCGCGACGAGGCCGGGCGGATCGTCAACGACATCATCGCGGGCTTCGGCGGCTCGATCTCGGCCGAGCACGGCCTGGGGTCGATGAAGACCGACGAGGCCGCCCACTACAAGAGCCCGGTGGAACTCGCCGCCCAGCGCGCCGTGCGCCTGGCGCTGGATCCGAAGAGGATCATGAATCCTCGGGTTCTGTTCTAAGACGCAGCGTTTCTCGTTTGCGATTCGCGCTCGGCGCCGTGAAGCTCGCGGCGACAGGCTGAAGGAGGCCGCCATGCTGATCGTCATCTCCCCCGCCAAAGCGCTGGATTTCTCGCGGCCCGACGAGAGCGCGCCGGTGAGCACGCCGCAACTGGCCGACCAGACGATGGAGCTGGCCAAGGTCACCCGGCGGCTGAAGGTCGCCGACCTGAAGCGGTTGATGTCGCTGTCGGACAACCTGGCGAAGCTGAACCGCGAGCGCTTTCAGGCGTTCGACCCGGCTTCCGAGGAGGGCGTGCAGGCCGCGTTCGCGTTCAACGGCGACGTCTATCAGGGCCTGCAGGCGCGCACGCTGGATCGCAAGGGCCTGACCTGGGCGCAGGATCACCTTCGTATCCTGTCGGGGTTCTACGGCGTGCTGCGGCCGCTGGACGTGATCCAGCCCTACCGCCTGGAGATGGGCGTGCGGCTGACGACGCGGCGCGGGCAGAGCCTCTACGACTTCTGGGGTGCGCGGATCTCCAAGCAGCTCAACGCCGACGCCGAGGGCCACAAGGACCCAACGGTGGTGAACCTGGCCAGCAGCGAATACTTCGGCGCGGTGGACCTCAAGGCTCTGAAGGCGCCGAAGCTGACCTGCCGGTTCGTCGAGGAGAAGGACGGCGAGCGGCGGATGCTGGGTTTCTTCGCCAAGAAGGCGCGGGGTCTGATGGCGCGGTTCGTCATCGACAACCGCATCGAGCGGACCGAAGACTTGAAGGCGTTCGATGTGGCGGGCTACCGCTTCGAGCCCAGCCTGGCGAAAGACGGCGAATGGACCTTCTCGCGTCCGCAACCAGCCGCCGCCGTGGCGGCCTGAACGCCGCCAGCAGGAGATTCCAGTGGCCTACCAAGCTTTCGACCTCACCGGACAGGTGGCGCTGGTCACCGGCGGCAACGGCGGGATCGGGCTGGGGATGGCCGAAGCGCTGGCCCAGGCTGGCGCCGACCTGGTGATCTGGGGCTCGAACCCGGACAAGACCGCCGCCGCCGAGGCGCGGCTGAAAGCGATCGGCGGACGGGTGCTGGGCCGGGTGGTGGACGTTTCTGACGAGCACGCGGTCGCCGAGGGCATGGCGGCGGCGGTCGAGGCGATGGGCGCAGTCCACACGGTGATCGCCAACGCCGGCGTCAGCGGAAAAGGCCAGCCGTTCGCCGAGACCACGACGGAGAGCTACCGCAACGTGCTGGCGGTGAACCTCGACGGGGTGTTCTTCACCTTCCGCGAGGCGTGCCGACACATGATCGATCGGGCCAAGGCCGGCGATCCGGGGGGGTCGCTGGTGGCGATCTCGTCGCTCTCGGCGGTGGAGGGCGCGCCGCGCAACGAAGCCTACGCCTCCACCAAGGCCGCGGTGCTGGCGATGACCCGCGGCGTGGCCGTGGAGCACGCGCGCTATGGGGTGCGGGCCAACGCCATCCTGCCGGGTTGGATCGCCACCGAGATGACCGGAGACGCTCAAGGCAGCCAGGTGTTCAACGACAAGGTCATCACCCGCGTGCCCGCCCGGCGCTGGGGCCAGCCGGCGGATTTCGGCGGCCTGGCCGTGTACCTGGCGTCGGGCGCGTCGAGCTTCCACACCGGCGACAGCTTCATCGTCGACGGCGGCTACGGGATCTTCTAGGGCGCGCTGGCCAAATAGGCGGCGGGGTCGGAGAGGAACGCGCCGAAGGTCGACAGGCAGCCCTGCCACACGCCGACGTGGGTGCGCATCTCGTCACGGACATCGTGCGATGAGAGGACCGCGGCGTACATCACGTGAGGCCGACCGGCGGCGTCCTGGAAGGCGCGGCAGCTGATCGAGGTCTGGTTGAAGGCGTTGAGCTGCACCAGCGTCGCGCCGCGCTTCTCCGCGCCCGTGGAGAACGCCATGGCTTGGCAGGCCTTTCCCTGGGCGTTGCAGTCTACGTACTGGACGCCGAAGCTGAAGTTGGCGGCGGTGACCTTCACGGCGACGTCGTTGTCGCCGGTGCGCGACACCTCGCCCTTGGCGTCCATGGTCGCCAGCAGGGCGACCAAGCTTGCGGGATCGCGGGCGTCGAACGGGCCGCTCACAGCAGGCTTCGGCGCGGCAGGTTTCGGCGCGGCCAGCTTATCCGCAACAGGTTTTGGCCCGGCGGGTTTCGCGGCAGGCGCGGCCTTAGCGGGCTGAGGCTTGGCTGGCGCAGGCTTATCAGGCGCCGGGCTGGCCGCCGCCAGGGCGAGTGCCGCGATCAGGAGCGGAAGGCGCTTGAGCATCATCGATGGCTAGCAGACAGCCGCAGCGGGCGCGAGTGACAGGCGCGCGACGCGACGCCATAAGGCGCAGATGCGTGCAGCCTTCCTCTTCTTCGCCCTGAGCCTCGCCCTCGCGGTCCCTGCGGCCGCCCAACCAGGCGCTGCCAAGCGGCCGATCCTGCTGGAGCTGGCCCAGGTGCTGGGCGAGAGCCATGCGCTACGCCAGGCCTGCGCGGGACCCGAAGACCAGTTCTGGCGCGCGCGGATGATGCGGCTGGTCGAGCTGGAGCGCGCCGATCCCGGTTTCGAGGCGCGGCTGAAGGCGGCGTTCAACCAGGGCTTCGCCAGGCACGTCGGTTCGGCGTGCAGCGAAGCGACGCGCCGCGAGGAAGCCGCCGCCGCGGCCCGCGGACGGGCGCTGTCCAGCCGGCTGGCCGGGACGATGGCGCCAGGCCGCGAGCCACGCTAAGCTTCGCCGTCGGCGCAGGCGCGACGTTCAAGAGCGGGATGGTTCAACCATGGATGTCGTAGCCCCCCTGGTGTTCGTGGTGCTGGCCGCCGTGATCCTGATGGGGGCGGTGAAGATCGTGCCGCAGGGCCGCGAATTCACCGTCGAGCGGTTCGGCCGCTACACCCGCACGCTGAAGCCGGGCATCAGTTTCCTCACGCCCTTCGTCGAAGGCATCGGCCGGCGCATCAACATGATGGAGCAGGTGCTGGACGTGCCCAGCCAGGAAGTCATCACCAAGGACAACGTCGGCGTGAAGGTGGACGCCATCGTGTTCATCCAGGTGATCGACGCCGCGGCCGCCGCCTATCGGGTGACCAACCTGGACTTCGCCATCACCCAGCTGACCATGACCAACCTGCGCACGGTGGTGGGGTCGATGGAGCTGGACGAGGTGCTGTCGCAGCGTGACCAGATCAACAGCCGACTGCTGGGCGTGATCGACGAGGCGACCAGCCCCTGGGGCGTGAAGGTGGCGCGGATCGAGATCAAGGACCTGCAGCCGCCGCCGGACATCACCAACGCCATGGCCCGCCAGATGAAGGCCGAGCGCGAGCGGCGCGCGGTGATCACCGAGGCGGACGGCGAGAAGCAGGCGCAGATCACCCGCGCCGAGGGCGCAAAGCAGGCCGCCATCCTGGAGGCCGAGGGCCGCCGCGAGGCCGCCTACCGCGACGCCGAGGCGCGCGAGCGGGAAGCGGAGGCCGAGGCCAAGGCGACGTCCATGGTCTCCGACGCCATCGGCAGCGGCAACGTCAACGCGCTGAACTACTTCGTGGCGCAGAAGTACGTCGACGCGTTCGCCAAGCTGGCCGAGAGCCCGAACCAGAAGACGGTGATCATCCCGGCGGAGATGTCGGCGCTGGTCGGCACCATCGCCGGCGTGGGCGAACTGGTGCGCACCGCCCAGGGCGATGGTGAAGCGGCGCGTCCGCCTAGGCCGCGTGCGCCGGCCGTCCCGCCGACCGGGGCCTGACGGCGTGCAGGCGCTGATCGACCTCTACGGAACGCATCCCTTCTGGGTTTGGGCGGCGATCGGGGCGGCGTTCCTGGCGGTGGAGGTGGTCACCGGATCCGGCTGGCTGCTGTGGCCTGCGACGTCGGCGGCGCTGGTCGGCGTGCTGGCTCTGTTCGTCGACGTCGGCGCGCCTTGGTCGGTGTTGATCTTCGCCGGCCTGACCATCGCCGCAACCCTGCTGGCGCGGCGCTTCATCCTGCGGGTGGCGGGCGATGGGGCGGACATCAACGACAACGTCGCGCGACTGATCGGCCACGCAGGGCTTGCGGCCCAGGCGTTCGAGCGCGGCGCAGGCCGCGTCTCGATCGACGGTAAGGAATGGGCGGCGGAGCTGGACGGGGCCGAGGCGCTGGCCGTCGGCGAGCGGGTCGAGGTGGTCGGCGTCAGCGGCTCGCGGCTTCGCGTGCGGGCGTCTCGAGCAGTTCCTCCAGGAACACCCTGAGCGCCTTAGGAAGGGCAAAGCCTCCAGGAACTCGTCGTCGGTGAAGGCGCCGCGCACCGCCTCGTTGCGGCCGCGCAGGGCGGTGACCGCGGCGTTGTAGGCCGCCAGGCCCGTGGGGGTGACATGGACGCGCTTCTTGCGGCGATCGCCGACATCGGCCAGCACGGCGACGAAGCGCTTGGCCTCCATCCGTTGCAGGGTGTTGGTGACCGCGCCCTTGGTGACCATGGTGGCGCGGGCGAGTTCGGCCGGAGTCTCCCCGTCGCCGTGGCGCACGAAGCGCGCCAGCAGGTCGAACTGAGCGTGGCTCATGCCGGCCGGCAGGCGGCGGCCGATGACCTCACGCATGACCTGGCTGATGACCGTGACTTCCCGGAAGACCTGGATGTCAGCGCGATCCTGAGGGGCTGGCGGCATATATGCCTCCCATACCGTTTAACGTCCAACCACTATCATTTTGCACTGCAATGTCAAGTTTTCGGTTGAACGACCTTCATCAAACCCTTCCGCGCCAGGGCGTCGGCGCGTTCGTTGAGCGCGTGGCCCGCGTGGCCCTTGACCCAGCGCCAGTCGACCACGTGGCGCAGACGGGCGGCGTCGAGGCGTCGCCACAGGTCCTCGTTCTTCACCGGCGCCTTAGAGGCGGTGCGCCATCCGCGCGCCTTCCAGCCGACGATCCATTCGCTGATGCCGTTCTTCACATATTGACTGTCGGTGTGCAGCTCGACGCGGCAGGGGCGGGTGAGCGCTTCGAGCGCCTGGATCGCCGCCATCAGCTCCATGCGGTTGTTGGTGGTCGCAGGCTCTCCGCCGCAGATCTCTTTCTCGCGCTCGCCGAACTGCAGGATCGCGCCCCAACCGCCGGGCCCGGGATTGCCGCTGCACGCGCCGTCGGTGTGGATCACCACCTCGGGCGTCAAACGCCGGCTCCGAACAGCACGAGATCCGGAGCGGCGCGATGCACGGCCAGCTTGCGCTCGTACTCCAGCGGATCTTTCGGCCGCACCAGCGCGCCGGCGGGCGTCGCGCCCCAGTCGGCGAGCCGGGTCAGGAAAAAGCGCATGGCCGCACCGTGGGCCAGCGCCGGCAAGGCGGCGCGCTCGGCGTCGCTGAGCGGACGGTGGGTTTCGTATCCGGCGACCAGAGCGCGTCCCGAGGTGATGTTGAAGCTGCCGTCGGCCTCGAAGCACCAAGCGTTGAGGGCGACGGCGATGTCGTAGGCCAGCATGTCTTCGCAGGCGAAGTAGAAGTCGATGGCGCCGGCGAAAGTCGGACCCTGGAAGAATACATTGTCGGGGAAGTAGTCGGCGTGGACGATCCCGCGTGGCAGGCCGGCCGGCCATTCCGCCTCCAGCGCCGCCAGGTCGGATTCGATGGTGGCGGCGAGGCCCGGCTTCAGCGCCTCGGCCGCGTCGCGCAAGTCCGCAAACAGCGGCGCCCAGGCATCCTGCCCGAGGTCATTGGCGCGGCTTTTGGTGAAGCCGTCGGCGGCCAGGTGCAGGCGCGCCAGGCCCGCTCCCGCCTCGCGGCAGTGGGCGGCGCTGGGCCGGCGCACCGACAGGCCCGGCAGGAACTCGACGATCGCGCAGGGCTTGCCCCGCACCCGCTGAAGTATCTCGCCGGCGCGGTCGGCGACGGGCGCCGCGCACGGATAGCCGTGGCCGGCGAGCCAGCGCATCAGGCCCAGGAAGAACGGCAGGTCGTCCTCGCGCACCCGACGCTCATAGACCGTCAGGATGTAGCGTCCAGCGGTCGTCTCCAGCAGGAAGTTGGAGTTCTCGACGCCCTCGGCGATGCCCTTGAAGGAGAGCGCGACGCCCAAGTCGAAGCCGGCCAGCAGGTCGGCCAGTTCTTCGTCGGTGATGTCGGTGTAGACGGCCATGGGCGTGGGGGATGCGTGAGCCGCGCTGCGCGGTCAAGCGCGGCGTGTGCCGTCTAACCCGCCAGCACTCGCGGCAGCTTGAAGCTGACGGTTTCGCGGGCGGCGTCGACCTCTTCCAGGGAGACGTCGAAGGCGGCGGAGAGCCTGTCGATCACGCCCTGGACCAGCAGTTCCGGGGCCGAGGCGCCGGCGGTGACGCCGACCACCGCAGCGTCGGCCAGCCAGCCGAGGTCCAGCACCGAGGCGTCCTCGATCAGATAGGCGGCGGCCGCGCCGGCGCGGCCGCCGACCTCGGCGAGGCGCACGGAGTTCGAGGAGTTGGCCGAGCCCAGCACCAGCAGCACGTCGGTCCCGGCGGCCACCTGCTTCACCGCCTCCTGGCGGTTGGTGGTGGCGTAGCAGATGTCTTCCTTGTGGGGCGCGGCGATCTGCGGGAAGCGGCGGCGCAGGGTCTCGACGATCTCGGCGGTGTCGTCGACCGACAGGGTGGTCTGGGTGACGAAGGCCACGTTGGCCGGGTCGCGCGGCGTGTAGGCGGCCGCGTCGGCGACCGATTCGATGAGCTGCACCGCGCCGTCCGGGAGCTGGCCCATGGTGCCGACGACCTCCGGGTGGCCGGCGTGGCCGATCAGCAGGATCTCGCGGCCGATCTCGTGGTGGCGCTGGGCCTCCACATGCACCTTGGAGACCAGGGGACAGGTGGCGTCGAGGAACAGCATCTTGCGGTCGCGGGCCTGGGCCGGCACGGACTTGGGCACGCCGTGGGCGGAGAACACCACCGGCCGGTCGAGCGGGCATTCGTCCAGCTCCTCGACGAACACCGCGCCCAGCGCGCGCAACCGCTCGACCACGTGACGATTGTGGACGATCTCGTGACGGACGTAGACCGGCGCGCCGTACTTCTCGATGGCGCGTTCGACGATCTGGATCGCCCGATCGACGCCGGCGCAGAATCCGCGCGGACTGGCCAGTCTGATCTTGAGCGGGCGACGGGGCGGGGCGGACGGGATCATCGGCGCAAACTAGTCGGCGCAGAGCCTCGCCGCCAGCCGCGTTGCAGCCTCAATCGATTGGCTTTACTAGACGCCTCGAACCGTGGACGCGCATGCGTCGTGCGCCGCTCCCCCAGCTCTGGACGCCTACCATGCGCCGCTTCCTGATTCCCGCCATCGCCCTGGCCGTCGCGGCGACCTCGGTCCCGCATCTGGCGCTCGCCCAGGGACGCGACCGCGGCGACGACCAAAGACAGGAAGAAGCCGCGGCCAAGAAGCGCAAGCAGAAGGAAGAGTGGAGCGACGTCCAGGCGCCGCTGCCGCAACTGCGCAACGCCGGACCGTGCCCGTTCGTGAAGGTGCTGTACGACGCCGCCCGCTACACCGAATTCAAGGAAGGCCGCGAGGCCTCGGCCAACGTCGGCTACACCGGCGAGGTGCAGGGCATCTCGGCGACGTGTTCGTACAAGGACGCCGAGCCGATCGACGTGGCCATGCAGGTGTTGTTCGAGCTCGGCAAGGGTCCGCAAGCCGAGGGCCGGACGAAGTCCTACCGCTACTGGGTGGCGGTGACGCAGCGCAACCAGTCGGTGATCACCAAGCAGTTCTTCGACCTGCCGGTGACGTTCCCGGAAGGCCAGGACCGGGTCTACATCACCGACAAGATCAACCACATCATCATCCCGCGTGCGGCCATGACCACCAGCGGGGCCAACTTCGAAGTGTTGATCGGCTTCGATGTGACGCCGCAGATGGCGGCGTTCAACCGGGACGGAAAGCGCTTCCGCGTGAACGTCGGCGCAGTGGCCGCCGCCGGGGACGCCGCCGCGCGCCAATGAGCGATCTGAAACGGGGCCTCTCGGAGGTCGTCGCCCAGGCCTTCGCCGACGCAGGCCTGCCGCCAGAGCTCGGCCGCGTCACCGCCTCCGACCGCCCTGACCTTGCAGACTTCCAGGCGAACGGCGCCCTGGCCGCGGCCAAGGCTGCGCGTCGCAATCCGCGAGAGCTGGCGGCCCAGGTGGCCGAGCGGCTGGCAGGGGACGCACGGATCGCGGCCGTCGAGATTGCAGGACCCGGGTTCATCAATCTGAAGGTCAGCGACGACGCGCTGTCGGCCCGCGCGCAGGAGATCGCCACGGAGCCGCTGGCCGGCGCCTCGGCGGTCGAGGCGGCCCGGCGGGTGATCGTCGACTACGGCGGCCCGAACGTCGCCAAGCCGATGCACGTCGGACACCTGCGCTCGTCGATCATCGGCGAGTCGATCAAGCGCATCTATCGGTTCCGCGGCGACAACGTCGTCGGCGACGCCCACTTCGGCGACTGGGGCTTCCAGATGGGGCTGCTGATCGGCGCGGTCACTGACGAACAGCCACAGATCGCCGCGGCGGTCGAGGCGCTGAACGCCGGCCGGCCGGTGGATGACGAGGCGGTTCGCGCGGCCATGGGCGCAGTGGATCTGGCCGACCTCGACCGGCTCTACCCGGCCGCCGCGGCGCGGGCGAAGGAAGATATCGAGTACCGGGAACGGGCGCGGCGTCTGACTGCTGCGCTGCAGGCTCGCACGCCTGGCTTTCATCGGCTGTGGCTGCACTTCCATGACGTGACGCGCGTGGCGCTGGAGCGCGACTTCCACGCGCTCGGCGTCGACTTCGACCTGTGGAAGGGCGAGAGCGATGTCGAGGACCTGATCGATCCGATGGTCGACGACCTGGCCGCCAAGGGCCTGCTGGTGGACGACCAGGGCGCGCGGATCATCCGGGTGGTGCGCGACGGCGACAAGCGCGAGCTGCCGCCGCTGCTGGTGGTGTCGTCCGAGGGCTCGGCGATGGACGGCACACCCGACCTGGCGACGATCCTCGATCGGAAGAGCAGCTTCGATCCCGCCCTGGCGATCTATTGCGTCGACCAGCGCCAGGCCGACCACTTCGAGGTGGTATTCCGCGCGGCGGTGATGGCCGGGTTCGCCGAGGAGGGCGGGCTGGAGCACGTCGGCTTCGGCACCATGAACGGCGCCGACGGCAAGCCGTTCAAGACCCGCGAGGGCGGGGTGCTGAAGCTCAACGACCTGATCGAAATGGCCAGGACTAAGGCGCGCGAGCGGTTGCATGAGGCTGGCCTGGGCGCGGAACTGGACGCCGCAGCGTTCGAGGACACCGCGCACAAGGTGGCCGTCGCGGCGCTGAAGTTCGCCGACCTGCAGAACTTCCGCGGCACGTCCTACGTGTTCGACCTGGACCGATTCACCAGCTTCGAGGGCAAGACCGGACCGTACCTGCTGTACCAGGTGGTGCGGGTGAAATCGCTGCTGCGCCGGGCGGCCGACGAGGGCGTCACCGCGGGGCCGATCCGCATCGTCGAACCGGCCGAGCGCGAGCTGGCCTTGACCCTGGACGCCTTCGACGCCGCTGTGGCCGAAGCCTACGACAAGAAGGCGCCGAACCACGTGGCCGAGCACGCCTACCGGCTGGCGCAGTCGTTCTCGCGCTTCTACGCCGCCTGCCCGATCATGGGCGCCGAGCCCGACGTGCGCGCCTCCAGGCTGGCGCTGGCCCAGGCGATGCTGCGGCAACTGGAACAGGCGCTGGACCTGCTGGGGTTCTCCGCGCCCGAGCGGATGTAGCCGCAAGGCTTCGACAAGCACGGGCAGGCTCGGCTAGACCTTGCCCATGAGCGTGGGCGAAACCACACCGGGGGAGGTTGGGAGTTGGCGCGACCTGTTGGTCGGGCCGCTGGCGGCGCGATTCGCGCTGATCATCGCCGGCGTCTGGCTGAACGCCGCCGACGCCCTGATGAGCACCACGATCATGCCCTCGGTCGGCAAGGCCCTGGGCGGCTACGAATTCTTCAGCTGGGCGACTGCCGGCTACATGGTCGGCGCGATCGTCGCTGGCGCGACGGCCGGGCGGCTGTCGGCGCGCATCGGCCTGAAAGCCGGCATGACCCTGGCCGGCCTGACCTATGGGCTGGGTTGCGTGGCCAGCGCCATCGGGCCGGACATCGCCTGGTTCCTGGGCGGGCGGTTGGTGCAGGGGATCGGCGCGGGTTGGATCGCGGGTTTTTGCTACGCCGCGATCGGGGCGCTGTTTCCGGCCCGTCATCTCGCGCGGGTGTTCGCCGCAACGTCGGGGGTGTGGGGCGTTGCGACCTTGCTGGGTCCGTTGATCGGCGGGGCCTTCGCCGACGCGGGGTTCTGGCGCGGAGCCTTCTGGGCTTTCGCGGCGCAGTCCGTGCTGTTCGTCGGCGCGGCGCTTTGGCTGCTGCGCCGGGAGGGCGCGCGCAACGAGGCTCCACCCATCCCCGTGCCGCAACTGGCGCTGGTGGTGGCTGGCGTCTGCGCGATCGGAGCGGCCGATGTCGTCGGCTTGGTGTGGGCGCAGTGCGTTCTGGTCGTCACTGGGCTGGGCCTGCTCGCCTGGGCGCTGATGCTGGGCGCGCATGCGCCGGCGAGCCTGTTTCCCCGCAGCGCTTCGGACCTGCGCACGGTGGTGGGCGCGGGCTATTTCGCCTTCTTCGTGCAGGCCGCGGCCTCGATCGGCTTCAGTGTCTACGGCCCTGCGTTCCTGCAATCGCTGCACGGCCTGGGCGCGCTCAGCGCCGGCTACATGATTGGACTTGAGGCGATAGGCTGGACGGCGGCGGCGCTGGTGGTGGCGAACCTGGACGAGAAGCATCATGGGATGCTGATCCGCTGGGGCGGCGCGCTGGTGGCTGTGGCCGTCGCCTGGCTGGCCTGGGCCATGCGCTATGGCGACCTTGTCGCGTGCGCGGCGGGCGCTGTCCTGCTGGGGGTCGCGCAAGGCCTCTCCTACGCCTTCATGAGCCAGAAGGTGCTGGGCGCCGCGCCGCCGGAGGAACGCGAAGTGGCGTCCGCCGGCATCCCGACCGTGCGGCTGATCGGCAATGCGGCCGGAGCGGTGCTGGCTGGCGCGCTGGTCAACCTTCTTGGCGGCGAAGCGGGCCTCACCCGTGCTGGCGCCGAAGCCTCGGCGGTGTGGGTGTTCGCCAGCGCCCTGCCGTTCGCGTTGGTCGGCGTCTGGGGCGCATTGCGGCTGACGAAGACTGAGCGCTAGGGCCCGCGCGACAAACCGATGGCGGCTCGGCTACAGCTTGGTGATGAGCGAATCGGCGCGGGACGAAGCAGGTAGCTGGCGCGAGGTGCTCACCGGTCCGTTGGCGCCGCGTTTTGCGCTGATCCTGCTGGGCGTGTGGCTGAACGCCGCCGACACCCTGGTGGCTGTCACCGTAATGCCCTCGGTGGGCCGCGACCTGGGCGGGTTCGCCTATTTCAGTTGGGCGACCGCCGGCTACGTCATGGGCGCGCTGCTCGCCGGAGCCACGGCGGGTCAGCTCGCCACGCGACTTGGCCTGCGCCTCGCCATGTGCGGCGCGGGCGGCGTCTATGCGGTCGGCTGCGCGCTCAGCGCAGCCTCTCCCGATATGTTCGCCTTCCTGGCGGGCCGGCTGGTGCAGGGATTGGGCGCTGGCTGGCTGATGGGCTTCTGCTACGCGGCGATCGGTTCGCTGTTCCCGGCCAGGCTGCTGGCGCGGGTGTTCGGAGCGCTGACCACGGTCTGGGGTGTCGCCACCTTGCTCGGGCCGATGGTGGGCGGCCTGTTTGCGGAGGCGGGCTTCTGGCGCGGCGCGTTCTGGTCGTTCGGCGGCCAGGCGCTGGTGTTCATCCTGATCGCCGCACTCCTGCTGAAGAACGACGCGCCCAGGCCGGAGCGGCGACCCCTGGCCTGGGGTCAGCTCGCGCTGATCGCCGGCGGCGTGGTCTGCATTGGCGTGGCCGACATGACGGGCGGCGTCGCGGCCACCTTTGCGATGATCGCGCTGGGCCTGGGCCTGCTGATCGTCGCGATCCGCCTGGGCCGCACGGCGGTTGGCGGCCTGTTCCCGCGCAGCGCTTCAGATATCCGCCACCCGGTCGGGGCGGGCTATCTGGCCTTCGTCGCCCAGTGCGCCTGTTCCATCGCCTTCTACATCTACGCCCCCGCCACGCTTCAGGCGGTGCACGGTCTGGGGCCGCTGGCGGCGGGATATCTGACCGCGCTGGGTTCGCTGTCGTGGAGCATCGTAGGTCTCGGCGTTGCAGGGCTTCGCGACCGCTGGCACGGACCGGCGATCCGCGCCGGCGGGCTGATGATCCTGGCGGCCGTCGCCCTGTTCGTTTGGGTGGTGCCGCACGGACCGGTGGCCGCGATCGCCGCCGCGGCGATGCTCATGGGCTCGGGGTTCGGGATCTCCTATGCCTTCATCAACCGCAGGATCATCGCCGCCGCGCCCGACGACGATCGGGCTCTGGCGTCGGCGGGCGTGCCCTCGGCGCGGCTGCTGGGCAACGCCGCCGGCGCCGGACTGGCAGGCGCCGTCGCCAACATGATGGGCATGCGCCACGGCCTGAGCGCGGAGAGCGCGCTGGTGGCCTCTCCCTGGATCTTCGCCGCCGTCGTGCCGCTGGCGGTCGTGGGCGCCTGGGCGTCCTGGCGGGTGGGGTCGCCGCGGCTCGAGGGCTGATTTGCAGGCGCCTGCTGCATTTCGCCCTGCGTGCCCTCGTGGCGCGTTGACTCCGCCGGGGCGATCCGTGAGGTTCCTCCTCGACTCTCGCGGGAGATACCGGGGACCACCTCCGGAGCCGAAGGCGCAACCGCCCCGGAAACGCTCAGGCAAAAGGACCGCGCAGGGCTGATGAACGCTGGAAAGCAGCCGTCGACGTGCGGCTCGCCGAAGGAGCAGGGGGCCGGCCTTTAGATCAAGGCCGACCTGAAATCTCTCAGGCTCACGGACAGCGGGGGCAAGGCGCGCGCGGGCGATCCCGTGGGCGTCGGAATCATCAGCCGGAGTCCGTCCTTGCCGCCGACCAGCCTTCCCGATCTGAAATCCACGCCCTTGACCGCGGCCCACGAAGCGCTGGGCGCGCGGATGGTGGAGTTCGGCGGCTACGCCATGCCGGTGCAGTATCCCGACGGGGTGCTGAAGGAGCACCTGTGGACCCGCGAGCATGCGGGGCTGTTCGACGTCTCGCACATGGGGCCGGCGTTCCTGCGATTGAGCAGGACGACCGGGGACCCGGAAGCAGATCATGCGGCGGTCGCCGCTCTGCTGGAGCCGTTGATCAGCGGCGATATCCGCGGCCTTGCGCCCGGGCGGCTGCGCTACACCCTTTTGCTGGGTGAGGATGGCGGCGTGCTTGACGACCTGATGGTCGGGCGGCCCCGCGAGGCGGGCCTGCAGGGCGTGCTGCACCTGGTGGTGAATGCGGGAACCAAGGAGGCCGACTTCGCCCGCATCGCCGCCGCCGTGCAGGGGCAAGCGACGCTGACCCGCGCCGACACCGGCGGTCTTCTGGCGCTGCAGGGACCCGAGGCGGCGGCCGTGGTGGGGAGCCTGATTCCGCAGGCGGCCTCAATGTCGTTCATGAGCCTGGCCCGCATCGAGGCCGGCGACCAGGAGGCCTGGGTGTCGCGCTCGGGCTACACCGGCGAGGATGGCTTCGAGATCCTCAGCGCGGCTTTCCCGACGCAGCAGCTCTGGGAGATCCTGCTGTCCGACCCGCGCGTGCGGCCGATCGGGCTGGGCGCGCGCGATTCGCTCCGGCTCGAGGCGGGCCTGCCGCTTTATGGCCACGACCTGGACGAGAGCGTCTCACCGGTCGAGGCGAACCTCGGCTTCGCGGTGTCGCGCAAACGGGTGAAGGCGGGGGCGATGCGCGGTGCTGCGCGGATCGCCCGCGAACTGGCCGACGGGCCCGGCCGCGTCCGTGTCGGCCTCAACGTGGCGGGCGCGCCGGCCCGCGAGGGCGCGGAGATCGCCGGCGCCGACGGCGTTATCGTCGGTCGCGTGACCTCCGGCGGTTTCAGCCCGAGTCTCGGGCGGCCGATCGCGATGGGTTTTGTTCCGCCGGGCCTGTCGCAACCCGGAACCGCCTTGCATGTCATCGTCAGGGGCAAACCGCAGGCCTGCGAGGTCACGGAACTGCCCTTCGTCCCCCATCGCTACGTCCGCGCCGTCTGAAGGAGATCTGCCCCATGCGTTTCACCAAGGATCACGAGTGGGTCGTTCTGGACGGCGACGTCGCCACCATCGGCATAACCGCCTATGCCGCCGAACAACTGGGCGACGTGGTGTTCGTCGAGGTGCCGGAGGTTGGCCGCAAGCTCACGCCTGGCGACGGGTTGGCGGTGGTCGAGAGCGTCAAGGCGGCGTCCGACGTCTACTCGCCGCTGGCCGGCGAGGTGACCGAAGCCAACACCGCGCTTACCGACCAGCCCGACGTGGTCAACGCCTCTCCAGAGGGCGAGGGCTGGTTCGCCAAACTGAAGATCGCCGACGTCGCCGCCTTCGAGGCGTTGATGGATCGCGCGGCTTACGAAGCCTACCTGGGGACGCTCTGAGATGCGCTACCTGCCGCTGACGCCCGCCGACCGGTCGGAGATGCTGGCCGTCATCGGCTCGGCCTCGATCGACGAACTGTTCGCCGACGTGCCTCAGGCCGCCCGCCACGCCGACCTGTTCGATCTGCCGCTGCACGCCGGCGAGATGGAGGTGGAGCGGGAACTGTCGCGGCTCGCGGCGCGGAACCGCCCGGGCGGCGCAGGCCCGTTCTTCTGCGGGGCCGGCGCCTATCGCCATCACGTGCCGGCCACTGTCGACCACCTGATCCAGCGCTCTGAATTCCTGACCAGCTATACGCCGTACCAGCCGGAGATCGCCCAAGGCACGCTACAGGTGCTGTTCGAGTTCCAGACCCAGGTGGCTGCGCTCACCGGCCTGCAGGTGGCCAACGCCTCGATGTACGACGGCTCCACGGCCTGCGCCGAAGCGGTGATGATGGCCCAGCGGGTGACCCGCCGCAAAGGCGCAGTACTGTCGGGCGGCCTGCATCCGCATTATGCGGCGACCACGCGGACCATCGCCCACGCCGAAGGCATGGACATCAACTGCCTGCCGGCGGGGATCGACGCGGAGGCCGCCGTGGTGGCGGCGATCGGTCCGGACACCGCCTGCGTGGTGGTGCAGACGCCCAACGTGTTCGGGGTCGCCACCGACGTCACCGCGATCGGCGAGGCCGCGCATGCGGCCGGCGCGCTGCTGGTGGTGGTGACGACAGAGGCGGTGTCGTTCGGCCTGCTGAAGTCGCCGGGCGAGATGGGGGCGGATATCGCCGTCGCCGAGGGTCAGTCGATCGGGGTGGGGCTGAATTTCGGCGGACCCTACGTCGGCCTGTTCGCGGCGCGCGAGGGGCTGGTGCGGCAGATGCCGGGCCGGCTGTGCGGCGAGACGGTGGACGCCGACGGGCGGCGCGGCTTCGTGCTGACGCTGTCGACGCGCGAGCAGCACATCCGCCGCGAGAAGGCGACGTCGAACATCTGCACCAACTCGGGCCTCTGCGCCCTGGCGTTCTCGATCCACATGTCGCTGTTGGGCGAGGCGGGCCTGCGGGGCCTGGCCGAGCTCAACCACAGCCTGGCGCGCGAACTGAAGGCGGCGCTGGAGACGGTCCCGGGGGTCGAGGTTCTGAGCCCACGGTTCTTCAACGAACTGGCGGTGCGCACCCCCGTGCCGGCCGAGGCGTTGGTCGAGGCGTTGCTGGCGGACGGGATCGTCGCCGGCGTGCCCTACGCACGGTTGGACCCGACGGCGGGTCTGGACGACGTGCTGCTGATCGCCGTCACCGAGACCGTCACCAGTGAAGACATCGCCGAACTGGCCGGCGCCCTGAAGCGGAGGATCGCGGCATGACCATGCTCAACGTCGGACGCCCGACCCGGCCCGAGGCGGTCGAGATGGATACGCATACCTCGCTGAACGGCGGGCGTGGATTGCTGCAGGACGAGGGCCTGCTGTTCGAGGTGGGCCGCCCCGACCGCACTGGCGTGGACCTCGAGCCCGCCGAGCTGGACGCTTCAGACCTGGGAGATCTCGTGCGAACGGCCCCGATTGGGCTGGCGGGGCTCTCGGAACCGGAGGCCGTGCGCCATTACGTGCGGCTGAGCCAGAAGAACCACGCCATCGACCTGGCGCTCTATCCGCTGGGCTCGTGCACCATGAAGCACAATCCGCGCCTGAACGAGAAGATGGCGAGGCTGGCCGGTTTCGCCGATCTGCATCCGCTCCAACCCCAGTCGACGGTGCAGGGCGCTCTGGCGCTGATGGATCGGCTGGCCCACTGGCTGAAGACGCTGACCGGCATGCCGGCCGTGGCGCTGTCCCCGAAGGCCGGCGCGCACGGAGAGCTCTGCGGCCTGCTGGCGATCCGCGCGGCGCACGAATCGCGCGGCGATGTCGCGCGCAGGCGGGTGCTGACGCCGACCTCGGCGCACGGCACCAACCCGGCGACGGCGGCCTTCGTCGGCTATCAGGTGACCGAGATCGGCCAGACCGAGGATGGCCGCGTCGACCTTGCCGATCTTGCCGCCAAGCTGGGCCCCGACGTCGCCGCGATCATGGTGACCAACCCGAACACGTGCGGCCTGTTCGAACGCGACATCGTCGAGATCGCCCGGCTGACCCATGAGGCGGGAGCGTATTTCTACTGCGACGGCGCCAACTTCAACGCGATCGTCGGGCGGGTGCGGCCGGGGGACCTGGGCGTCGACGCCATGCACATCAACCTGCACAAGACCTTCTCCACGCCGCACGGCGGCGGTGGGCCAGGCGCGGGGCCGGTGGTGCTGTCCGAGGCGCTGGCGCGCTTTGCGCCCGCCCCCTGGATCGTGCACGGGCCGGAGGGCCTGCGCCTTGAGGAGGAAGCGAGAGGCGAGGCGGCTGACGCCTTCGGCCGGATGAGCGCGTTCCATGGCCAGATGGGCATGTTCGTGCGGGCCTACGCCTACATGCTGAGCCACGGGGCCGACGGCCTGCGCCAGGTTGCCGAGGACGCGGTGCTGAACGCCAACTACGTCAAGGCCAGGCTGCAGGGCGCGATGACGCCGGCGTTCCCGCTCGGGCCCTGCATGCACGAGGCGCTGTTCGACGACGCCTGGCTGGAGGGGACGGGGATCACCACGCTCGACTTCGCCAAGGCGATGATCGACGAGGGCTTCCACCCGATGACCATGTATTTCCCGCTGGTGGTGCACGGCGCGATGCTGATCGAGCCGACCGAGACGGAGTCGCGCGCCGAGCTCGACCGGTTCTGCGATGCGCTTTTGGCGCTGGCTGAGGCGGCGAAGGCCGGCGACGTAGACCGGTTCAAGGGCGCGCCGTTCCTGGCTCCGCTGCGCAGGCTCGACGAGACTCTTGCGGCGCGTAAGCCGCGTCTGGCGTGGCGCCCAGAGCCCACAACTGTGGCGCCGCCGCCTCAGGTGATCGAATAGAGGACAAACTGCACAAATTAACCCGCGGTTGTCTTTACGATTCACAGGTCCGGTCTCATATCAGCATCACGCGGTTGCGACCTGACCTCCCCCTCAGAGGCGCGGACGCGTAGATCAGGCTCCTTCCGTGTCCCTAACCCTCACCATGCCGCGCGCGCGCAACTATGCCTCCGATGACGTCGCTCGCGAGCTTGTCGCCCGTGTTCTACGCCCGTTGCTGGTGCTGTTGGGCGTGCTGGTGATCATGGCCGGCGTCGCCATTGCGCCGCTGCCGGGCCCCGGCGGCCTGCCGGTGATCGTCGTCGGCCTGATGCTGGTCCTGCGCAATTCATTCAAGGCGCGCAGGCATTTCGTGCGCTTCCAGCGGGCCCACCCGAAGATGGTTTTCCCCATTCGGCGGCTGCTGCGGCGCGAGCCTGAGGTGTTGCCGGTGGCCTGGCAACAGACGCTGCGGATCGAGCGGCTGGTTCTGCCCCGCCGCCTGCGTTTCGTGGTCCGCAGCCGGCGTTATTTCCGCCGCCGTCGCCTGCGTCGGGCGGAACAAGCCTAGGATTTCACTCGGACGCGCCGGCTTGCGGCGCTGGCGGCGCCCTCAGTGCGAGGGGAACGCCCGCCCGCCGAGCTGGCCCAGCGCGCTGTCGACCAGCGGGTCGGTCTTGGCCTCGGCCAGGCGCCGCGTCAGCACCGTCTCGGCGATCTCGGCCGCCAGTTCGGCGGCGGCGGCCTTCACGTCAGCCTGGGCCTGGGCTTCGGCGGTGGCGATGCGGCGCTCGGCGAGCTGGCCGCGACGCTGGATCTGCTCGGCGAGCTTCACCTGGGCCTCCGCCTTGAGGCGCTCGGCTTCTTCCTTGGCGGCGATAAGCGTGGCTTCGGCCTGACGACCGGCTTCCTCGCGCTGGGTCTTGATCTGGTCCAGCAGGGCCTGGGCCTCGGTGCGCAGGGCGGCGGCTTCGTCGAGCTGGGCCTGGACCTTGCGGCCGCTTTCGCCCAGCGCGTTCCACGCCAGCTTGTGGACGCCGGCGCGCGCCAGCACGCCCAGGAAGATCACGAAGGCGACGCCCACCCAGAAGTGGGAGTCGGTCAGCAGTTCCTGGATCATCCTACCCTCTCGCCGCGTCGGCGGCGGCCATCTCGGCGGAGGTCGCCGCACGGCCGGTCAGCTTCTCGATGATCGCCTCGGCGGTCTCCGTGGCGATGCCGCGCACATTGACCATCGCCTGCTCGCGCGCGAGCGCGATGCCGGCCTCGGCCGACCCCGTAGTCTCGGCGAGCTTGGCTTCCTCAGCGGCCAGGACAGCGGCGACTTCGGCCTGAGCCTGGGCGCGAGCCTCCTGGGCGACCTTCTGAGCCTGGGCCCGGCCCTGGGCCCGTTGCGTCGCGGCCTCCCGGGCCTGGGTCTCGGCTTCGGACTTCAGGCGGCGGGCCTCGGCCACGTCGCCGCTGATCCGGTCCTCACGCTGGGCGATAGTGCCGCCAAGCCGCGGGACCGCGAACAGCCGCATGAACGCCAGGACCACCAGAAAGATGATCAGCAGCCATACGATCTGTCCCGGCCACCAGGTCGGGTCGAACTGGGGAAGGCCGCCGGAGCCGCCTTCGTGGCCCGGCGCGCCCGCGCCCTCGTGGGTTTCGGTCGCCATCGGCTTGGCTTCTTACGCGCCCTAGACGAAGCGCAGCAGCAGCGCGACCACGAGGGCGAAGATGCCCATCGACTCGGTCAGCGCCATGCCGAGGAACAGCATCGGCTGTTGGCTGGCGGCGGCCGCGGGGTTGCGGATCGCGGCTTGCAGATAGTTGCCGAAGAGGATGCCGAGACCGGCGCCCGCGCCGATCATGCCCATCGTAGCCAGGCCGGCGCCGATGTACTTGGCGGCTTCAACTTCCATGATTTCAGTCCTCTTTAGAGATGCAGTGTGCAGGGGTGAATGAAGGCGTCAGTGGCCGTGGCCGAAATTGACGACTTCGTTGATGTAGACGGTGGCCAGAGCGGCGAACACGAACGCCTGAAGGAAGGCGACGATCAGCTCCAGGCCGGTGAGGGCGACGATCATGCCCAGCGACAGGGCCGAGCCGACGAAGCCCAGGGTGGCGATGCCGCCCGAAAGGCCGACGATGCCGAGCGCCACGACGAAGCTGCCGAAGATGCTCATCACCACGTGACCGCCCAGCATGTTGCCGAACAACCGCATGGCCAGCGTCAGCGGGCGCGCGAAATACGAGACCATCTCGATCGGCACCATGAAGATCAGCAGCGGCAGCGGCATGCCCGACGGCACGAAGAGCTTCACGAAGCCCGGGCCGTTCTTGACGAAGCCAAGGATCAGGCAGGACAGGAAGGTGAGCAGCGCCAGCGTCGCGGTGACGGCGAGTTGCGCGGTGACGGTGAAGGTCCAGTTGAACCCGGCCAAGCTGCCGACCGACAGGATCACGCCCATCAGGTTGAAGGTCATGATCAGCATGAACAGGCTGAAGATGAAGGGGATGTAGGGCCGGCCCTTGGGGCCGATGATCGGGCCGACCAGCACGTTGTCGATGACGCCGTACAGCGACTCGGCCACGGCCTGGGCGCGGTTGGGCACCAGCTGGCCGCGCGCGGTGAGCAGCAGGAAGCCCATCACGATCAGCGCGCCGGTCATCATCGTCGCCACCGAATTGGTGATCGACAGGTCCAGCGCCATCCCGCCGATGTTGACGGGCGGAATGTCCACGAGCTTGTGGATCATGAATTGGTGCATCGGGTCGATGGCGGGCTGCGCCATGTTGTTCGGCCTCAATCGTTGTCGTCATCGTCGGGAACGCTGGGCAACGGCCCGGCCTTGTCCGACTCGGTCTTCGACCATCGCGCGGCGCCCTGGACGGCCACGTAGATGGAAAATCCGGTGCCCAGCAGCAGTCCCGCCACCAGGCCCAGCGGCGTCGTCCCGGCGAAATGATCGAATAGCCAGCCGAAGCCAGCGCCGCCGAACACCCCGCCCACCACTTCAGCGAGGAAGCGGTAACCCTGGCCCATCGCACGTTGAGCCGTGAAGCTCGCCTTGCGCTCGCGTCCGGTCTCGAACGCGCCCAATCGCTTGTCGAGGCGCTTGAGGGCCTCGTCTCTCGATTCGTCCGGCGTCGGCATGCGTCGGGAGGCCTCTTCGACCACGACGTGACCGCCGCAGCGGGGGCTTTCAGTCGCGCGGAACCTACAGACGCGGGTGCAGTGCGTCAAGACTGCGTGAATTGGTCATAAATACAGGAAATTGCTGACATTTTTCAGAGAACGAGGTCGCTGCGGCATTCAGCCCGGCAGCCGCACCACGGCGCGCAGGCCGCCCAGCGGCGATCGGTCGAGGGTGATGTCGCCGCCATGGCCGCGGGCGACGTCGCGGGCGATGGCGAGGCCCAGGCCGACGCCCTTTTCATTCTGATTGCGCGCATCGTCCAGCCGATTGAACGCCTTGAAGGCGTCCTCGCGCTGCGCTTCGGGGATGCCAGGGCCGTCGTCGTCGACCAGGATTTCCACGCCGCCCTGGGGTCGGGCATGGGCGGAGACCTCCACGCGGTCTCCGTGCAAGGCGGCGTTCATGACCAGATTGGCCAGCGCCCGCTTCAGCGCCAGCGGCCGTACGCTGGCGGTGAGCGCGGGATCGGCGGCGATGCTGACCTGGGCGCCGACCCGGGCCGCCCCCTCGCCTACCTCCTCCATGATGCCGCGTAAGGCGACGACCTCGACCGCCTCGCCGCCCTCGCCGCGGGCGAAGGCGAGGTACTCGTCGATCATGTGTTCCATCTCGGCCAGGTCGCGCTTCATGCCGGCGGTGCGCTTGGAGGGCTCGGCCAGCGCGAGCTCCAGCTTCAGGCGGGTGAGCGGCGTGCGCAGATCGTGGCTGACCGAGGCCAGCAGGGCGGTGCGCTGTTCGATGTAGCGCTGGATGCGCGAGCGCATGGCCAGGAAGGCGGCCGCCGCCTGGCGCACCTCGCGCGCGCCGGACGGCTTGAAGGTCTCGGCGTCGGCCCCGCGGCCGAACGCGTCGGCGGCCACCGCGAGCCGCTCGATGGCGCGCACCTGGTTGCGGATGAAGGCGATGGCGACGGCGGTCAGCAGCACGGTCGCCAGGGTCATCCACAAGACGAAGATGTGGCCGTTGGTGGCGAAGGCGCGGTCGCGGGGCGCGAGGATGCGCAGCACCCCGCCGTCGACCTTCACGCGAATGTCGACGTAGGCCGGATAGCGGGTGGTGTCGAACCAGAAGGGATCGTCCAGCCGGTCCGACAGCGCCTTCTGGATCGAGCGGTCGATGGGCGCGAACAGCGAGGACCTGCGGTTGGTGGGCAGGCTGCGCCCCGGCTGCAGGGCGATCGACAGTCCCATGGATTCCTCGGCGCGGTTCGATAGGCGGGCGAAGGCGTCGGGGCCCGGATCGTCCCGGTAGCTCTCCACCGCCCAGGCGATGTCGCCGGCCAGACCCTGGGACAGGCGGCTGGTGACGGTCTGCCAGTGGGCGTCGAAGAACACATAGGTGACGGCGATCTGCATCAACGCCACCGGCAGCACGATGATCAGCAGCGAACGGCCGAACAGCGAGCTCGGCAGCACCCTGCGCTTGATCCAACGCGTGAAGTAGATCCAGGCGAGGCGCGGGCGCATCAGTCGGGGGCCAGCAGATAGCCGACGCCGCGCACCGTCTGCAGGTATCGCGGGGCTTTCGGGTCGTCCTCGATCTTGCGGCGCAGGCGAGTGACCTGGACGTCGACGGCGCGGCCGGACGCGTCGACGGCGTCATGCGCCAGGTCGCCGCGTTCGACCGGCTGATGCGGGGTGCGGGCCAGGCGGCGCAGCAGGTCGACCTCGGACTCGGTGATACGCACGGCCGAGCCGTCGCAGACCAACTCGCCGCGATCGGGGTCGAAGCTGCAGCGCCCCAGAGCCAGCGCCCCGGCCGGACGCGCGCGGCCCTGGGCGCGGCGCAGGATCGCCTCGATGCGCAGCAGCAATTCCTCGGGCTCGAACGGCTTGGCCAGATAGTCGTCGGCGCCGACCCGCAGACCCTCGATACGGTCTTCCGCCAGGCCGCGGGCGGTGAGCATCAGCACTGGCGTGCCGCCGGAGCGCCCGCCGCGCTCGCGCACCCAGCGGGTCAGGGAATAGCCGTCCTCGCCGGGCATCATCACGTCCAGCACCGCCAGGTCGAACTCGAGGGTCTCCATTAGGCGGCGCGCCTGGGGGCCGCCGGGCGCGGCGGTGACCTTGAAGCCCGCACGGGTGAGATATTCCTTCAGCAGTTCGCGGATGCGGTCGTCGTCGTCGACCACCAGCAGGTGGCGGGCGCCCTGGGCGGGTTCGGCCATCGACATCAGGCGATCCTCTCGGGGTCGGTGCTGCGGGTGCGCGCGCCTGCGAGCGCGGCCAGGATGCGGCGCGCGGCGGTCACCCCGTCCAGCCCGCCGGTCCGATAGGCGCGGGCGAGCTGCGCGCGCAGCCGTTC
>NZ_JAUXZW010000083.1 GCF_030693805.1 Phenylobacterium sp.
CGAAAAAATGGTGGGGTGCAGGCTCTTTCAATGCGTGGCTTGGCCGCAGAGCTTGGACTGAGTGCCATGGGCATCTACCGATACTTTGATAGCAAGGCTGCAGTGCTCCACGCCATGTGGCAGTACATCCTCATTGAGGCCACCGCCGCAACCAGCGGGGCATCGTCTCAAGGCAGCACAGCCCGTGAGCGATTGCGAGCGGGCATCGAGGCCTTCTTGATCTATTGGGAGACGCATCCGGAACACTTCAAATTGGTGTTTATGACCGAGGAAATACTGCAGCCTAGCGGTGTATCGAGCTATACCTCGCTCCCGGCGTACAGCGATGCCGTGAAAGTGGGGCATTGTCTGACGGAGGCTTTTATTGCCGAGGTAGGCGGCGACCCCAAATGCTTGCTCGCAGCTCGCGATCTGCGCATGGCGTTGATGGTCGGATACCTGCACGCCCGACTGGTCAATCAGCGCTTCCCTTGGCATGATCATGCTGTCTTGCGAAGCAACACCATAGAAGCCATTCTCCTCGGCATGGAAGCTTGCGTGACCAAGCCTACTTCTGGGTTGACAACGTCGGCGCCCACAGCGGCGAAGAAGTCCGGACGCAGAGGTGGGTCAACGGTGAAGAGTCCCACTGCAAAAAGGAGTGTCACCAAAAAAGCAAATGCGGCGCACACCTGAAGAACCCAAATTCTTTACGGTACCACCATCCCAGCAGCCACCACTTGACGAGCCCATCGTGCGCTGTCGTGCTGGATGACATCAGCGAAGGTTTGTGACGAGCTTGGCGCAGGTGTCGATCCCAGGCCTGTGACCCATGCTACAAATTCGCGCTCTTGCATGACGCGATGCAGGGTTTCCCGTAGGCGCTGTATTCGTGCAGGGGCGGTGCCGTCGGGAGCAACCATGCCTGCCCAGGCACCGACTTCCATGTCAGCAATGCCTTGTTCTCGCGCCGTCATCAAATCGGGGAGTGCCGGGTTGCGCTGAGGACCCAACACGGCCAATGCCTTCAATTTGCCGGCTTTGACCAACGGGACGGACACCGAACCATATTCAATGGAGAGGTCAGTGTGCCCGGCCATCAGATCTTGCATCGCCTGAGCCTGATTCGCATATTGAACGTACAACAACCGAAGGCCCGTGCGTTCTTGCATCATGCGGCCAGCCAGATGCTGGACAGATCGCACGCCAGGGGAAGCAAAGCGCAGCTCGGCAGCAGTCGATGCCGTCGATGTCATCAAGGTGGGTCGTGAGTTTGGTGCAGTGTGAGGATGCGCCAGCAACAGTGGGTAGCCCCTCGCAATCAGCGAAATCGGCGTGAAGAGTCGCAGCGGTTCAATCCGTTGTTTCGGGTACATCGCAGGCGTAATGCAGAGCGTGTTGATACCTGTCATCAGCAAGCTGTTTCCATCGGCCGGAGCGCGTGCCACAGCGTCAATAGCGGGTAGTCCGTCCGC
>NZ_JAUXZW010000085.1 GCF_030693805.1 Phenylobacterium sp.
CGACGCCGCGCAGCGGGCGTTCTTCGAGGCCGCGCTCGGCCGCGCGCCGGCGCCCAATCCGGTGGTCGCGGCCCAGGCTCAGGCCGTGGCGCCCGCGGCCGTCCAACGGATCCCCGATCCGGAGGCGCCCGCGCCGACCCGCATCCTGCGCCCAGGCTCGCTGCTCGACATCAGGGTCTGAGACCCAACGATCACGGCGCGTCATTCCCGGCTTGTCCCGAGGATGAGGTCAGTGAGGAAAGGGCGCCCTACTCGGGCCAGAGGTCGTGGACGTCGCCTTTGCGGTTCAGCATCCGCACTGCACGCTTGACGATCGCCAGCAGCCGTTCGCGCCGCGCATCCTGATCGTAGGTCAGCGCGCCGCGCGCCAGGCCCTCCAGCAGGAAGCGCCCGAGGTCGCGGCTGGCCTGGAATCGCGCACCGCCGCCGGCTTGGGCCAGGGCCAGGAAGCGCTCGCCCACCTGGGCGCGGTCGAAAGCGTTCTGCGCCGCCGACAGCCGCTCGCGCAGCATCGGGTCGGTGCGCGCCGCAGATTCGAGTTCGGCGAAGGCCACGAACGGCGCGGTGTGCAGCAGCGCCCAGTAGGCGTCGATCGCCTGCTCAGTGGCGTCGCCGCCCGGCGAGGCGGGCTTGGAAGCGGCTTCCTCGAACAGTCGCGCGCGTTCGACTTCGATGTGTGCGACGGCGGCCTGAACCAGCTCCTCGCGTCCGGCGAAGTGATAGAGCATCGCCCCACGCGTCAGCTTCGCCGCATCGGCGATCAGGCCATTGGTCGCGGCGTGGTACCCCACCTCCGCGAACAGCTTCATCGCTGCATCGAGAATGCGTGTTCGTGTACGCCGGGATTTCGGCGTTTGCTTGGGGGAATAGGTTCTGGCGTCCATCGTATGACAACGAGCGATCGGGGAGGATCGCCCCAACCTCTACAGCCCTCCCCTGCGACACGCTAGCGCAGAGCTGCCGTTTCACGAAAGCGACGCATAATCAGCTTAACCCGTAGGCAGATTAGGGCTTTAGAGGCGAGGCATGCCCGATTTCGGATTACAGCGTTATCGGAGCGTGTTCATTTCCGACGTCCACCTCGGCACGCGTGGTTGCCAGGCGGAGCTTCTGCTGGACTTCATCCGCCTCACCGAGTTCGACCGCCTCTATCTGGTCGGAGACATTGTCGACGGTTGGAAGATGAAGCGCGGCTGGTTCTGGCCGCAGAGCCACAACGATGTGGTGCAGAAGATCCTGCGCCTCGCCCGGCGCGGCGTCGAAGTGATCTACATCCCTGGCAACCACGACGATCAGGTGCGTGACTTTTGCGGCATCCACTTTGGCGGCGTGGTAGTGGCGCGCGACACGATCCACCAGACCGCCGACGGCCGCCGGTTCCTGGTCACCCATGGCGACGAGTTCGATGGCGTGGTCCGCTACGCGCCGTGGCTGGCGCATCTGGGGGACGCGGCCTACTGCGCCCTGCTGGCCGCCAACACCACCTTCAACCGCCTGCGCCGGCGCCTCGGCCTCGGCTACTGGAGCCTGTCGGCCTACCTGAAGGGCCGGGTGAAGAATGCGCTGCAGTTCATCGATGGCTTCGAGACCGCGCTCGCCGACGAGGCGCGACGCCGTGGCGTCGACGGGGTGATCTGCGGCCACATCCACAAGGCCGAGATGCGGATGATCGACGGCGTGCTCTATGTGAACGACGGCGACTGGGTGGAGAGCTGCACCGCGCTGGTCGAGCACGACGACGGGCGGCTGGAGATCCTCGACTGGGCCAAGGCGCGGCCCCTCGCCGCAGTCCACGCCGCGCGCGGCCTGGCGAACGCCGAGCCGGAGCCGGCCCTCGCCTGAGGCTGCGTTGACAGCCTGCTCGAATTGAAGGCAGTTCCCCTGCCATGATCACGCCGATGCCCGCGACCCTGCGCGATCGCCAGAAGGCCGCGACCCGAGAACAGATCCTGCGGGCCGTGGCGCGCCTGATCGAGGCAGGCCCGCTCGAGGACCTGAGCTACGCCGAGGTCGCCAAGGCGGCCGGCGTCGGCGAGCGCACCGTCTATCGCCACTTCCCCACCAAGGAGGCGCTGCTGGGCGCCTTCTGGGCCTGGCTGCAGACCCAGGCGGCCCAGGCGGACGCGCCGCCCGTGCGGCCCAGGCCCGCGCGCCTGCGCGACGCGATCACCGCGCCACGGGACGCCCAGCGCCCGATGCGCATCCTGCTGGCCACCGACGCCTGGGAGCCGCAGGTCAACGGCGTCGTGCGCACCCTGACCCGCGTCGTCCAGGAACTGCGCGAGATGGGCCACACCGTCGAGGTGGTCAGCCCCGACCAGTTCAAGACCTTTCCGCTGCCCACCTATCCGGAGATCAAGGTGGCGCTGGGCGCCTATGAGCCGGTGCAGGAACGCTTCAAGGCCTTTGAGCCCGAGGCTGTGCACATCGCCACTGAAGGGCCCATCGGCCTCGCCGCGCGGCGCATCTGCGTGGAATGGAAGCTACCGTTCACCACCAGCTACCACACCCGCTTCCCGGAATACGTGTCCGCCCGCCTGCCGCTGCCGCTGGCCGCCGGCTACGCCTACATGAAATGGTTCCACAAGCCGTCGGGCCGCTTGATGGTCGCCACGCCGACCATGCGCGACGAGCTCTCGCGCCACGGATTCCGCAACATCTCCGCCTGGTCGCGCGGCGTCGACACCAACAGCTTCCACCCGCGCGCCGAGCATGAGCCGGACATCTTCGAGGGCCTCAAGCGGCCGGTATTCCTCTATGTCGGCCGCGTCGCGGTGGAGAAGAACATCGAGGCCTTCCTCGGCCTCAAACTGCCTGGAACCAAGGTGGTGGTCGGCGACGGCCCGCAGCGCGAGGACCTGATCGTCGAGCATCCGGACGCGAAGTTCGTCGGCGCCAAATTCGGGGACGAACTGGCCGCCCACTTCGCCTGCGCCGATGTGTTCGTCTTCCCGTCGCTCACCGACACCTTCGGCCTAGTGATCCTCGAGGCGATGGCCGCTGGAACGCCGGTGGCGGCCTATCCGGCGCCCGGCCCGATCGACCTGATCCCCAACTCCGGCGCCGGCGTTCTGGCCCACAGCGCCACCGAGGGCCTGCGCGAGGCCTGTCTGGACGCACTGAAGCTGGATCGTTCGGTGGTCCGCGCCTTCGCCGAGACCTTCTCGTGGCGCGCCTGCGCCGAGGATTTCCTGCGCAACCTCCAGCCCTATCCGGAGCCGGAGAAGACCCGGTTCTGGCGACGCCTGCGCCGCCTCGCCCGCGTCCGCCGCCGGCCCTCGGTCGCCTGAGCGCTGACGCCCCGGGGCGGCGCAACGAAAAAGCCGCCGCGGGGCGAACCGCGGCGGCTTCGTCAGATCAGACCGCAATCGACGTCAGGACGTCGGGCGGGCCATCGGCGCGAGCTTGGCCACGGCCTGCTTCTGGGCATCGTGCTGGCTCTGGGGTAGCGGGATCAAGCCCCGCGACTGCAGATAGCCCCCACGCCCGGTCGCTGCGTCCGAAACTAGCTCTTGCATGAACTCCGGCAGCCCCTTGGTGACGCCGACATGGGCCTTCTTCACGTAGATGTAGAGCGAGCGCGACAGCGGGTAGGAGCCGTCGGAGATCGCGCCTGCCGTCGGCGCCACGCCGTTGACCGACGCGCCCTTCACCTTGTCCATATTCTCCTCGAGGAAGGAGTAGCCGAACACGCCCAGCGCGCCCGGCGTCTTGGTCAGGGTCTGGACGATGGCGTTGTCGTTTTCGCCTGCGTCGATCCAGCCGTTTTTACGCAGAGGATCGACCATTTCCTTGAACTTCTTCTCGTTGTTCGAGCGCAGTTCATCGACTGTCGGGAACTTGCGCGCACCCGCTTCGATTCCCAGTTCCAGGAAAGCGTCTCGGGTGCCCGACGTCGGCGGCGGGCCGTAAACCTGGATACGGTTGCCGGGCAGGCCCGAACCGACTTCATCCCAGGTGGTGTAGGGGTTGGGCACGAACTTGCCGCCGCGCAGGACGTTGGCGGCGAGGCCCAGGTAAAGGTGCTCGAGCTTGAAGTTGTAGCTCGGGCCTTCCTTGTCGGTGGCCACGACGATGCCATCAAAGCCGATCTTGATCTGCACGATGTCTTTCACGCCCTTGGCGGCGCATTGGTCGAACTCGGACTTCTTCATCGGCCGCGAGGCGTTGGCGATGTCCGGGAAGGCGTCGCCGACGCCGCTGCAGAACAGCTTGATGCCGCCGCCGGTGCCCAGGCTCTCGACCTTGGGAGCCTTCGAGCCGGTCTTCTTGGCGTAGTTCTCCGCCACCCTCGTCACGAACGGGAAGACAGTGGACGATCCCGCCGCCCACACGTAGTCGCGGGCGGCTTGCGCCCCGGTGGCCGGCAGGAGCAGGGCCGCGGCAGCGGCGCATCCCATCAGTTGCTTGATCATGAGGTTCTCCTCGAAACGGTCGGCCTTGCCCCTAAGGCAGAGCCGCCTGGGGTTTAGCTAGAAGTCGAACTGCGCGCGAAACTGCAGGGTCTCGACGTCCACGTCAGCGCCGACAGCCGGATTGTCGTTCTCGGACTTCGTATAGTTCGCCATGAAGCGGACGTAGGGGTGCGGATACCAGTTCGCGCCCAGCGTCCAGGCTGAATACTCGCCTGCCGTGGTTGGGGCGCCGGTGATTTTCGTCAGATCGACGTTGTCGTAGCGAGCGGCCAGTTCCACCGCGCCGAACCCCCCGCTGGTCATCGGGTTGAGGATGCGGGTCCGCCCAAGTTCACCCTTTTTGACGTCCAGGTTTCGCATCTCGCCGGTCACGAACCAGGAGCCGGCCACATAGAAGGTGCGGAAGTCCTGATTAAGGCCTGCCAGCCGGTCTACATCCACGTTCGCCCACTCGGCCTGGACCGAGAATGGACCTTGGATGAACAAGCCCTCCAGACCGATCATGCGGTCCGAGACGCCGACCGCGCCGCTAGAGGTGTAGCGGGCGCCGTAATTGGTATTATTGCGGACCTGGTAGTTGAAGTTGGCTTGGTCCTGGCGATCGCGATAACGCGCCCAGGCGCCCAAGTGCAGTTTGGTGGCGTCGCCGTTGATCGGAACCCACGTTACGCGCGCGTTCGCACCGAAGGTCTCGCTGCCGCCGGTCGGCCCTTGCGCCGGGTCCGCTGCGTTGACCGAGTCTCCAGACACCGCCGCCATCGCCGTCCACGTCTCGCCGTTTAGCTTCACAGCGACGTTCATCACACGGCCGACGTCCAGCGCGTCATTGAAGGGTCCGCGCTCCATGAAAGTGATGTAGCGCGAGGACGAGATGTTCTCGAACGACACGGTCTTAAAATTGCCGACCATTATCGAGGTAGTGTCGTTGGGCTTATATTCGAGGATCAGGTCCTCCCACTGCGTAGTGCCTCCAGCGCTAGAAACCGACGCTTCGGCTTTGTAGGCCCAGTTCGCATTCCACGTGCCCTCCACGCCCAGGCGTGCAGTGCGAACGCGCGACACATTGGCAGTCAGATCTGCGCCCGTTTGGCGATCGACCTCCTGGTGGATGGCATCCATATAGACCCGGCCGCGCACCTTGAACGTGACGGTGTCGTTGGTCCATTGCGGCGCGCCCTTCCAGGCGACCGTGGTGTCCTGCGCATGCGCGCTCGCGCCGAGGCCAAGCGCCAGGATTACGCCTGCGCCGGCCCCGCCGAACAGCGAGGTCTTGATATTCATTTTTGAAGTCCTTTGCCTATCCCCGTACCCATTCAGGGTAGGGGCGGCTTAACGACGTCCCGTGACGGTCCGCGTAAGGTTTCGCGACAAACCGGCTGCGGTTTTCTGACAGTCGATCCGTCTACGGACGATCGTTCAGATCAGGCGGCTGCGCATGGCCTGCGACAGGAGATCGATCAGCGAGACCGCCACGATGATCACGATGATGATCGTCGACAGCTCCTGATAGGCGAAGGCGTTCAGCGACTCGAACAGCACCTGGCCGATGCCGCCGGCGCCGATCAGCCCCAGCACGGTCGCGGCGCGCGAGTTGGATTCGAACCGATACAGCGCATAGGACGCCCACAGCGGCGCCACCTGCGGGATCACCGCCCACACCACCTCCTGCAGCGGCGCGGCCCCCGTGGCGCGGACGCCTTCCACCGGTCCGCGGTCGATCGCCTCGACGGCCTCGGAGAACAGCTTGGCCAGCACGCCGCCGGTGTTGATCGCCAGCGCCAGGACGCCTGCGAACGGCCCCAGTCCCACGGCGACGATAAAGAAGGTGCCGATCACCAGATCGGGGATCGAGCGCAGCAGGTTCATCAGCAATCGCATCGGCTGTTGCAGCCAGGGCGGCGAGATGTTGCGTGAGCAGACCAGGCCGAACGGGATCGCCAGCAAAACCGCCAGACCCGTGCCCCACATGGCGATCTGCACGGTCAGCCACATCTGCGAGACGTAGAGTCCGATGTTAGTGAAGTCCGGCCGGAGCAGCTCGGCCCCGTACTGCCGCATGTTCTCGGAGTTGGAGAACAGCCGGCCGAGGTTGGACATCTCCACCGGCTTGAAGCTGATCACCAGCAGCACGATCACCGCGCCCCAGACCAGCATGTCCGGCGCGCGCTGCGCCAGGCTGCGGCTGGGCGGGGGCGGTATCCCCCCGGAAAGCGGCGTGGGCGTGCTCATCTACAGGTCTGGATTGACCGCGCGGCGCTGTGCGGCTTTGGCGCGGATGTCGTCGAAGGCCTTCTGCGCCGTGGCCACTCGGCCGGCATCGCCGCTGCGCTTGGCGTCAGCCAGCGCCTCCCCGGCCTCCATCTCGCGGATCGGGTCTAGGTAACTGTCGTCGGCGGCGCGGAAGCCGCCGTAGGCGAGGCCCTTCAGCACCTCGCGCTGCTTGTCGGCCACCGGTCCGTCGCCCGTCCCGTAGGTCAGGAAAAACTGCCGCAGCTTCTCGCGGATCGCCGGGTCCAGGTCTTTGCGCGCCAGGATCGAGGATTCAGGCAAAGGCGGCGAACGCCAGATGGTCTCGATCTTGTCGGCGATCGCCGGATTCTCCCGCGCCGCGAACACCAGGCCGACACTGTTGTTCGTGGCGACGTCCAGCACGCCGTTGGCCACGGAGAACACGTTCGCCTGGTGGCTCGCCGAGCGTACGGACTTGAAGCAGGCCGCGACGTCGATGCCTCGCGGCGTGAACAGGTAGGTCTTGGGCGCCAGCGTGCCCGAGGTCGACTTCGCGTCTCCCAGGCCGAAGGTCAGCGTCTTGTCGCACTTCAGGACGCGATCGAGGGTGATGCCGCTGCCCTTCTTCACGATCAGCACGGATTCGTAGGAATCCACGCCGCCGGAATCGACCACCCGACCCAGCACCTGGGCGTCAGCCCGGCGCACCGCCTCCAGCGCCGGCAGCGCTGAGAACCAGCCCACCTGCACCTGGTTGAAGCGCATCGCCTCGATCAGCGAGGTGTAGTTGGTGGCGAAGAACGGCTTCACCTTGATGCCGATGCTGGCGGACATGTCGTCGATCAGCGGCTGCCACAGCGGCTGCATCGACGACTGGTTCTCCGCCGACAGGATCGAGAAGGTCAGCTCCTTCGGGGTCTCGCCCTTGGTCTCGGACGGTTTTGGCGAACAGCCCGCCACGGCCAGCAGGGCCAGGGCCAGGACGGCCGTCAGGCGCAGGTTCATTGCGGCGCTCCTTCCCAGAAGACGTCTTCGAATTCCGGACCGTAGATATCGACCAGCCGGTCGCGGTCGAGGCCGCTGGGCGGACCGTCATAGACTACCAGACCCGCCTTCAGCGCCACCACCCGGCGGCAGTATCGCAGCGCGTAGTCCACCTGGTGCAGGGTGACCACCACCGTCAGGCCGTCGTCACGGTTCAGTTCGCTCAAGGTCTCCATCACTCGGCGCGCCGAGACCGGATCCAGCGAGGCCACGGGCTCGTCCGCCAGGACCACCTCCGCGCGCTGCACCAGGGCGCGGGCGATCGCCGCAC
>NZ_JAUXZW010000091.1 GCF_030693805.1 Phenylobacterium sp.
TGGACCTGGGCGCGGGCCTGAAGCACCACATGATCCCGCTGAGCTGGATCGACGATGTCGACGACGAAAAGGTGCGCCTAAACATCACCAAGGATGCGGCGAAGTCCGCCTGGACTGAAAAGCACTAAGCCAACGTGTGCGACTCCATCCCGCCCCCGGGTCGGGGAGGGATGGAGTCGCAGCTATTTGACGGCCGCGCAGAAGCGCTGGATGCGCGTGCAGGCGTCTTCAAGCACGGCGTTCGACGTCGCGTAGCTGATGCGGAAGAACGGCGAGAGTCCGAACGCCGCGCCGAACACCACCGAGACGCCCTCGGTCTCCAGCAGCTCGACGGCGAAGTCGGAGTCATTGGAGATTACCTTGCCGCTGGGCGCAGTCTTGCCGATCAGGCCCTTGGCGGACGGATAGACGTAGAAGGCGCCTTCGGGCGTCGGGCAGTGCAGGCCGTTGGCCTGGTTCAGCATCGACACCACCAGATCGCGGCGTTCCTCGAACAGCTTGGCGTTGGGCTTGAGGAACTCCTGCGTGCCGTTCAGCGCCTCCACCGACGCCCACTGCGAAATCGACGACGGGTTCGACGTCGTCTGGCTCATCACCTTGGCCATGAGCTTGATCAGCGGTTCGGGACCGGCGGCGTAGCCGATCCGCCAGCCTGTCATGGCGTAGGCCTTAGACACCCCGTTCATGGTCAGGGTGCGGTCGTAAAGCGCGGGCTCCACCTGGGCGATGGTGGTGAACTCGAAATCGCCGAACACCAGGTGCTCGTAGATGTCGTCGGTGAGGATCCAGACCTGCGGATGGCGCAGCAGCACGTCGGCCAGCGCCCGCAGTTCGGCCCGCGAGTAGGCGGCCCCAGACGGGTTGGACGGCGAGTTGAGCAGCAGCCAACGGGTCTTGGGCGTGATCGCGGCTTCCAGTTCGGCGGGCTTCACCTTGAAGCCGGCCTCGGCGCGGGTCGGCACGAATTTCGGCGTACCGCCGGCGAGCAGCACCATGTCCGGGTAGCTGACCCAGTAGGGCGTGGGGATCAGCACCTCGTCGCCCGGGCTGAGCGTCGAGACCATCGCGTTGTAGATCACCGGCTTGCCGCCCGGCGAGACATTCACCTGGCTGGTCTTGTAGGTGAGGCCGTTCTCGCGCTGGAACTTGGCGACGATCGCCTCCTTCAACTCGGGGATGCCGTCGACATTGGTGTACTTGGTCTTGCCGTCGCGGATCGCCTTGATGGCGGCCTCCTTGACGTTGTCCGGAGTGTCGAAGTCGGGCTCGCCGGCGGCCAGCGAGATGATGTCGCGGCCCTGCGCTTTCAGTTCGCGCGCTTTCTGGTCCGCCGCCAGGGTGGCGGAGGGCTTAACGCGAGCGAGCGCAGCGGATTCGAGCGACATGGCGGGAACTCCCGGTCGAGGTTGAACAAATGCGCGCGGGTTTAGCCGAAGCCGGCGCGCGCGGGAACCCAGGTTCGCAGCCTCGCTTGACCCGCGATGGCGATCAGGCGACGGGAAGGCCATGCGCGCCATCCTGCAATTCGTCACCAACATGGACGCGAAGGCGTGGCGCGCGCTGGCCGTGTCGTTCGTGCTGTTCGGCGGGGTCGGTCTGGTCTTCCTGTTCGGAGCCCAGGTGCTGGGCTTCGACGGCGAGGCGACCGTGGAGCGGTGGCTGGGCGTCGCGTCGAACGGCCCGTGGGCGTTGCCGGCGGCGGTGGCGGCCTTCGCCATCCTGGCCTTCCTGGGGGTGCCGCAGTTCATGCTGATCGCCGCCGCGGTGGTGGCGTTCGGCGGCTGGACGGGCTTCGCCTATTCCTGGATCGGCACGATGGCCTCGGCCCTGGTCGGCTTCTATGTGGGCCGCGCCGCGGGCGCGCGGACGCTTGAAGCGATCTCCGGCGAGGGCGTGCGCAAGTTCATGGGACTGGTGGGCCGCAACGGTTTCCTGGCCAGCCTGATCGTGCGGCTGGTGCCGTCGGCGCCGTTCATCGTCGTCAACATGGCCGCCGGCGTGACGCCGATGCGGGTGCGCGACTTCGCGGCCGGCACCGCGTTGGGGATCGTGCCGAAGATCGCGCTGACGGCGTTCGCCGGGAATTCGATCGTGCAGATCATGCGTGGGACAGCCGGTCGCGAGGCGCTTTGGCTTGTGCTCGTGCTGATCGCATGGCTGGTGATCGGGTGGTTCGCAAGGCGCTGGATCAAGGCGCGAGAGGCGGCCCTGGGAGGAGACTGAAAGACCATGTTGAAGTTGTATTATGCGCCCGGAACCTGCTCGCTGGCTTCGCACATCGCCTTGGCGGAGGCCGGGGTCGATTACGAAGCCCAGCGGGTGAATATGGCCGCGACCGAGCAGCGGAGCGACGCCTATCTGGCGATCAACCCCAAGGGCCGCGTGCCCGTCCTGATCACCGACGAGGGCGTATTGAGCGAGACCGTCGCGATCCTGGCCTACATCGCCCAGCGCTGGCCTCGGGCGAAGCTGGCGCCGCTCGACGATGCATTCGCCTTCGCCGAGCTGCAGAGCTTCAACGCCTATCTCGCCAGCACGGTGCATGTCGCCCAAGCCCACGTCGTGCGCGGGACCCGTTGGGCCGACGATCCGGCGGCGCTGGAGGCGATGAAGGCCAAGGCTCCGTCCAACATCATCGACTGCTTCACGCTGATGGAGACGAAGATGTTCAAGGGCCCGTGGGTGATGGGCGAGGGTTACACCGTCGCTGATCCCTACCTGTTCACGGTCAGCAACTGGCTGGACCGAGACAAGATCGACCGCACGCAGTTCCCGAAGCTCAACGACCACTTCGAGCGGATGAAGGCGCGGCCCGCGGTGCAGAAGGTGTTAGCCGAGGTGAACGCCTAGGCGCAGATGTCTGAGGGGACGGCGCGCGAAATTGTTGCGCCGTTCACCCGGATTCTATAGAGCACCTGCATGCGCATCCTTCGCACCAGCCAGCTTCTCGGCCTGCGGCTTAGCCGCCCCTGGGCGCCTTTTTAGGCTGCGGATCTTCGCGGCCGGGCGCTTCAGGGGGTGATCTGACCCGCCCGATGTTCCCCGAAAAGCCTGCGATAGAGACCTGCAAATGACCCAAACCGCCGTCACCGAACCCGAGGCGCGTGATCGCGTCATCATCTTCGACACCACCATGCGCGACGGCGAGCAATCGCCCGGCGCGTCCATGTCGCTGGAAGAGAAGCTGGAACTCGCCAAGATCCTGGAGGAGATGCGCGTCGACGTGATCGAGGCGGGCTTCCCGATCGCCTCGAACGGCGACTTCGAGGCCGTGCGCCAGATCTCCGAGATCGTCACCGAAAGCACCGTCTGCGGCCTGGCGCGCGCCGGCGTCGGCGATATCGAGCGATGCGCCGAGGCGATCCGCAAAGCCAAGCGTGGCCGCATCCACACCTTCCTGTCGACCAGCCCCTCGCACCGCGACCACATCCTGCGCGCCAGCCAGGAGGACATCCTGGAGATGATCCAGAAGTCGGTCACCCACGCCCGCAACCTGTGCGGCGATGTGGAGTGGTCGGCCCAGGACGCGACGCGCACCGAAGGCGACTTCCTGCGCCGCTGCGTCGAGACGGCGATCAGGGCCGGCGCGACGACGGTGAACATCCCCGACACCGTCGGCTACACCTATCCGTCGGAATACGAGGCGATCTTCCGCGACCTGATGGAGAATGTTCCCGGGTGCGACACGATCATCCTGTCGACCCACTGCCATAACGACCTGGGACTGGCCGTCGCCAACAGCCTGGCCGGCGTTCACGGCGGCGCACGGCAGATCGAGTGCGCTGTGAACGGCATCGGCGAGCGAGCCGGCAACGCCGCGCTCGAGGAAGTGGTGATGGCGTTGAAGGTCCGCGGCGACCGGCTGCCCTATTTCACGGGGCTGGAAACCCAGCACATCACGCGGTCTTCGCGCTACGTTTCGGCGATCACCGGTTTCCCGGTGCAGTTCAACAAGGCGATCGTCGGCAAGAACGCCTTCGCGCACGAGAGCGGCATCCACCAGGACGGGATGCTGAAGGATCGCGGCACCTACGAGATCATGACGCCCGAGAGCGTGGGGCAGGGCGCGACCAACCTGGTGATGGGCAAGCACTCGGGCCGCCACGCTTTCCGCGAGAAACTGAAAGGCATGGGCTACGAGCTGGGCCAAAACGCTTTGAACGAGGCGTTCCAGCGGTTCAAGGACCTGGCCGACAAGAAGAAGCACGTGTTCGACGACGACATCGCCGCCCTGGTCGACGATGCGCTGGCGAGCGGGGCCGATCGCATCCAGGTCAAGCGCCTGCGCGTCGTGGCCGGCACCGAGGGCCCTCAGCAGGCCGAACTGACTGTGGCCATCGACGGCGACGAACGCAGCGCCCAGGCGACTGGCGATGGTCCGGTGGACGCGGTGTTCAACGCGATCCGCGAGGTGGTGCCGCACACCGCGATCCTGCGGCTGTTCCAGGTCCACGCGGTCACCGAAGGCACCGATGCGCAGGCCCAGGTCTCCGTGCGCCTGGAGGACGACGGACGCATCGCCACCGGCCAGGCGGCGGACACCGACACGCTCACCGCCTCGGCCAAGGCCTACGTCAATGCGCTCAACAACCTGTTCGCGCGCAAGGAGAAAAGCGCTCCAGACGCCAAGGTCGCGAGCGGCTTCTGATTCAACTGCGGCGGGTGCGAGCGCCTTCCTGCGACTCCCCCGCCGCCACCCTGCGACAACGCGAAACGACGCCGTGTTCGATAAGCCTTGAAATGAACCGTTCAGCAGGGCAGAGGTCGGCGGTCTGCAAGCGAATTCTGGTGCGCGTCGGGGGCGGCGATTCGGCATTCGTAGGCGACGTAAAAGCCCCTTTCAGCCCCAAGGGCCCTGCATGATTTCGTCCCTCTTCGGCGCCATCTCGAATGACATCGCCATCGACCTCGGCACGGCCAACACCCTCATCTACATGAAGGGCAAGGGGATCGTGCTGAACGAGCCCTCGGTGGTGGCGCTGCGCAACGTCGGCGGACGCAAGGTGGTCCACGCCGTCGGCATAGAGGCCAAGCAGATGCTGGGGCGCACGCCGGGGCACATGGAGGCCATCCGCCCCATGCGAGACGGGGTGATCGCCGACTTCGAAGTCGCCGAGGAGATGATCAAGTACTTCATCCGCAAGGTGCACAACCGGAAGGGTTTCGTGAACCCGAAGGTCATCGTCTGCGTGCCGTCGGGCGCGACGGCGGTGGAGCGCCGGGCGATCAACGATTCCTGCCTAAACGCCGGCGGGCGCCGCGTGGGCCTGATCGACGAGCCTATGGCGGCCGCCATAGGCGCGGGCCTGCCGATCCACGAGCCGACCGGCTCGATGGTCGTCGACATCGGCGGCGGCACCACCGAAGTCGCGGTGCTGTCCCTGTCGGGCATCGTCTATTCGCGCTCGGTGCGGGTGGGCGGCGACAAGATGGACGAGGCGATCATCAGCTACATGCGCCGCAACCATAACCTGCTGATCGGCGAGACCACCGCCGAGCGCATCAAGAAGGAGATCGGCACCGCCCGCGCGCCGTCCGACGGCGAAGGCCTGTCGATCGAGGTCAAGGGCCGCGACCTGATGCAGGGCGTGCCCCGGGAAGTGCGGATCAGCGAGAAGCAGGCCTCCGACGCCCTGGCCGAACCGGTCGGCCAGATCGTCGACGCGGTGAAGATGGCGCTGGAAGCCACGCCGCCGGAGTTGGCCTCCGACATCGCCGACAAGGGCATCATGCTGACGGGCGGCGGGGCGCTGCTGCGCGGCCTGGACGCCGAGATCCGCGACCACACCGGCCTGCCGGTGACGGTGGCCGACGACCCGCTTTCCTGCGTGGCGCTCGGTTGCGGCAAAGTGCTTGAACATCCCAAGTGGATGAAGGGCGTACTTGAGAGCACCCTGGCGTAGTATCCACGAATCGCCGGGTTTTTGGGGGTGACGGGGGTCCTCTCAATGCCGCTTGGAGTCGCCTCAGGTGTCCTTACGGGACAATCCGTTCGGTGAGCTGAAGGTCCCGCTGACCTGGACGGCGGCGGTGGCGTTGATCGTCGCCGCCATCGTGGCCATGGTTCTGCTGGCCAATGACCGTCGCGGCACCTTCCAGGCCGAAGCCTACGGGGTCACGCGCCGGGTGGGCGACGCGGTGGCGGCGCCGGTCGGCGGGGTGATGTCCGCACCGATCCGCTGGACCGGCGATGGCGTCGATACGGTGCGGGGCTACTTCTTCGCCGTCTCGGAGAACCGGCGGCTGAAAGCCGAGCTCGCCGAAGCGCGCCAGTGGCGCGACGCAGCCCTGCTGCTGCGCGACACCAACGAACGCTACAAGACCCTGCTGGGCCTGCGCACCGACCCGCCGATCCCGATGGTCGCAGCGCGCACGGTGTTGGACTCGCGGGGACCCTTCGCCAACACCCGGATCGCCAACGTCGGCAAGGAGAAGCAGATCAAGGCCGGCTATCCGGTGGTCAGCGAGAACGGCCTGGTGGGTCGGGTGATCGGCGTGACCACGGGCGCCAGCCGCGTGCTGCTGCTGACCGACATCGCTTCGCGCGTGCCGGTGATGGTCGACCGGACCAACGCCCGCGCGATCCTGACCGGGGACGGCGGACCGAACCCGACGATGGAGTATCTGCGCGGCCAGGAGCCGGTGCGCCAGGGCGACCGTGTGGTGACCTCCGGCGACGGCGGCGTGCTTCCCCGGGGTCTGCCGGTCGGCACCGCTGTGAAGACCCTCGACGGGCGCTGGCGCGTGGTGCTGGCGTCCGACGCGGCTCCAGTAGACTTCGTCCGCATCCTGTTGTTCCAGGACTTCGCGCAGCTGGCTAACAGCGCCGAGTTGAACAAGATGCCTGTGCCCCCGCCGCCGGTGGGCGGCGTGCAGGTGGGCGAGGTGCGCCAGGCGTCGCCCGCCGCCGCGCC
>NZ_JAUXZW010000097.1 GCF_030693805.1 Phenylobacterium sp.
CAAGGTCCGCTACATCGGCTCATCCAACCTGAGCGGCTGGTACACCATGAAGTCCCTGGCCGCCTCCGACCGCATCGGCCTGACCCGCTACGCCAGCCAGCAGATTCAGTACTCCCTGCTGTGGCGCGACGCCGAGGACGAACTGCTGCCGCTGGGCCTCGACCAAGGCGTCGGCGCCTTGATCTGGAGCCCGCTCGCCAGCGGCTATCTCTCCGGCAAGTACCGCAAGCCCGGCGAGAACGCGGCCACCCGGCTGAGCGGCGACGCCCTGTCGACGGTGGACGACGAGCGCGCGCGAGCCATCGTCGACGTGCTGGACGACATCGCCACAACGCGGGGCGTGAGCGCCGCCCAGGTGGCGCTGAACTGGGTCGTGCGGCGCGCGGGCGTCACCTCGGTGATCATGGGCGCGCGGACCGAGGCGCAGCTTGCCGACAACCTGGCTGCGGCGCGCTGGTCGCTGAACGACGCGGAGATGGAGCGGCTGACCACGGTCAGCAAGCCGCCAAGGCGCTATCCCTACTACCACCAGGCGACGTTCGGGACCGCGCGCAACCCCGTCCCGCCGCTGCAGGCGCCCCTGTCGCTCTAGTCCGCGGTGAATGTCAGCGTGCCGGCGGGAGGCGGACGCAGCTGCGCCTCGCCAGGCCCCGACAGGTCCAGCCACTGCGCGCCGGCCGCCGCGTCGAGGATCACCGGCTGGCGGATGTGGTAGGGGCTGACGTCCTCGCCAGCCGAGCAGGTGGCGAGGGTGAAACTCTGCAGCGGGTCGTCATGGTCGCTGGGACGCGACTGCTCCCACAGGCCCGGGAAGTAAAACACCTCCTGTCCCGGCGCGGTGACCCGCCAGCGCTGCTTCAGCCCCTTGGGCTTGGCGGGATCCAGCGGGGTCCATTCGAAGAAGTGGGTCGCGGGAACCAGGCAGCGGCGGCGCGCATAGGCTTCGCGATAGGCGGGCGTTGTGGCGATGGTTTCGGCTCGCGCGTTGGTGGTCATCGCCTTCCAGGCCTTCACCGGCCCGCGATGGAAGAACGGTATCAACCACCAGCGCAGTTCGACCAGCTCCAACCCGGCCGCCGCGCCCTCTCCAGGATTACGGGCGCGCAGGATCGGTGCGGGATCGGTAGGTCGGATCAGGTCGCGAGGCTGCAGATTCGGCACCCGGCCATCGTCGAACCTTAGCGGCAGGTCAAGCTGGCGGAAGCTGTCGATCAGCTTGTCGATCGGCGCCAGGTAGCCGTAGGCGTTGCACATGGTCACCAATCTAGGACGTGACGCCGGAAACCCTCAATGATCGATCGACCCTGGCGAAGGCGAGCATCCGGTCATCACCACGCCGACAGATACGGCCGTGTCACCCCTCGCCCACCAGGATGCGGCGCGGCGTTGTCGGGTCTTACTTCCCAGGCGGCAAGCGCCCCTGTGAACCAGGGGGATGAGCGGCCTTCCAGTCCATCGCCCGGCGGATGCGTGAGCCGACCGAAGGGTGGCTGTAGAAGATCGCCTCCTCCAGATTTCCTGGCGTCGCGTAGCGGTATTCAACGGTCTTCATCAGCGCGCGGGCCAGGCCGTCCGGCTCGCGAGCGCGCTCCAGCGAGAAGCGATCGGCGGCGGCCTCGCCGATGCGGGTCATGGAGTTGGTCAACGGCGTCGCCGCCAGCGCCATGAGGGTGACAATGATCCCCACCGCCGGGAAGCCTGCAGGATCGGCGAGGCCTTCGACGCCGCGCGCGCCGGTCAGCCGCAGGACCAGGGGAAACAGCCGATCCACCAGCCAAAGGGCGAAGATCGCCAGCAGGCCGTAGCCGCCGGCCATCCACAGGACGTGGTGCTGGACATAGTGGCCCATCTCGTGGCCGACGACGGCGCGCACCTCGCCCAGGTCCGCGCCCTTGGCGAACATCACGTCGCTCATGGCGATCCGCGCGGTTCCGAATAGGCCGGAGACGTTGGCGGTGTAGCGGTTGGACTGACGCGAGCCGTCGTAGATCACGATCTTGTCGGCCGGCGCGCCGTTTTCGCGGGCCAGCCTCGCCACCGCCTCGCGGACCGGGCCGGGCGGCGCCGGGCGATAGGTGTTGAACAGCGGCTGGATGAACACAGGCGCTGCGACCATCAACAGGACGACGAAGACCGCCGTGAGCCCGCCGCTCCACACCCACCAGGTGCGCGGCGCGCGGCGGGCCAGCGCATAGAGGCCGCTCGCCAGCAGCAAGGTAATGACCATCGAGACGGCGAGCCCGATAGCGTGCTCGGTGAGCCAGCCCGTCAGAGGCTGATCGGAGAGCCCATAGCTGCGCTCGCGCGCCCAATCCTCGTAGACATCCCAAGGCGTCAGCAGCAGGCCCTCGGCCACCAGGTCGACGGCAATCACGGCGAGCACCGCCAGCCAGGGTCGGTTGATCCTGCTGCGCAGGCGCACCAGCAGGCCGGAGCGCAGCACCAGCCATGCCGCGGCGACCGCCGCCAGCGCGCCGAACAACAGCAGCCAATAGCCGCCTTGGGTGTAGGCCTGGGCGCGGGCGTGCGCCTCGGGCGGCAGTTGCGCCAGGTAGGCCGCAGTCGCGGCGGCCGGATCGAAGCTCGATGCGGGAATCATCCAGGCGCCTCCGCAGAAGCGGTCAGCTTACGGCCGCCCGGCCTGCCCTTACACTGCTCATCCCGACGAAAGCCGGACCCCAAGCGGACGATCAGCGCGCAAGGCGCAACTCAGCTTGGGCCCCGGCTCTCGCCGGGGTGAGCGGGACGTAGGGGTCGCGCCTAGCGGTCCTTCTCGCGTTCGCCGATGGCCGCCTGGGCTGCGGCCAGGCGTGCGATCGGCACGCGGTAGGCCGAGCAGCTCACGTAATCCAGGCCGACCTTTTCACAGAACTCAATCGAGGCCGGGTCGCCGCCATGCTCGCCGCAGATGCCGAGCTTGACGTCGGGACGCGCCGCGCGGCCGCGCTCCACGGCGATACGGATCAGGTCGCCGACGCCTTCCTGGTCGAGGCTGACAAAGGGGTCCTTCTCAAAGATCCCGGCCTCGATGTAGGCGTTGAGGAAGCGGCCGGAGTCGTCGCGGCTGATGCCGAACGTGGTCTGGGTCAGGTCGTTGGTGCCGAACGAGAAGAACTCGGCGTTTTCGGCCAGGTCGGCGGCGCGGATCGCGGCGCGCGGCAGTTCGATCATGGTGCCGACCAGGTACTCGATCTCGCACTTCTTCTCGGCGATCACGGCCTTGGCGATCCGATCGGTGAGCTCGCGCAGGAACTTCATCTCCTCGCCCTTGGCGACCAGAGGATGCATGATTTCCGGCACGGGAGCAGCCTTGCCCTTGCCGACGATCTCGCAGGCCGCCTCGACGATGGCGCGGACCTGCATCTCGTAGATCTCGGGATAGGCGACGCCCAGGCGGCAGCCGCGATGGCCCAGCATGGGGTTCACCTCGTGCAACTCGCGGGCGCGCTGCATCAGCTTGGCGGGATCTAGGCCGGTGGCCGCGGCGACGGCGGCGACATCCTCCTCGGTGTGCGGCAGGAACTCGTGCAGCGGCGGGTCGAGCAGGCGGATGGTGACCGGCAGTCCCTCCATGATCTCGAACAGCTCGACGAAATCGGCACGCTGCATCGGCAGGATCTTGGCGAGCGCCGTGCGGCGGCCCTGCTCGTCGTCGGCCAGGATCATCTCGCGCACAGCGGCGATCCGGTCGGTGTCGAAGAACATGTGCTCGGTGCGGCACAGCCCGATGCCTTCGGCGCCGAATTGGCGGGCTGCGCGGGCGTCCTGGGCGGTTTCGGCGTTGGCGCGGACCTTCAGCCGGCGCACGCCGTCGGCCCAGGTCATCAGGGTCGCGAAATCACCGGACAGCTCGGGTTCGATCATCTGCACCGCGCCCTCCAGCACCTCGCCGGTGGAGCCGTCGATGGTGATGATGTCACCGGCGCGCCAGGTGCGGCCACGGACGCGCATCTCGCCGGCCTTGCCGTCGATGTGGATCTCGCCAGCGCCGGAGACGCAGGGACGGCCCATGCCGCGGGCGACGACAGCGGCGTGGCTGGTCATGCCGCCCCGGGCGGTGACGATGCCGCGCGCGGCGTGCATGCCGTGGATGTCCTCGGGCGAAGTCTCCTCGCGCACCAGGATCACGGCGTCACCCAGCTGGGCCAGACGCTCGGCCTCGTCGGCGTCGAACACGATCTTGCCCGTCGCGGCACCGGGCGAGGCCGGCAGGCCGGCGGCGACCACGGTGCGGCTGGCCTTGGGGTCGAGGGTCGGGTGCAGCAGCTGGTCGAGGGCCGAGGGTTCGACGCGGGAGATCGCCTCCTCCTGCGAGATCACCCCCTCGGCGGCGAGGTCGACGGCGATCTTCAGCGCGGACTTGGCCGTGCGCTTGCCGTTGCGGGTCTGCAGCATCCACAGCCGGCCCTGTTCGACCGTGAACTCGATGTCCTGCATGTCGCGATAGTGGTTTTCCAGCCGCC
>NZ_JAUXZW010000004.1 GCF_030693805.1 Phenylobacterium sp.
CGCCGAGGCTGCGGCCGCGGCGCTGCGCCGCTCGGCGAGCTGGCGGGTCACCGCGCCGCTGCGGGCGCTGGCCACCGGCTTGCGCGGTTTGCGTCGCCGCGCCTGAAGACCCGGCGTTTCTTCACAGTTTCGGCTTCCTTAACCGAACCTTCTTCACCCTTGGCGAGTCCATGTTAGGCTGCATGGGCCTGCTGAGGGGGTGTGTGATGCCTTATCGTTGCTTGCATTGCGACCATACCTGCGATCACCCGACGACCACATCGGCGGCGTGTTCGACAAGCGGCTGCGGGTTCAAGGCCGGCCATTTCCGCTACGAGCCGGACGCCGGCGGGCCCGACGCCCATGCCCGTCGGGCCGCACGTTCGGCGCTGATCTGGTGCTGGGCGCCGATCGCCTCCGGTATCGGTTTGTGGGGTTGGGCCCAGCAGGAGCCATCCGCCGGCGGCGTCGAAGCGCTGGCGATCCTGGGCGCCGGCCTCGCCGTCTTCGGCCTGGTGGCGGGGGGCCGCGGCCTCACCGCTCTGTTGAACGCGCCGAAACCCTCGCAACGCTAATCGCCGAAAGGCGTTCAAGCTTCGCCTTTCGGGCGAGTCCGCGCCCGGTCCGGCTGTCGAGCGTCCGCATCGTGTGGCGCGGGACGGGCGGTCCACGAAACCAAACCGGGAGATTCCAGGATGCGTTACGCTATCGCGGCCGTTGCGGCCGTTCTCAGCCTCGCCGCCGGCGCGGCCCACGCCGAGACCCTCAAGTACTCCGCCGCCCTCACCGGCGCGCAGGAGGTTCCAGCCAACACCAAGGCCGGCAAGGGCTCGGTTACGGCCACCCTCGACACCGTGACCAAGGTCTTCGACTACTCCGCCACCTATGCGGGCCTGAGCGGACCGGCCACCGCCGCCCACTTCCACGGCCCGGCGCCGGCCACCGCCAACGCCCCGCCGACCGTGCCGGTCGCCAGTCCAGCCAGCCCGATCAAGGGCGCGGCGACGCTCACCGACGCACAGATCGCCGATCTCAAGGCCGGCTTGTGGTACTTCAACGTCCATTCCGCCGCCCATCCCGGCGGCGAACTGCGCGGCCAGCTCAAGGCCGCCGACATGGCCCACAGCCACTGAATACGAGACGTCTCAGCCTCTGAACCCGGCGCGGCCGCTCCTCTGTGGACCTGCCGCGCCGCAGGCGCGTCGGCGCGTGGCATGCATCTGGCAATCCTCGCGCGCTTATGGTCCGTTGCGGCGGTCGTTGGGGAATAGTGATGCGTCTGCAGCCGGAGGCCGCCCTGGCCGATGACCGCTATGTTTTCGTCCGAGAGTTCCTCAAACGCCGCCCGGCGCCCGCCACAGGCGGCGTTTTGTTCGATATCGGAGCCGGCGAAGTCTCGGTGATGCGCGCCGACGCCGAATCGGCCGGCTACGCGTGGCGCGGTTTCGACCTCGTGCCGAGTTCGGCCGACGTCTCGCAGTGGAACATCGACACCCCGTTCACCGGGTCTGAGCGAGCCGATGTGGTCCTGCTGATGGACGTCATCGAACACACCTTCAATCCGGGCTTCGCCATCCGCAACATCGCCGACGCCCTGAAGCCCGGCGGGCGGCTGGTGATGACCACGCCCAATCCGCGCTGGAGCCGGGCGCGCACCCTGCACCTGTTCTCGGGCTTTCCGGCCTGCTTCACCCAGCACGACCTCGACGTGAACCACCACGTCTTCCCCCTGTGGCCCCACGTCATGGAACAGCTCGTCGCCGAGGCGGGCCTCGAGGTGGAACGCTACGTCGTGCTCGATCGCGACGAGATCAAACCCAAGCCGCTCAGCGCCGCCTCCCCGGGACTGTGGGTCGAAGGGCTGATGCGCAAGGCGATCGAAGCGCGCGACCTGTCGTCCCGCGGCATGTCCTACGCCGTCGTGGCGAGACGGGTGGGCGCTGCGGCCTAGAGCTCAGCCGCAGCCCGCCACGGGCGCGACATCCGGTGAGGCCTCAGGCCGGATCGGGCTGTTCGGCCGAATCGGTGTCCGGGGTCTCGAACGGCGCTCGAGCCTTGCGGCCGCGCACCGCCACCACTGCCTGAGCGAAGGTCGCCACGATGACGAAGAACGTCGCCGAGATGTGCGCCGTCTCCGCCTCCGGCCCGCCCTGCATGGACACCATCAACTGGGTCAACGCCATCACGGTGGAGCAGAGGGTGACCGCGTGAAGCGGCCGAAATCCCCTGGCGCGGAAGACGTAGCCGTAGAAGTAGGCCATCACGCCGACCCCGATGGCCAGCGCGCAGGTTGCGCTCAGCAGCGTCACGAACTGGTTCATGCCGTGTCCTCTTGTCGAGCTTATACAGCCCGTTAGAGGTTGAGCATCCGTGAACCGGCGTTTTGCGAGCTGCGCATCAGGCTTGCGCGCCAGCGTTGCGCAGCGGCGCCTTGGCCCGCACGAACACCAGGATGGCGACCAGCGCCAGGGCGTTGATCAGGTAGGGCCCGTCGCGCCAGTACTGGTAGATCGACAAGGCGATCACCGGCGCGAAGATCACGCCGGCGATGCCTGACGATGCGATCACGCCGGCCACTTCGCCCTGGCGGGCGTCGGACGCCGCCAGCGAGGCGCCCGCCGTGACCCCTGGCCGGATGAACGCATAGCCGAGGCTGGCCAGCGCGAACCCCGCTGC
>NZ_JAUXZW010000100.1 GCF_030693805.1 Phenylobacterium sp.
GTGCGCGCGCCATCTCCGCCGGGGCGCAGTTGCTGGTCGACCGTGACAACGACAAGAACCCCGTTGTGTCGCTGCGCGAGATCGCCGACGACGTGGTCGACGCCGAGGAACTGCGCGAGAGCCTGATCGGGACCCTGCAGCGCGTCGACGAGCGCTCGGAAGCCGAGGAAGAAGCCGAAACCCTGGCCCTGCTGGCCGATCCCACGCACATGCAGATGAGCGAGCTGGAACTGGTCCGCGCGCTGCAGAGCGACCGCGACGGCGGTCAGGAGGAGCGGTACTGAGCCCCGAAGGCGCAGACCCTCTTTCCGTCGAGGCGGGCCCTCGCGTTCTAGCCCCGCCGCCTCCGCTTGCGCCTGCAAAGTCACGCAAGCCCAGGCTGCTTCGCCAATATGAGCTGATCGAGAAGGTCCGCTCCTACGACCCCACCGCCGACGAGGCGCTGCTGAACCGCGCCTACGTCTATGCGATGCGCATGCATGGCGCCCAAAAGCGGGCGTCCGGCGATCCCTACTTCGCCCACCCCATCGAGGTGGCGGGCATCCTCACCGACTACCGGCTCGACACCGCCTCCATCGTCACCGCCTTGCTGCACGACGTGATCGAGGACACGCCGGTCACCCGCGAGCAGATCGAGACTCTGTTCGGCGACGAGGTGGCGGAGCTGGTCGAGGGCGTCACCAAGCTCTCCAAGCTGCAGCTGACTGCGGAGCACACGCGTCAGGCCGAGAACCTGCGCAAGTTCATCCTGGCGATCTCGCGCGACGTGCGCGTGCTGATGGTCAAGCTCGCCGACCGGCTGCACAACATGCGCACGCTGCAGCACATCCCGAGCCCGGCGAAGCGCGAGCGCATCGCGCGCGAGACGCTCGACATCTACGCCCCGCTGGCCAGATCGATCGGCTGTCACCGCATCTGCACCGAGCTCGAGGAGCTCGCGTTTGAGCATCTGAACCCGGTGGCGCGCGACGCGATCAGCCGCCGGCTGGAGGCGCTGCGCCAGTCGCAGGGCGGCGCCGTGGCCGTGGTGTCGGGGGAAATCTCCACCCGCCTGGAGGCGGCCGGAATACCCGCGCGAGTGTTCGGCCGGGAGAAGGGCGCGTTCTCGATCTGGCGTAAGCTTCAGCGCAAGACGATTGGTTTCTCTCAGCTTTCCGACATCTATGCCTTTCGGGTGATCGTCGATGGCGAGGACGATTGCTACCGTGCGCTGGGCGTGATCCACCGCGCCTGGCCCAGCGTGCCCGAGAGGTTCAAGGACTACATCTCGACGCCGAAGCGTAACAACTATCGATCGTTGCACACCACTGTGGTCGGCCCGCGCGGCATGCGCATCGAGATGCAGATCCGCACCGAGGCGATGGACCGCGTCGCCGAGGACGGGGTCGCCGCCCACTGGCGCTACAAGGACAAGTCCTACGGTTTCGACGCCGAGGCGCAGGCGGCGGCCGGCGGACGCGACCCGCTGATCAACCTGCGTCATCTCGTGCAGGTACTGGAGCACGGCGGCGACGCCGAGGAGTTGGTCGAGCACGCCAAGCTCGAGATGTACCTGGACCAGGTTTTCGTGTTCACGCCGAAGGGCCGGCTCGTCAGCCTGCCGCGTGGTGCGATGTCGCTCGACTTCGCCTACGCCGTCCACACCGACGTCGGCGACACCTGCATCGGCGTGAAGATCAACGGCGAGCTGAAGCCATTGCGCACGGAGCTGCAGAACGGCGACGTGGTCGAGGTCGTGCGCGGCGGCAAGCCCGTGGTGCCGCCGGACTGGCGCTCGCTCACCGTCACCGGACGGGCGCGCTCGGCGATCCGCCGCCACATCCGCCAGACTGAGAAGGAAGAGTTCACCCGGCTCGGCCGCGCCACCGTGGACCAGACCTTCGAACGCGCAGGCAAGGCGCGCTCGCAGGTGTCGCTGCGCCCTGCGCTCGATCGGTTCGCTGCGCCCTCCGAAGACGAGCTGTTCGAGTCCATCGGCCGCGGACGCGTCACCCCGACCCAAGTGCTGGACGTCGTCTTCCCTGGGCTCAAGGCCGCCGAGCGTGAGGCCGCCGTCGCCCAGCGCCGCATCGAGGACGGCAAGAGCGCCCGGCTGTATGTGCGCGGCGGAGGCCTGACCCCGGGCGTATCGCTGCATTTCGGCGATTGCTGCAATCCCGTTCCTGGCGACCGCATCGTCGGTATCCTGGAGACCGACGGCCGCGGCCTGACGGTGCACACCATCGACTGCGAACGCCTGGCCACGTTCGAGGACAACGAGGAGGTCTGGCGAGACTTGCAGTGGACGCCGGAGGCCGAGCGCAACACCATCGCCCGCGCACGGCTGATCGCCACGGTGCGCAATGCGCCGGGCGTGCTGGGCCAGGCCTGTACGGTGATCGGCGACGCCGGCGGCAACATCGTCAACCTGCGCATGCGCTATCGCCAGCAGGACTTCTTCGACGTGGATTTCGACATCGACGTCAAGGACGCCCGCCACCTGACCCATATCGCCGCGGCGTTGCGCGCCAACCCCAGCGTCGAGACTGTCGACCGGGCAAAGGGCGAGGACGCAGCAGCCTAGTCGCGCGCCTTGCGCTTCCTCGGAGGTCAACGCCTCGACCTGCATGCGCTCGGCGCCGCCGCAAGTGCGCGCGCGGATGACAGGCGCCGGTGCTTTCGGCTATTCCCCGACAACCTGGAGGGCGGCGATGAACACCGAAGACGTGCTGAACGAATTCCGCGGCGCAGGCGCGCTGCGCGAGGGCCATTTCATCCTAGCGTCCGGGCGGCACAGCCCAATGTTCCTGCAGAAGAACCTGGTCTTCCAGCACGCCGATCGCACCGAGCGGCTGTGCCGCGCACTGGCTCAGAAGATCGAGCTGGAGTTCGGAAAGCCGGACCTGATCGTCGCGCCGGCGGTGGGTGCGATCATCCCGGGCTACGAAACGGCCCGCTGGCTCGGCGTGCCCTCGATGTACGTCGAGCGGGAGGATGGCCAGTTCAAACTTCGCCGCGCCTTCAAAATCGCGCCCGGCGCCAAGGTCGTCGTGGTCGAGGACGTGATCACCACCGGCGGATCGTTCCGCGAAGCCGTGGAGCCGATCCAGGCCGCCGGCGGCGTGGTGCTGTGCTGCGCCTGCATCGTCGATCGATCGGGCGGCCGGGCTGACGTCGGTTGGCCACTGGTGGCGCTGGCCACGGTCGACGTGCCGTCCTATCCCGCCGACGCCCTGCCGCCGGAACTCGCCGCCCTGCCGGCCGAAGAGCCGGGTTCGAAGAGGCTGCGGGCGTGAACCGGCTGCGGCTCGGGGTCAACATCGACCACGTGGCCACGGTGCGCAACGCACGCGGCGAGGGCTATCCTGACCCGGTGCGCGCGGCCGAGGTGGCGGTCGCTGCAGGGGCGGACGGCATCACCGCGCACCTGCGCGAGGACCGCCGCCACATCTCCGACGCCGACATCGACGCGCTCGCCGTGATCACGCGACGCCGGGGCCGGCCGCTGAACCTGGAGATGGCGGTGACCATGGAGATGGAGGGCGTCGCGCTCGCCCACCTCCCGCACGCCGCCTGCCTGGTGCCGGAACGGCGCGAGGAGGTCACCACCGAAGGCGGTCTGGATGTCGTCGGCGGTCACAACACCATCGCCCCGGTGGTCAGGCGACTGTCAGAGGCCGGCATCCGCGTCTCCTGCTTCATCGACGCCGATCCCGAGCAGGTGGCTGCGGCGAAGTCGGTGGGCGCCCAGGTCGTCGAACTGCACACCGGCGCCTATTGCCAGGCGGTGCGCGAGCATTCTCCAGACGCCCCGCAGATCCTCGAACGCCTGCGCGCGGCGGCGACCCAGGCCGCTTCTTTGGGCCTGGAGGTCCATGCCGGCCACGGGATCGATTTCGAGACCGTGAAGCCGATCGCCGCGATCCCCGAGGTGGCTGAACTCAACATCGGCCACTTCCTGATCGGCGAGGCGATCTTCACGGGACTTGGTCCGGCCATCCAGCGGATGCGCGCGCTGATGGACGAGGCGCGGGCAGGGCGTGCGGCATGATCCTCGGCATCGGCTCGGACCTGTCGGACATCCGCCGGATCGAAGCCAGCCTCGCGCGCTTCGGCGAGCGTTTCACCTACCGGGTGTTCACCGAAATCGAGCGCACGCGCTCCGAACGCAAGCCCGGCAAGGCGGCCAGCTACGCCAAGCGCTTTGCGGCCAAGGAGGCTTGCGCCAAGGCGCTGGGCACTGGCATCCGGCGCGGCGTGTTCTGGCGTGACATGGGCGTGGTCAACGCCCGCTCCGGCCAGCCGACCATGGCGCTGACCGGCGGGGCGGCGGCGAGGCTGGCGGCGATCACCCCGGCCGGGCATCGTGCGGTCATCCACCTGACGCTGACCGACGACCACCCCTACGCCCAGGCCTTCGTGGTCATCGAGGCGGTGCCGGATGACGGCGAGTTAACGAGCGTTCAGCATGTTTAGGCGATAGCTGAGGTTCGAGCGGCTCCCCGCCACCCTTCGAGGACAAGATGAGCGAAAGCGCCACCACTGCCGAGCCAGAGAAGGCCGGCGCGTTTCGCGAGGTCTTCGAGGCGGCGAAGACCGTCGTCTACGCCCTGCTGATCGCCGTGGTGCTGAAGACCGTGGTCTTCCAACCCTTCACGATCCCGTCGGCGTCGATGGAGCCCAACCTGTATCAAGGCGACTATCTGGTGGTCAGCAAGTTCAGCTACGGCTGGTCCCACCACTCCATCCCGTTCAGCCCGCCGATCTTCAAAGGGCGGATCCTCGACCGGACGCCGGAGCGCGGCGACATCGTGGTGTTCAAGCTGCCGCGTGATGGTCATACCGACTACATCAAGCGGATCATCGGCCTGCCCGGCGACCGGGTGCAGATGAAGGCCGACCGGTTGTACGTCAACGACATGCCGGCGCCGCGCCGCGAGGAGACCGCCATCCAGGGCGTCGGCGACAACGCCTCAGGCCTTGACGTGGAGCACTTCCGAGAGACCCTGCCGGGCGGCCGCAGCTACCTGACCAACGATTTCGGGCCCGGCGGCGAGTTGGATGACACCGAGGTGTTCGTCGTTCCGGCCGGCCACTACTTCGTCATGGGCGACAACCGCGACAATTCCCAGGACAGCCGCCTGCCTGCGGCGATCGGGGTCGGCTTCGTTCCGGCCGAGAACCTGGTCGGCAAGGCGCAGATCGTCTTGGGCTCGTGGGGACCCGGCATGTCCCTGTTCAAGCCATGGACCTGGGTCACCGAGGCGCGCTGGGGCCGCTTCGTGCACGGGCTCTACTGAGGGCGGTTCCGGGGGGCGGCCGTCTTGCTCCGCGCGGTGCGAGCGTCTAGCTACAGCGCGTCCGCGGGCGCGGACTGACGCTTTTCGGGACGCTGAATGACCAAGACCGCGCAAAGTCCCGCAAAGGCGGGCGCGCTCCATGAGTTCGTCGAGGTCGTCAAGACCGTGGTCTACGCGCTGGCCATCGCGCTGGTGCTGCGCGTCCTGCTGTTCCAGCCCTTCACCATTCCGTCCGCCTCCATGCAGCCCAACCTGCTGGAAGGCGACTACATCATCGTCTCGAAGTACGCCTACGGCTGGTCGCACCACTCCATACCGTTCAGCCCGCCGATCTTCAGCGGCCGGGTGTTTGGCCATGCGCCCAAGCGTGGCGACGTCATCGTCTTCAAGCTGCCGCGGGACGGGCGCACCGACTACGTTAAGCGGCTGATCGGCCTCCCCGGCGACCGCATCGACGTGCGCGGCGGCGAGGTGTTCCTGAACGGCAAGCCGATCCCGCGCGAGGTGATGCCCTCGGTCGAGGTGGATTCCGGCTATGGCTTCGTGCGCAACGTGCAACGCTTCCGCGAGACCCTGCCCGAAGGCGTCCGCTACGTGACCTACGACTATGGCGCGGACGGCGAGATGGACAATGTCGGCGGCTTCATCGTGCCCGAGGGGCACTATTTCTTCATGGGCGACAACCGCGACAACTCGCTCGACAGCCGCGCGCCCAGCGCCATCGGTGTCGGCTACGTCCCGGCGGAGAACCTCGTGGGGCGGGCCGAGATCATCCTGCTGTCGTGGAAACAGAGCGCCTCGATCTTCAAGCCGTGGACCTGGGTGATGGACGCGCGGCCGGGCCGATTCTTCAGACTGCTCAAATGAACGCGCGCGCCGCCGCGGTGGCGGAGCTGGAGCGCCGCATCGGCGTCCCGTTCCGCGACCGCGAACTGCTGGAGCGCGCCCTGACCCACGCCAGCGTCGGCGACGGCGCGCGCGCGGTGGGTCACTACGAGCGGCTTGAGTTCCTGGGCGACCGTGTGCTCAACCTGCTGGCCGCCGAACGGCTGATGGCGCTCGACGACAAGGCGCGCGAGGGCCAGATGTCGCGGCTGCTGGCGGCGCTGGTCAATTTCCACGCCTGCGCGCGGGTCGCGCGGCGGATTGGCTTGCCGGACGCCTTGAGGCTGTCGGCGAGCGCCACCAAGATCGGCGCCCGGGCGCTGGATTCTGTGCTGGGCGACGCCTGCGAGGCCTTGATCGGGGCCATCTATATCGACGCGGGCCTGGAGGCGGCCCGAGCCTTCTTCCTTACCTTCTGGGAGGAGGAGTTCGCCGATCTCGACGCCCCGACCATCAAGGACCCGAAGACCCAGCTTCAGGAATGGGCGCAAGCCCGCGGCCTGCCGCTGCCGGCTTACGACCTTGTCGGGCGATCAGGACCAGACCATGCGCCGCAATTTGTCGTACAGGTGACGATCGAAGGCTTCGAGGCCGAGCAGGCCGAGGGGCGATCAAAGCAGGAGGCGGAGAAGGCGGCCGCCATGACGATGTTGTTGAAACGCGAAGGCTCCCAATGACCAAAGCGGGCTTCGCAGCCGTGATCGGCGCCCCCAACGCCGGCAAGTCGACACTGACCAACCGCCTTGTCGGCGCCAAGGTCTCGATCGTCACCCAGAAGGTGCAGACGACGCGCTTTCCGGTGCGCGGCGTGGCGATCGAGGGCGACGTGCAGATCGTGCTGGTCGACACCCCGGGCATCTTCGCGCCCCGGCGCAGGCTGGACCGCGCCATGGTGCGCTCCGCCTGGGGCGGTGCTGCCGACGCCGACGCCGTGGTGCATATGGTCGACGCCCAAGCCGAACTGGCTGCGGCTGAGCCCGGCGCGAAGTCAGCCGACCGCCGCTCGGCCACCGACGTTGCGACCATCGTCGAGGGGCTGAAGGCGGCGGGCTCGCAGGTCATTCTGGCGCTCAACAAGATCGACGGGATGAAGCGCGAGCGGCTGCTGGCGCTCGCCAAGGCCCTGTTCGACTCCGGCGCCTATTCCGAGGTGTTCATGATCTCGGCGGCCGACGGCGCCGGCGTGGACGACCTGAAACATCGCCTGGCGGAATTGATGCCCGAGGGGCCATGGCTCTATCCCGCCGACCAGACCGCGGATCTTCCGGCCCGCCTGCTGGCCGCCGAGATTACGCGCGAGAAGATCTACCTGCGGGTCCACGAGGAACTGCCCTACGCCGCGGCGGTCGAGACCACAGCGTTCGAGGAGCGCGCAGACGGCTCGTTGCGCATAGAGCAGATGGTCTATGTGGAACGCGAGGGCCAGCGCGCCATCGTGCTGGGCCACAAGGGCCAGACCCTGAAGTGGATCGGCCAGAAGTCGCGCGAGGAGCTCGCCGAGTTGCTGGATCGCCCGGTGCACCTGTTCCTGCATGTGAAGGTCGACGACCGTTGGGCCGACAAGCGCGAGTTCTACGGCGACGTCGGCCTGGATTTCGACGTCTGAGGGGCGCGATGACGCAAACCCCCAGACCTAGCGCCGCGCACCCTTCCCCCTGGAGGGAGAAGGGGGAAGGCTAGCGATGGAGTTCGAGGACGACGCCTTTGTATTGGCGGCGCGGGCACATGGCGAAACGGGCGCGATCGCCGATCTGCTGACCGCCAGCCACGGTCGTTACGCTGCGCACATCGCCGGCGGCGCCTCGCGCAAGATGCGCCCCGTCCTGCAGGCCGGCGCCAGGGTCAATCTGCGCTACCGCGCACGGGTCTCTGACCAGTTGGGATCGGCGACCTTGGAGGCGATAGGCGAGGGGCCGGCCGCCCTGTTCGACGACCCGCTGGCCCTGGCCGGTCTGGCCGCGGCTGCGGCCGTGGCCAACGGCGCCTTGCCGGAGCGCGAACCACATCCGGGCGCATTCCTGGCGTTCGAGGCCCTGTGCGCGGCGCTGGCCGGGACGGAGCTGTGGCCGGCGGTGTTCGTGCGCTTCGAAGCTGGCTTGCTGCAGGATCTTGGGTTTGGCCTGGACCTGTCGAAATGCGCGGCGACGGGGACTGTAGACGACCTGATCTACGTCAGCCCGCGTACGGGTCGCGCGGTAAGCCGCGAAGCGGGCGCCCCGTACGCCGAGCGCCTGCTGACCCTTCCGCAGTTCATGCTGTCAGCTCAGTCGCGGCTGGAGGTCGGCGACGTCGGCGCTGGCCTGGAGCTGACGGGCCATTTTCTGGAGAGCTTTGTCTTCGCGCCGCTCAACCGCCCCCTGCCGCCGGCGCGGATGTGGCTGGTCAACCGCCTGACCGACGCCGGCCGGCTCTAGTTCGGCGGACCGAATTCGGGCGCGGGGTGCAGTTCGACGTCCAGGTTGTCGAAGTCCAGGCCTGCGATGCTCTCGCCCGAGGTGGCTCCCTCCAGGGCGATGAGGTAGCCCGCGTCATCGGTCCACAGCACGAAAGTCATTCCGCGCTCGAGCCCCTGGACCCCGTCCGGCGATCGTACAGACCGCGCAGCTTGGCGGGAGTTGAAAGGCTGGATTACCCGCGACGGTGAAGGTGGTGCGAAAGCCGTGCTCGCCCATCTCACGGGCCTGGAACACCGAGGTGGTGAACTGGCCGCAGATCGCCACCCCATCCGGCACGTTGCCGACCGTCCAGATGAACACGGCCTGCTCTACCGGGTTGAAGAGATGCATCGCGTGTTCCGCCGGGGCTCAAGAGATCGGCTGGCATAGCGCGGTGGAGCCCTTCGCGCCTCAGTTTGTGTGGAACCACGGCTGCGACCACGCATCGTGATCTCGCAACAAGACGCATCGCCTGCTCATCGTTACAGATGGAGCTGATCGCCTCCCGAGATTCGCCCCATGACCAAGCACATTCCACCCCCGCCCGAAGACGGCGGTGACCGGATCATTGATGAGCCGCTGAGCGAAGCGCTGTCGCGGCGCTATCTGGCCTACGCGCTGTCGACCATCACCGGCCGCGCGCTGCCCGACGTGCGCGACGGCTTCAAGCCGGTGCAGCGGCGCGTCATGTACGCGATGAACGAGATGCGGTTGAACCCTCAGTCCACCGCGCGCAAGTGCGCCAAGGTGGTCGGCGAGGTGATGGGCCAGTACCATCCGCACGGCGACCAATCGATCTACGACACCCTGGTGCGCATGGCCCAGGACTTCGCCCAGCGTTATCCGCTGGTCGACGGCCAGGGCAATTTCGGCAACATCGACGGCGATAACGCCGCGGCCATGCGCTACACCGAGTGCAAGCTCACCGAAGCCGCGATCCTGATGCTGGACGGCATCGACGAGGACGCGGTCGATTTCCGTCCGACCTACGACGGTCAGGACAGCGAGCCGGTCGTTCTGCCCGCGGGCTTCCCCAATCTGCTGGCCAATGGCGCCACCGGCATCGCGGTCGGCATGGCCACCTCGATCCCGCCGCACAACGCCGCCGAGCTGATCGACGCCTGCCACGTGCTGCTGGCCAATCCCGATGCGACCACCGCCGAGCTGATGGTTCATGTCCGCGGTCCTGACTTCCCGACAGGCGGGGTCATCGTCGAGAGCGCCGCCTCGATGCTGGAGACCTACGAAACGGGCCGCGGCGGCGTGCGGGTGCGCGCCCGCTGGACCCGCGAGGACACCGGTCGCGGGACCTATCAGATTGTCGTCACCGAGGTGCCGTATCAGGTGCGCAAGGCAGACCTGGTCGAGCAACTCGCCGGCCTGATCGAGAACAAGCGGGCGCCACTTATGGGCGACGTGCGCGACGAGTCGGCCGAGGACGTGCGGCTGGTGATCGAGCCCAAGAACCGCAACGTCGAGCCGGAAGTGCTGATGGAGAGCCTGTTTCGGCTATCCGACCTGGAGACCCGCTTCCCGGTCAACATGAACGTCCTGGACGCCCGCGGCACGCCGGGCGTGATGAACCTGCGCCAGGCGCTGAAGGCCTTCCTCGCCCATCGGCGCGAGGTGCTGGTGCGCCGCGCCCGCCATCGCCTCGGCAAGATCGAGGCGCGGCTGCACATCCTCGACGGCCTGCTGATCGCCTACCTCAACCTCGACGAGGTGATCCGCATCGTCCGCTACGAGGAGGATCCGAAGGCCAAGCTGATCGCGGCCTTCGACCTTACCGAGATCCAGGCCGACGCCATCCTCAACACCCGTCTGCGCCAGCTCGCGCGGCTGGAGGAGATGGAGATCCGCCGTGAGCACGCTGAGCTGGCGGAAGAACGCGACGGCCTGCTGACCTTGCTGGCCTCCGACGTCGCCCAGTGGAAGCTGGTGGGCGTCGGCCTCAACGCGGTGCGCGCGGTGCTGGGCCCGGACACCGCGATCGGCAAGCGCCGTTCGACCTTCGATATCGCGCCCGTGGTGGACGCGGAGGCGGCCATTGAGGCGATGATCGTGCGCGAGCCGATCACCGTGATCCTCTCCGACCGCGGCTGGATCCGCGCCTCCCGCGGGCGCGTAGAGGACCCTTCGGAACTCAAGTTCAAGGAAGGCGACAAGCTGGGCTTTATGGTGCCCGCCGAGACCACCGACAAGCTG
>NZ_JAUXZW010000126.1 GCF_030693805.1 Phenylobacterium sp.
TGGAATCTGAATTATTTGGATATGAAAGCGGTGCATTTACCGGCGCTGTAAAAAGTAAACCGGGCAGACTAGAAACCGCAGATGGCGGAACAATCTTTCTTGATGAAGTTTCTGAGCTGCCTCTTTCCGCTCAGGTAAAACTTCTCCGTGTGTTGCAAGAAGGAGAAGTTGAAAAGATTGGTAGAACTGAAAAAGTAAAAGTAAACGTCCGCATTATTTCCGCTTCAAACAGAAACCTGGAAGAAGCGATGAAAGAAAAACGTTTCCGCGAAGATCTTTACTACAGATTAAACGTTGTTCCAATTCATGTGCCGCCGCTAAGTAACAGAAAGGAAGACATTCATTATCTAATTGATTACTTCATGAGTGAGTTTTCCAACGATATGGGAAAAGAAATGCCGGTTATCAACGAAGAAGCAATGAAATTTTTAGTTGATTATGAGTGGTCGGGCAACATTCGCGAGTTGAAAAACTTAGTTCAACGTTTACTCTTCTTTGATGAAAAACTGATTGATTCGTTTATAATTGAGACTGCTCTCGGGAAGAAAATTCAATCAACAGAAACAATCATATCAACAGAGGGAGTTAGTTTCAAATCACCGGAAGGGATTCTTTCTCTAAAGCATATGGAAAAAAACTTCCGCGAGAAGTACTTCTCTTACGTTCGCCAAAGATCGGAGTCCGACTCCGAAGCTGCTAAAAAACTCGGTTTAGCTCCGCCAAACTATTACAGAATGTGTAAAGAACTGGGCTTGAAGTAAACTTCAACATCCCTGGCAAGTCGAAATTATTAGAATAATAAGCACTGCTTATCATTCTAATAATTATTAGCCGCACGGAACTTAGGGGAACTGTAAATATTGGTTTATTAATCAAAAAACAAAGTTGTTGAGAGGTATTCTTTTTGTTCATAACTACTTGCTAATTATAACTATCCAGAGTACCCAATGAAAAAACTATACACAAAAGTAAATTTATGGCTGTTTTTACTTTTTTTTGCCTCAACCGTTTCTTACGGACAAACAACACTTGAACCAACTTTAACATTGGTTCAA
>NZ_JAUXZW010000132.1 GCF_030693805.1 Phenylobacterium sp.
CGTTTGTTGTCGAGCATCTGTCGCCAGTTCCTGATTGGTCTAGCACGTTGGACCGAGGGGTCGTCGCGCGAGAGCGTCTCCACCCCAGTTGAAAACAAGCCCACCGACCCAATCCGAAACCGAACCAGGTCGACAGAGCCGCCGTCGCTGCGCCAACCCGTACCGGTTTTCTTCAGCAGCGCTGAAGATCGACGTTACTAAGGCGCGCGCAACTTCGAGTCCCCTCGGGAACCACGAAATTTTACCGCTGGGTAGCCGTGCGGCTCCGGTCCTTTGGCAACCCCTTGTTAAGGCGTCAAGGGGTGATCGGGCCGTTTAGGCCAAGTAGGGCCCCTCGTCGTCAAAGAATGCGGCGGCGCACAATGACGTAGGGGCGGTTAGGTGCTTGAATCAGGGTTAACGCCAGAGTTATGCTGCACTGCAATATAAAACTGACGGAACATGAATCCTCATAGCTACCAGGTGAGCCGCGCCGGCTAGACGCGATGTTCTGGTTTTCTTCAGCACTGACGAGAATCTCTCCAAGACGTTCGTCGGGGTACAGGCGCGAGGTCAGCGCAGCTCCGGCGCTTGGGTAACCATGGGGGCCTCCGGATCGGGGAACGGCGGAGGCGCGGCAGGCGTGATCACCGGCGGCTGCCCGGCGGGCGGCACCGCCAAGGGTGCGGGTGTGATCGTCACGGCGCGCGGCTCCGCGCCGCGCGTGGGCGGCGCCACCGCGGTCTTGACGGGCGGCGTGGACGTACGCGCAGCGACCGGAGCCGGTGCGGAATGCGATCGATCCGGCGCTTTGGCTGCCGCTAGGGCAGCGGTCTGGGGGAGAGGTGGCCGGCTGACGGGCGCCGGCGCGCCGGACGCCACGGAGCCTGCGGGCGGCGGCGCTGGCGCCATCGTAGGTTCTGGACGGGCGGCTTCCCCTCGCCGGCCCCCGAGGACGGCGACAGCCTGGACGACCACCACGAGGATCACCACCACGGCCGCCGCAAGCGGCAGCAGCGGCAGCCTGCGTCGTGGGCGCCGCGTAGCCGGGCGCTGCGGAACGAAGGCCGGTGGCGAGGCCTCCGGCACAGACGCCGCACGCTCAGATGGGATGGGCGCGGGGGCGGTCGCCCGAGCCGCCACAGAAGGCTCGAGCTTTCCCGGAGCGCGGGCGGCGGCCGCTGACGGCTGAGGTTCCTGGGCGTTCGGCGCCGGTTCAGCGAGTGGCGGAGACGCCGGCGCGGCGCGGACCGGGATCAACGAACCAGACAGGATTCCCCGGCCGCCCGGCCGTGCCTGCGCGGCGCGCTGTATCTCGCCTGGCGGCGGCGGCGTTGCGGGCCGTGGCGGCGGCGGTGCGCGGGAGGGCGACTGCGGCAGCGGGCCGATGCGGAACGGCGCCTGCCGCGCGCGGCCCCAGGGGCTGGCGCGTTCGAAGGGGTTGGAAGGCTCGTCCTCGCCTGGGGGCGGCATCGTCAGTTCTCCCGCCCTGGCCAGGCTCGATGCGCGACAACCTGGCCGCAGACTTGGCCGGTTCTGTGACGGTGAATGGCCTCACCGCGACCTGGCCCCGCCCGGCAGGCGCAGCAGATGGTCGACGAATTCCGACGTCGTGGCCGGACTGGCCTTGCTCGATGCGGCCGGCGCAACGATGGTCGCGTCGGCGAAGGCGCACGCGCAGGCCGGGGGTTTGATGCAGCTGTTCGGTAGAGCGCAAGACCAAGCGGTCGCCAAGGGCGACCATGAGATCGCTCCCTTATCGAGGATCCATCGGGCGACGATCCTGCTCTCGCTCGCGATCGCGCTGTTCGTAGACTGCGCCTTCGTGACGGCGATCGTGAGGGACCTGCCCGAGCTGGAGGTCGATTTCACAGTGTTCTGGACCGCGGCGCGGATGCCTTTGAATGCGGTCTACGACGTCGTCGCGATCACCAAGGCCCAGGCCTGGGCGGTCTCGGATCCAACCGTGCTGCGGCCCTTCCCCTACCCCCCCACGTTCCTTTTGTTTCTGCAGCCGCTACGGGCGGCATCGCTCTTGCCCGCATACCTGACCTGGATCGCCATCAGCGCGAGCCTGTATTGCGTGGCGGCGCGGAGCCTTATCGGACGCGCCTGGCCGCTCGTTCTTGCGAGCCCCGCGACGGTCGTGGCGCTGCTGACAGGTCAGGTCACTCTGGTGATCGCCGCCGGACTCATCCTGGCGTTGATCTGGTTGGAATCCCGGCCCCGGCTCGCGGGAATGGTGTTCGGCCTGCTCGCCGCCGCGAAGCCGCAGATTCTCGTGATGGTCCCACTGGCCCTGCTGGCTGGCGGACATCTCAAGGCGCTGTTCACGGCAGGTCTCGTCGGCTTCAGCCTCTGCCTCGTATCGCTTGCGGAGCATGGGCCGCAAACCTGGGCAAGCTGGTTCGCCGCGCTGACGGGGTTTTCAAAGATCGTCGACAGCCGGCCGTGGATCGGGATCACGCCCAAGGCTATCGCGCGCTTGGCTGGTCTCGGGGGACCGGCGCAGATCGGCGTTATGGCCGCCGGCGCCGCGCTTGGCGCATGGCTGGTCGTCGCAGCTTTCAGACGCACGTCGGATCCTGTGGAGCGCCTGCTGGCGCTGATGAGCGGCTACTACCTCGCGACCCCCTATGCGCTGATGTACGAGCTCGCCCTGGTGCAGCCGGCGGCGGTCGCGCTGATGGTCGGACGGTCATCGGCGCTGTCCCGCCTGGCCGGCGTCTTCGCCTTCACAGCTGTCACCCGGCCGCTGGCGGTCGTGATGCTCGTGGCCTGCCGTCTGCCCCTCTGGTTTCGGCCAGCGGGCGCAACGGATCGCGCCAAGGTCGATTGACGCCGCGCCATGAGCCGTTCGATGGGGATCACTGGGAAGGATCACGCTGGCGGCGGGCAGATAGTGGTGCCTGGGGGCGGATTCGAACCACCGACACGCGGATTTTCAATCCGCTGCTCTACCAACTGAGCTACCCAGGCGCACGCCGCCGCTTGCGGGAGCCGGGTCTATAGAAGAGCGCTTATTCGAAGTCCAGACGCCGCGCGCGCCTCAGGCTTCGTCTTCGTCCGAGGCGTCGTCCTCCTCCGACGCGGGTACGGCGTAGGCGCCGACCATCCAGCGTTGCAGGTCGACGTCGGCGCAGCGCTTGGAGCAGAACGGACGGTACTCGGGCTCCACCGGCTTGCGGCATATCGGACATTTAGCCTTGGTCATGAGGCGGCGACCTCGAAGCGCTCACGGGCGAGTTTGGCGTCGGGCACGATGGTGAAACGCGCGCCGACGACGGCGGCGAGCTTCATCGCCAGCGGGCGGGCGGCGTCGGCGATGTCGGGCGATGCGCGCGCGACCAGCCGCGCGCCGGGATTGGCCCGCGCCTCGGCCTCCAAACGACGGATCAGCGCCTGGGCGAGCGCGCGATCGGCTAGCCCGCCATGCGCGCCGCACAGGGAGTCGTGCAACGGCGGCGCGCGGCGTGGGATCGTGAGCTCCAGGGTGCCGAAGCGGCTGATCGGACCCAGAGCGACGCCGGGATTATCCGGCGCGAAAGCCAGGCGCGCCGCCGCCAGCAGCGCCGCACCGTCGTGTCCGCGGCCGACCAGGTCGATGACCACCAGTCCGCCCAAGCCCTTCAGACGCAGCAGGCGGGCGGCTTCAGCGATGGCGACCAGATTGACCTGGCGGGTGACGCGCTTGGCGTCGGCGCCCTTTCGGTCGCCCAGATCGATGTCCAGAGCGGTGAGCGCACGGGTGGGCTCGATGGCCAGCACCCCGCCCCCCGGCAGCGCATGCAAAGTCTGCAGCGCTTCGGCCTGGGCGGCGTCGGCCATGCGGCGCGCGTCGGCGCCGTCGACGATCCTTGCGTTCCGGACCAGGGCCGCAAGCTGGTCGCGAAGCGGCGGCGGCGGATCGAGGAGACGCGGCGCCCCCTGCCCTTCGCCCACCAGCCGCACGACGGCGAGCTTTGCGTGGCGCGCCTCGCTGCGAATCTCGACCTCCAGGACCGAGCCTTCCACGGGCCGCTCGGCCGGCTTGAACGGCAGCATCGCTTCGGCGCCGTCACCAAGGTCGATGAAGGCCGCGCCGATCGCGGCGTCCACGCGTCGGGCGCGACCGACCAGACGTGCGCCCAACGCCAGGCGAAGGTCTTCCTCGTCGCGGCGGATCAGCAGGCGTTCGGGCTTGCCGTCGAGCGTGACGACGCCACGGGTCTCGCCAACGCCCGCATCCAGGTAGAGCCGCCGCTCGCTCATCGGAGGCGATATCCAAGGCCGCCCAGCAAAGCCTGGGTCTCATAGAGCGGCAGCCCGACGATGGCGGAATAGGAGCCATGCAGCTCGATGACGAAGGCGCCGGCGCGTCCCTGGATGGCGTAGCCGCCGGCCTTGCCCAGACCCTCGCCGCAGGCGACGTAGTCCTCGATTTCGCTGGCGCTGAGGCGTTTGACCTTCAGCCGCGATTCGACCAGGCGACTTGCGCCGCGCCCGTCGGGCGCCAGCACGGCAAGACCGGTCAGCACTCGGTGGCCGCGGCCGGAGAGCAACGCCAGGCAGGCTCGCCCCTGCTCGGCCGTCTCGACCTTGGGCAGCACGCGTCGCCCCACGGCCACCACCGTATCCGCGGCGATCACATAGGCGTGGGGATGCAGCGCCGCGACCCTGACGGCCTTGGCGGCGGCCAGCCGCCCGGCGAGCAAACGTGGGGTTTCCTTGGGGAGCGGAGACTCGTCGATCTCGGCGGCCTCGACCGCATCGGGCGCGATCGCAATCTGCCGCAGCAGTTCAAGGCGCCGTGGGCTGGCTGAGGCCAGGACCAGGCGCTGCGTGGTCAAGTTGGGCAAGGCGCCTGGCGACCTTTTAGCGGACGCGGAACGTGATGCGGCCCTTGGTGAGGTCGTAGGGCGTCATCTCGACAAGGACCTTGTCGCCGGCCGAAACCCGGATCCGGTTCTTGCGCATCTTGCCGGCCGTGTGGGCGATGATCTCGTGATCGTTCTCAAGCTTCACGCGAAACGTCGCGTTGGGCAGGACTTCACTGACCGTGCCCGGAAACTCCAACAGTTCTTCTTTCGCCATGCATTCTCCCAAATGGACGCACCTAACGCGAACGGCCCGCGTCCGGGAATCGGTCGCGAGCCGTGCAGATGTCAACGCATCATAGCCCAGGTCACCGCTCCGGGTCGATGGGGCGCCGTATCTTCACGGGTTGGGCGAACCGCTCGGCGATTCGCATCGCCAGCGCGTCGCGCACCTCTCGGTAAGCTGCGAGCCGGGACTCGCGCGTGCCGTCGGCCAGCGTCGGGTCGAAAATTGGCCAATATTCGATCTGCACGGCGCGCCCGCGGGTGAGCTCGACGGCGTGATGCTGGGCCTCGGGGGTGAGCGAGATGACCAGATCGAAGGAGTCGTCCTGCAATTGGGCGAACGATTTGGGATGATGGCGCGCCATGCTGCACCCAAGTTCGGCCATCACAGTCTCGACGAACGGATCGATCACACCCTCGCCGCTCTCCTGCTTCAGGCCGCAGCTGTCGACAAAGATCCTGTCGCCGGCGACGCGCCGCAGCAAGGCCTCGGCCATGGGTGAGCGCACGCGGTTATAGTTGCAGGCGAACAGCACGGCGCCAGGAGTGGGGAAGTTGTCGTTTTGGCCCATGCGCCTCACCCGCGCCAATGCAGGGCGCAAATCAGAGTGAACAGACGCCGCGCGGTGTCGCGATCGGTCTCGATCTTGCCGGCCAGCCGCGCGCGCAGGATCTCGGACGCTTCGTCGTGCAGGCCTCGCCGCCCCATGTCGAGCGCCTCGATCTGTGAGGGCGTCGAGTTGCGGATCGCCTGGTAGTAGCTCTCGCAGATCTGGACATAGTCGCGGATGCGGATGCGCAGGGGCGACAGCGAGAGAATGTGGCGTCGCTCATAGCCCGGGCCGCTGACGTCCAGGACCAGCCGGTTCTCCAGAACGCTCATACGCAGATCGTAGGGACCCTGCTGAGCCCCGTCAGGCTCGAACAGGTTGTCTTCCAGCAGGTCGAAGATGGCGATCTGGCGTTCCTGCTCCTGGTCGCGCGACGCGGCGGCGAGGGATTCCTCGTCGATCTCGACTTTCTGAAGCCGGTTGCTGTCGGTGCGCTCGCCCATGGCGTTCGACCGGTGCGGCAATCCTGCGCCGATTGCAAATGTTGCGTCGCGAGCAACGTCGCCTGACGGATCAAACCCTCCGAATCGGCCGTCCAGCGAATGGATTGCCGCATATCTCGTTAACTGAGCGCGTGAGACAATCCCTCAACGGTCGGTTGAAATCGACCACAGTGCGCTTTGTGAGGTCAGGCTCCGTGAGTCCCACGACCGAGACCACCGCTGACGACGCCGTGCGCGTCGAACCAACGGCCGCCGAGGCCGTGACGCGACTCATGTCGGCTGACGTCGAAGCCGCGATCGAGCAATTCGGCGATCCGGAGCTGCTGGCGCAGGGTAAGGTCAACATCATCGCCCTGGACGCGGTCTATGACCGCTTCGGGCCGAAGTGGAGCCTGCGCTGCGACCAGGTTTACGCCCACGCCGAGCGAACCTTGCAGCGCTTGATGGGCGGACGCGGATTTTACCTGCGGGTGTCGGAGACCGACTTCCTCATCTGTCAGCCCGAATTGAGCCGATTCGGGTGTCAGGCTGCCTGCCTGGTGGCGTTGCGCGAGATCCTCGGCCATTTCCTGGGTGAAGCGCACCTGGCGAACGGCTACGTCCATGAGGTCAACAAGATCTCATCGACCGGGGTCGAGGCAGTAAAGATCAACCCGGCGCTGGCGGCGCGCGCCGCCGCCGAGGAAGCGCAAGCCGAGACGGCCGTACGTCCCGAACCGGCGTCTTTCGTCGAGGCTCCGGCGCCTGAGCCGAAGCCGCAGCCAGTGTTGCGCCGCATCCGCCGCACGATGGACCAGTGGTCTCCGTTCGTCGCCTCTGACGGGCGAGAGCTGCGCGTTTCGTGCACATTGGAGCCGGTGTTCGAACTGAAGAACTACGCCCGCATCGGGTTTCGCCTGGCGCGCCGGGTGCTGGTGACCGGCAGCGACGAGGAGCTGCCCCCCGCGGCGATCGGGCTGCTGTCGCGGGCCGACCTCCTGCGAATCGATCTCGCGACCATCGCGCGGGGCTTGGACCGACTGGACGCCGATGACGGGGCCAAGCTGCAGCCGAGCCTGATCATCCCGGTCTCCTATGTGAGCCTGTCCAGTCAGCGCGGGCGCGATGAGATCGCCAAGGCGTTCAAAGAGGCCAACGACTTCGTGCAGCGCGGGGTGATCTGTGAGATCTGCGACTTGGAAGGCGTACCGCAAGTGGCGCTGCTCAGCGCGGTCTCGCTGATCCGGCCGTTTTCGCTGTTTGTGGTGGGAAGACTGAGCGCGACCCCGCCGGCGCCGGGCGCGCTGTCGCAGCTCAAAGGGTGCGGCCTGCAGGCCCTGTCCGTGGAATGTCCGCCGCACATGGGCGAAGCGGAATTCCACGGCTGGTCAAGGGCGACAATCGACGCGCTGAAACATGTAACCCGATCGGTGCTGGTCTATCGCACCGCATCAGCCAGGGACGCCGGCATGGTCGCGATGCTTGGCGCGACGCACGCCAGCGTCCGGGCCGCCTAGTAGCGGTACGACGCGTAGCTATAGGCGCGTTCTGGCTGGACGTAGGCTCCGTGGACGTAGCCGACGCCGACGCCGTTCTCGCCAACGAGAATCCAGTCCGTCCCGCGCACCCGAGCCAACGCCTGGAAGCGCTCGCCGGCGCGCAGCTGGCCGACCCGCTGGGCGCCGGTCGTCGGCGCCGAGCGCAGGTTCAGGTTGCTGCGTGCAACGAAGCCCGCGCCGTCACGCTCGAAGGGCGCAGGGGCAAGGTTGGACGACAGCCGATAGCCGCGCGAGACATAGGTGGCGTTCGCCGGCGCATAGCCGCCGTAGCCGTAAGCGCTGCGGACTTGATCCGTGCGCTGCATCTTGCAGCCGATCGCCGAACCGGCGGCGGCGCCAGCCACCGCGCCGATCGCCGTCCCCGTTCCGCGGTCGTTCCTGGCCAGGTTGCTGCCGGCGACAGCGCCCAGCAGGGCCCCGATGACCGCGCCGCCCGTCTGCTTGGACCCCGGCGCATCGCAACCGATCACCGGCTGGAGGTTGCCGCCGAAAGCTTGCGCCGAAGCGGTGGAGCCTGCGTTGAGCGCCAGGCGCCCGCGATCACCGCGACAGCCGCGCCACCGACCCGATTGGCGGATTTGGAATTGTGCATGGACCTACTCCCGTCTGCATTTGCCTTGGGGCCTGAACCCCGATGGCCCGCAAACTAGAGGTCGCCGCCTGAATGGGTTCGGAGAGTCACAGTCAGCCGCCGTTCAGCTTCGCGGCGCGATCCGCCGAGGGCCGGACGCAGAGAGTCCGACGCAGAGATTCAGGCGCGGGCTTGAGCGGCCTGGCGGAATGAGACCAGACGGCGCGCGCCTTCGTCCCACAGAGACAGGCGCGCATAGGCGAAGCTCTCCCAGAGGCCCACGCGGCTCACCGCGCGCAGCTCCGGGAAGTCGTTCAGCACCTTCGGCAGCCGATAGAACGGAATCCGACTGGACAGGTGGTGGACGTGATGCACGCCGATGTTGGCGGTGAACCATCGTAGCACCGCTGGGAGGTCGTAATGCGAGCTGCCTTGCAACGCTGCGTCATCGCGCCGCCAGTCCGCGTTGCGGGCCCAGATCGCGCCTTCGAACTGGTGCTGGACGTAGAACAACCACACCCCGACCGTGGCGGCGAGCAGCATGGTGAGGACATTGACCATCAGCACCGGCGCCGGTCCGAACATCCAGATGAGTGCGCCCAAGCCGACGGCGGCCGCGGCGCCGTTGCCCAGCACGCTGGCCCACGGTCGCCAGCCGCGACGCATCATGCCAATCGGCAGGCGCTGCATCAGGAAGAACACAAACGCCGGCCCCAGGCCGAACATCACCAGCGGGTGGCGGTACAGGCGGTAGCCCAGCCGGCGCACCGGCGTCAGCGCCTGATACTCCTCGACAGTGAGCATCTCGATGGCGCCCAGGTCGCGCCGATCGAGGTTGCCGGACGTCGCGTGGTGGATCGCGTGAGTCTGGCGCCAATAGTCGTACGGGGTGAGCGTGAGCACGCCGATCGCTCGGCCCAGCCAATCGTTGGCGCGCTTATCCTGGAAGAACGAGCCATGTCCGCAATCGTGCTGGATCATGAACAGCCGCACCAGGAACGCAGCGGCCGGGAGCGTGAGCAGCAGCGCCGCCCACCACCAGCCACGTTCATGCAGGGCCCAGGCCAGAGCCCAGAGCGTCGCGAGCGGCACGGCGGTGATCAACACCTCGATCACGCTGCGTGCAATACTGGGCTCGCGATAAGGCGCAAGCTTTCGATGCCATGCTTCTGAGGGTGTGGCTTGGGAGGTCACGGGATGCGTCCGGTCACTGTGGATGACGTCAACTACCTCTAAAGGTGGGCGGGTTCGAGGCGCATCGACGTCTACTGGTCGCCACCGTCGAAGCGTGCCTCGACGCCCAGCCGAAGCGCGGCCGAGAGGGCGTGGGCCGGCAGCCCCTCTGCGGTCGCCAGCGCGATCGTGTGCGGCCCGAGCTCTGCGAAACCGGCGGGGCCGCAGTTGACTATCGAGGTGCGCTTGAGGAAGTCGTACATCGACAGGCCTGACGAGAATCTGGCCGCGCGGCTTGTCGGCAGTACGTGGTTGGAACCTGCAACGTAGTCGCCCAAAGCTTCAGGCGTGTGACGGCCCAGGAAGATCGCGCCAGCGTGCCGCACGCGGTCGGCCAATCGCTCCGGCGCGTCCATCGCGAACTCGACGTGCTCGGGTGCGATACGATCGACGAGGCCGGGAGCGGCGTCGAGCGGCGCGATGATCACCGCGCCATGGTCGCGCCACGACGCCGCAGCGTCTGCACCCGTGGCCAGCCTGGTGAGTTCAAGGGCGATGGCGGCCTCGACAGCGGCGGCGAAGGCCTCGCTGTCGGTGATCAGAATGGATTGGGCTCCGGGATCATGCTCGGCCTGCGACAGCAGATCGGCGGCGATCCAGCGCGGATCATTGGCCGCATCGGCGACCACCACGATCTCGGAGGGTCCCGCCAGGGCGTCGATGCCGACGACGCCATAGACCTGGCGTTTGGCCGCGGTGACGAAGGCGTTGCCCGGCCCGACGATCTTATCGACGGGGCGGATGGGGCCCGCGCCGAACGCCAGCGCCGCGACCGCTTGTGCGCCGCCGACCCGCCAGATCTCAGAAATGCCGGCGTGCTGGGCGGCGGCCAGCACCGCCGGCTGCACCTTGCCCGGCGGCGTGACCATGGCGATGCGCCCGACCCCGGCCGCCACCGCGGGTATGGCGTTCATCAGGACGGTGGAGGGATAGGCTGCACGTCCGCCAGGGACATAGATTCCCACCGCGTCGAGCGGGGTCCAACGCCAGCCCATCGTGACGCCGGCAGCGTCGACGAAGCTGGCGTCGGCCGGCCGTTGGCGTTGGTGATAGGCGCGGATGCGCTGGGCGGCGAAGGCGATGGCGTCGACCACCGCAGGCTCGCACGCTGCGGCTCCCGCGGCGATCTCGTCGGAGCCGATGCGGATCGATCGCTCGTCCAGTTCGACGCGGTCGAATTCGCGCGCGTAGCGTAGCAGGGCTGCCAGTCCCTCGTTGCGGACTGCGGTCAGGACGCCGCGGACGATGTCGTCGACTTCCTGCGGCGCCTCGCGGCGCTCGTCCAGGAAAGCGGCGAAAGCCGGGTCGAAACCCGGATCGGAGATGCGGAAGCGGCGCATGGCGCGGTGTTTAGCGGGCCTGGTGCGCTAACGCCATCATGTCTCGTGCGCCGGTTCGCTGCGGGTCGGCCACGGCGTGGAAATGTCCGCCAGGATGGCGTCGATGCATTCCACCTCAGCGCGCAGGTCGCCCCCGCCGGCGAAGCTGATCACCACCGAGCCGCTCGGCGCATCGCCGACCTCGAAGTGCACGGAAAGCAGCTCCACGACCGCCTGCCTGGCGCCGCGGCGGATGCGGCGAGCCTGGAGCAGTGAAACGCCGCCGAGCTGCAACGCCGAGCGGACCCGCTCGCCGCCGCCGGATTCCCACCGATACCGATTGAAAACGATGGTCAGGCGGCGTTCGCGCGGCTCGTAGGCGATATCACCGACCTTGGCGACAGCGTCCTGAAGCGCCGCCGAGATCACCGCCAGATCGTCTTCGTCCATGGCGAGCAGACGCAGGGTCGTTGAATCCGAACCTGGCATGCGGATCAGTCCTCGGGCTCGCCGTCGCCGACGATGCGGCGCACCTGCGCGCCACACGCCCCGAGCTTTTCTTCCAGCCGCTCGAAGCCGCGGTCCAGATGATAGACGCGGTTGACCATGGTCTCGCCGCGCGCAGCCAGCCCCGCGATCACCAGGCTCACCGAAGCCCGAAGATCGGTGGCCATCACCGGCGCCCCTTCGAGAGCGTCGACGCCCCGCACCCTCGCCTCCCCGCCCGATACCGTGATGTCGGCGCCGAGCCGGCGCAGTTCAGGGGCATGCATGAAGCGGTTCTCGAAGATCGTCTCGCGCACCACGCTCTCGCCGTCGGCCAGGGTCATGAGAGCCATGAACTGGGCCTGGAGATCCGTCGCGAAACCCGGATAGGGGTCGGTTTCGATCTCCACGGCCCGCAGCCGCGCACCGTTGCGCTTAACGGTCACACCATCGTTGTGGCGGGTGACCTCGGCGCCGGCCTCGGTCATCTTGTCGAGCAGCGCCTCGATGAGGTCTGCACGGGTGTTGGTGAGCCTGACCTCGCCCCCGGCCATGGCCGCGGCGAGCGCATAGGTGCCAGTTTCGATACGATCGGGGATCACCGAATGGGAGGCTCCGCCCAGGCGGGCGACGCCTTTGATGCGGATGGTCGGAGTACCGGCGCCCGAGATGCTAGCGCCCATCTTGTTCAGGCAATCGGCGAGGTCGACGATTTCCGGCTCACAAGCGGCGTTCTCGAGCACCGTCTCGCCATCGGCGAGCACGGCGGCCAGCAAGGCGTGTTCGGTCGCGCCCACCGAGACGAACGGAAACGAGATGGCTGCACCGCGCAGACCGCGCGGCGCCTGGGCGTAGACGTAACCCTCGTGCAGGTCGATCTGTGCGCCCAGGGCCTCCAGCGCCTTCAGATGCAGATCAACGGGCCGCGCGCCAATGGTGCAGCCGCCGGGCAGCGATACCTTGGCCTGCCCCGTTCGCGCCAACAGAGGGCCGAGCACATTGAAGGACGCGCGCATCTGGCGGACCAGATCATATGGCGCGATGGCGCTGACGATCTCTTTCGTCCGAAGCACTGTCTCGGGCCCATCGACGCCATCGCTCTCGACGAGATCAGCGCCCAGTCGTTGCAGCAGCCGGCCTAGGAAGCGCGTGTCGGCGAGCCGCGGCATGTTCGTCAGCCGCAGCGGCTCGTCCGTGAGAAGGCTGGCGGCCATCAGCTTGATCGCCGAGTTCTTGGCGCCGCTGATCGGGATTTCCCCCTCCAGCCGAACGCCGCCGGTGATGGCGATACGGTCCAAATCAGTTCCTCGATCGATGATGTGGGCGCGGGCGGCGCGCGGATTCATCACCGCAGCGCATCGCAGTGTCCAGCGTCGGTCGCGATTTAGGCCTAGCCGTGCGGATCACGAAGGCGTTTCATCCGCCGGACGCCCGATTTTCGCCGCCGGCGGCCCGCCGCTTACCTTGCGGCGGCGCAGATTCGCGCGCAGCGCCAGCGCCAGCTTCTCACGGCGCGGGTCGAGGCGGGTCTTCACAGTCGGGGGCTGACACTTCACCCGCACAGGCTTGCGACGGGCCGGCAATGGCGTCAAGCAAGCACCCGCCGTCGATTTCGCTTCACGGCGCGGTCGGCTTTGGCTATAGCCCGCGCCTCGCCTTTTCGCCGCCGTAGCTCAGTGGTAGAGCGCATCCTTGGTAAGGCTGAGGTCGTGGGTTCGATTCCCCCCGGCGGCACCATGGCTCCCTCGCGCGATATCGCGCGCAGGGCGGGCTTGGCGGGGCGCACCAGCTTCAGTTCTCCTCCCTCCCCGGCGCCTCCTTTGACTGAGCCAGCGCCGTCGCCCGCGACATTGTGCACAAGCGCTGCAACTGGCGACGCGCCAAGGGGTTGAGTCACCGAACGCTTTACAAGGCCACAGGAGGACTCAAGTCCCATGCCGACCCGCAGCTCAGACACGGATCGCTCTTTCACCCATGGCTCCAGCGCCTCCACCGCCGATATGGCTGTCGAAGGAAAGCCGAGCCTTGAGGATCGCCACATTCAGACGCCGCACGCCCGCAAGGCGGAGCCGCTGGCCGACGACGAGAAGCACGATCAGCTAGCGGACAAAGAAGCCGCGTCCGAAGATCGCCAGGAAGCCCTGCTCGACGAGGCGATCGAGGAAAGCTTCCCCGGCAGCGACCCCATAAGCCCCAGTCACATCACCTGAGCTTGGCGCAGGCGGGGATGCTTGCTTGCTAGCGCGCGGGGGGCGCCCACAAATACGCTGGCATGTCTGCCTCCCCGCCACAGATCCCCTGGAACGCTGACCACGCCGCGGCGCTCGTCGCGCGGTGCGTCGCGCTGGAAGGCCCTTTACTACCGGCTCTCCATGCCATTCAGGCGACGTTCGGCTGCGTGCCCGACGACGCCGTTCCGATCATCGCTCAGGTTTTGAACCTGTCCCGCGCCGATGTTCACGGTGTCCTGACATTCTACCACGACTTCCGACGGGCTCCCGCGGGACGCAGGATCCTCAAGTTCTGCGTGGCGGAGGCGTGCCAGGCGCGAGGGTCGGCTGCCGCGATCGCGCAGGTTGAGCGCGTCCTAGGCTTAAAGGTCGGAGAAACCCGCAGCGACGGCGCCGTGACGCTGGAAGCCGTCTATTGTCTCGGTCTTTGCGCGAGCGGCCCAGCGGCGCTGCTGGATGGCGACCCGTTCGCGCGCCTGAAGGGCGCGTGTCTCGACCGCCTACTGACACAGGTTCTGACATGAGCGTGCGGGTGTTCGTGCCGGCGGACGCCGCCGCCCTGGCGGTCGGCGCCGATCAGGTCTCTGACATCTTGTCAGCGGAGGCCCGCCAGTCCGGTCTGCCGGTCGAAATCGTGCGGACCGGATCCAGGGGGATGTTTGAACTGGAGACGCTGGTTGAGGTCGAAACCCCGGGAGGCCGCGTCGGCTACGGTCCGATCTATCCTGACGAAGCACGCGATCTCGCGCACAGCGGCCTGTTCGGGGCGGAGTCGCACCCCAAGTGCGTAGGTCCGGTGGAGGCCCTTCCCTTCCTGGGTCGCCAGAAGCGGCTGACATTCGCGCGCTGCGGCGTGATCGATCCGCAATCGCTGGATGCCTATCGCAATGCTGGCGGCCTAGCTGGCTTAGAAAAGGCGCTCTCGCTCAAACCTGAACAGATCGTCGAAGAGATCACCCGCTCTGGGCTGCGTGGTCGGGGCGGCGCTGGCTTTCCGGCCGGGATTAAGTGGGACACGGTTCGTCGCGCCCAAGCCGACCGCAAATACGTAGTCTGCAACGCCGATGAGGGCGACAGCGGGACCTTCGCCGACCGGATGTTGCTCGAGGGTGACCCGTTCCTGCTGATCGAAGGCATGGTCATCGCCGGCCTCGCGGTGGGCGCGGCGAAGGGCTTCATCTACATCCGCTCGGAATACCCGCACGCCATTCGCGCGTTTTCACGCTCCTTAGCGACGGCGCGAAGCGCTGGGCTGCTTGGTCCAACCGCAGGCGAGGGGCTGCAGGCGTTCGACATAGAATTGCGCGTGGGCGCCGACGCCTATGTATGCGGCGAAGAAACCGCGATGCTGGAGAGCCTGGAGGGGAAGCGCGGCCAGGTGCGCGCCAAGCCCCCTCTTCCGGCGCATGCTGGCCTGTTCGGGCGGCCGACGCTAATCAACAACGTCCTGACTCTGGCGGCCGCGCCCCTCATTCTGGCGAACGGCGCAGAGGCTTACGCGTCGCATGGACACGACCGTTCGCGCGGGACTATGCCCATCCAACTGGCCGGCGATATCCGGAACGGGGGCCTGTTCGAAGCGCCTTTCGGCCTCGACCTCAACGCACTGGTTTACGACATCGGCGGCGGGACTCTGAGCGGACGCCCCGTGCGCGCCGTTCAGGTCGGCGGACCGTTGGGTGCATATTTCCCACCCAGCCTGTTCGACACGCCCTTCGACTACGAGGCCTTCGCCGCACGCGACGGCTTGATCGGCCACGGCGGGATCGTGGTGTTCAACGACACGGTGGACTTGGCGGCGCAGGCGCGCTTCGCCATGGAGTTCTGCGCCGTCGAGAGTTGTGGGAAGTGCACGCCATGCCGGCTCGGGTCGGTGCGCGGGATTGAGACCATCGACCGGATCATCGCCGGTGAACGCAGCTCCCTCGCAGTGCTTGAGGATTTGTGCGAAACTATGCGGCTAGGATCGCTCTGTGCGCTCGGTGGCTTGACGCCATATCCCGTGATGAGCGCGGTGAGACACTTCCCGCAGGACTTCGAGCCCAGGTGGGAGGCGTTGGCGCCGCCGAAATGAGGCCGCGATGCCCCTGATCAAAGAGGCCGATTCCGGTACACCTCCTTCCGCCGCGACCGAGGTCGTATCGCTGACGATCGACGGGCAAACTGTGATGGCGCCAGCCGGGACTTCGGTGATGCGTGCGGCGTCCGCGATGGGTACGGCGATCCCGAGGTTATGCGCGACCGACAGCCTTCAGGCCTTCGGTTCATGCAGGCTCTGTCTGGTGGAGATCGACGGTCGCGCCGGAACGCCGGCGTCCTGCACCACGCCCATCGCCGACGGCATGGTGGTGCGCACCCAGACGCCCAGGCTCGCGAAACTGCGCAAGGGCGTGATGGAGCTCTACATTTCCGACCACCCGCTGGATTGTCTGACCTGCGCCGCGAACGGGGATTGCGAACTCCAGGACATGGCCGGAGCCGTGGGGCTGCGGGAGGTCCGATACGGATACGACGGCGCCAACCACCTCTGCGCGGAAGCTGACGAGTCCAACCCGTACTTCACCTTCGACCCGTCCAAGTGCATCGTCTGCTCGCGTTGCGTACGCGCCTGCGACGAGGTGCAGGGCACCTTCGCCCTGACCATCGACGGCCGCGGCTTCGCGAGCCAGGTTTCAGCCAGCCAGTTGCAGCCGTTCATGGAGTCCGAGTGCGTCTCGTGCGGCGCCTGTGTGCAAGCCTGCCCGACAGCGGCGCTGACCGAGACCGCGGTCATTGAGATTGGTCAGCCCGAGCATTCTGTCGTCACCACCTGCGCCTACTGTGGGGTCGGATGCACCTTCAAGGCGGAGATGCGCGGCGAGCAACTCGTGCGCATGGTTCCCTACAAGGACGGCAAGGCCAACCGCGGCCACTCCTGCGTCAAAGGTCGCTTCGCCTGGGGATACGCGACCCATCGCGAGCGCGTCCTCAATCCGATGATCCGCGAGGCCGTCACCGATCCTTGGCGCGAGGTGACTTGGTCAGAGGCCATCGCGTATGCCGCATCGGAATTCTCGCGCATTCAGGCGGCCCATGGGCGCAATTCAGTTGGCGGCATCACCTCGTCGCGGTGCACCAACGAGGAGACATTTCTGGTCCAGAAACTGGTGCGGGCCGGCTTCGGCAACAACAATGTCGACACCTGCGCCCGCGTCTGCCACTCGCCCACCGGCTACGGACTGAAGGCGACGTTCGGCACGTCCGCAGGCACCCAGGACTTCGATTCCGTCGAACACTCCGACGTCATCGTGGTGATCGGCGCCAATCCCACCGACGGCCATCCGGTATTCGCCTCCCGGATGAAGCAGCGGCTGCGCCAGGGTGCGCACCTTATCGTCATCGACCCGCGGCGGATCGACCTCGTTCGCACGCCTCATATTCAGGCTGACCATCACCTGCCGCTTAGGCCAGGGACCAATGTCGCCGTGTTGAACGCCCTGGCGCACGTCATCGTCACCGAAGGCCTGGTGGACGAGGCGTTCGTGCGCGAGCGCTGCGACTGGGATGAATTCCAGGATTGGGCTGAGTCTGTCTCCGCGCCGGCGAATTCACCCGAGGCAAGCGAGGCCTTCACCGGCGTGCCGGCGGAGACAGTGCGACAGGCTGCCCGCTTGTACGCGACCGGCGGCGCGGCGGCGATCTACTACGGCCTTGGCGTCACTGAGCACAGCCAGGGCACGACCGCGGTCATCGCCATCGCCAACCTGGCCATGGCGACCGGCAACCTCGGCAAGCTGGGCGCCGGCGTCAATCCGCTGAGAGGCCAGAACAACGTCCAGGGAGCCTGCGACATGGGCTCGTTCCCCCACGAGCTTTCTGGCTACCGTCACGTCTCCGACGACGATGCCCGCGGCGTGTTCGAGGCGCTGTGGGACGTCGAGCTTGACGCCGAGCCCGGCCTTCGTATCCCGAACATGCTTGATGCCGCCGTCCAGGGCGCCTTCAAGGGGCTATACATTCAAGGCGAGGACATTCTGCAGTCCGACCCGAACACCACGCACGTCGCGGCCGGTCTTGCGGCGATGGAGTGCGTCGTCGTCCAGGACCTGTTCCTGAACGAGACCGCCAACTACGCCCACGTCTTCTTGCCAGGATCGACGTTCCTCGAGAAGGACGGCACCTTCACCAACGCCGAACGCCGCATCCAGCGGGTTCGCAAGGTGATGAGCCCACGCAACGGCCACGGCGACTGGGAGATCACCCAGATGCTCTCCAACGCCATGGGCTTCGCGATGAACTACACGCACCCGTCCGAGATCATGGACGAGATAGCCAGCCTCACGCCCACCTTCGCCGGCGTCAGTTTCGCGAAGCTCGACGAGGAAGGGTCCGTCCAGTGGCCTTGCAATACGGCTGCGCCTCTCGGCACGCCGGTCATGCATCTCGACGGCTTCGTCCGAGGCAAGGGCCGGTTCATGCTGACCGAGTACGTCGCCACTGACGAGAAGGTCGGCCCGCGGTTTCCGCTGCTGCTCACCACCGGCCGCGTGCTGTCTCAATACAACGTCGGCGCCCAAACGCGCCGCACGGCGAACGTAGCCTGGTACAACGAGGACCTTCTCGAGATCCACCCAGAGGACGCCGAACAGCGGGGCGTCCGCAATGGCGACTGGGTTTCGCTGAAGAGTCGCGCTGGTGAAACCAGCCTGCGCGCCACAGTGACCGAACGCGTCGCGCCCGGCGTCGTCTACACGACCTTTCACTTCCCTCAAACGCAGGCCAACGTAGTCACCACCGACTATTCCGACTGGGCCACCAACTGCCCCGAGTACAAGGTCACCGCCGTCGAGGTGGCGCTCTCCAACGGCACGACGGATTGGCAGACCCGCTACCAGTCCCACACGCGACGCAGCCGACGCATCGCGCAACCTGAACCAGCCGAATGAGCGGCGCGGAAGTCGACCGGTTGGTCACCATGGCCAACCAGATCGCCCGCTTCTTCGAATCCCAACCGGGGGACGGGGCGGCTCGGGCCACGGCGGATCACCTCAACAGCTTTTGGGCTCCCACCATGCGCGAACAGCTGAGGGAGCATGCTGCAGCCGGCGGCTCAGGCTTGAGCGCTCTGGTCGCTGCGGCTGTCCCACTCCTTCGTCCGGCGCGCACCGATGCGCCGGGCTGATCTGGACGCGAGCGCACTGCAACCGGCTGTCGAAGTGAGCAGGTTCCGGTGGAGCGGTGCTGGCCTGGAGGCGGGCTCGCGACGGCTTCCCGAAGAGACGCCGATCGCCATAGTCCACGACGCATCAACTTCGGCCGTGATGATGGCCACGCCGGCGGATCTGGAAGATTTCGCTGTGGGCTTCAGCTTCACAGAGGGGTTGATTCGGTCGCTCTCCGACATCCGGGATCTTGAGATCGTCGAGTCCGATGCGGGCATAGAGCTTCGACTGTGGTTGGCCGAGGCTCCGTCTACTGCGCTTGTCGCTCGCCGTCGTCGGATGGTTGGGCCGACGGGGTGCGGCCTATGCGGCGTCGAGAGCCTGGAACAGGCCATCCCGCCGCCGCGACGTGTGGACTCCACGCTTTCGATCTCGCCGCGCGACGTCGAGACCGCGCTCGCCGCTCTTGTAGCCGTCCAGCCGCTCGGCGCGGCGACGCGCGCTGTGCACGCAGCAGGCTATTGGGACGTCACAAGCCGTCAGATTGTCGTGCGCGAGGACGTCGGCCGCCACAACGCGCTCGACAAGCTTGTCGGCGCGCGTCTTCGTTCTGGCGGCGCTTGCGGCGACGGCGCTGTTGTTCTCACCAGCCGTGTCTCGGTGGAGAGGGTCCAAAAGGCAGCGGCCGCTGGCGCGCCAGTGCTGATCGCCGTGTCGGCTCCAACCGCGCTGGCCGTGCGGACTGCCGAGGAAGCCGGGATCACCTTGATCGCTGTAGCGCGCGCTGACGGCTTCGAGATCTATTCACATTCTCAACGACTGATCGCGTGAGACTCCATCACCACAAGCGACGCCACCAGGGCGTCATTCGCTCCCGCCCCCGCGCCTCCAACTGATGTTCCGCATCGTGGATATCCACCGCAAGCCTGCGTGCCGCGTCGCAAGCTGCAAGCTGCGCGCCGCGGACAGCGAACCCGGACGCCATCCTGGACCTGACCCTGTTCCGGATCCCGACCTTCACGGCGTCCGTGGTCGGCGGCGCGTTCATGCGCCTCGTCCAGGGGGCCACGCCCTTCCTGCTCGCCCTGCTGTTGCAGGTCATCTTCGGAATGTCACCGTTCGAGGCGGGATTGCTGACCTGCATGGCCGCCATCGGCGCCCTGGCCATGAAATCCGCCGCGCCGCCGATCCTGCGGCGGTTCGGATTCCGCACGGTGCTTTGGGTGAACGGCGTCATCGTCAGCATAATGTTCCTGCTGTACGCCGTCTTCGAACCGACGACGCCGCGCTGGATCATGATCACCCTGCTGCTTGCCGGCGGCTTCTTCCGCTCGCTGCAATTCACCAGCCTCAACGGCCTGTCCTACGCAGACATCGAGCAGCCTCAGATGAGCCGCGCCACCTCGATGTCGCAGATGGCGCAGCAGCTTGTGCAGTCGATCGGCGTCGGGCTGGCGGCCACCATGCTGCATCTGTTCACCACCATGCAGGGCGAAACCACCCTGAGCGCGTCATCGGTCGCGAACACCTTCATCGCCCTGGGAGCGATCAGCTTCCTCTCGCTCCCCTTCTTCCTGCGCCTCCCCCGTGACGCCGGCGACGGAATGAACCGCAGGCCGTAGGCGCCTCGGCCTCATCGACAGAGTTACGCAGCGGCGCCGGCCGCCACCGTCTTGACGCCTGCCTCGCATGGTGGCCCATCTGCCGCGATGTCCGAAGCGAACCTCGACTTTCCGCCTTCGAGCGCCGCCGACTGGCGCGCCCTCGTGGCCAAGACCCTCGGCGACAAGCCGTTCGAAAGCCTCTTCTCGACGACCGTGGAGAGCCTGACGATCGCGCCGCTCTACCCATCCGCGGAAGCGACGCCCCTGGGATTCCGTCCGCGGACGGTAGACGTCGATCGCCAGTGGGACGTGCGCACAGTGGTCGCCCACCCCGATCCGGCCATAGCCAATGGCGAGATCCTCCGCGACTTGGAAGGCGGCGCCGCCTCCGTACTGGTGCGGCTCGACCCGACCGGCGAGACCGGTGTGGCCGTGGGTTCAGCCGACGATCTGGCCCGTGTGCTTTCCCAGGTTGTCCTCGAACTCGCGCCGGTGGCCCTCGACGCTGGCTTCCTCGGCGCCCGCGCCGCTGATTGGCTTGGGACCGTCGCCAAGGCCTCTCCTGGCGCGAAACTCAGGCTCAACCTCGATCCGCTGAGTGCTTTCGCCGAAGCCGGCGCGAGCCCGGGTCCCATCGAGAGCCACATGGTCGCCTGCGCCGTCGCCGCCGTTCGCCTCTCCGACACCTATCCGCAGGCGACGTTGTTCCTCGCCTCCGGGCGCGTCGTACACGAGGCTGGCGGCGGCGAGGCGGGCGAACTGGCTTTCGCCCTCGCCTCCGCCCTAGCCTACGCCAAGGCGCTTGTGCGGGCCGGCATGCCCATGGACCGCGCTTTCGGCGCGATCAGCCTGGGGCTCTGTGCGGACACCGACTATTTCCTGACCATCGCCAAGCTGCGTGCTGCGCGCGTGCTCTGGGCGCGGTTGGTCGCCGCCTGCGGGGTCGACATCGCGGCGGTGGTCGAGGCCCGCGCCTCGCATCGCATGCTGACCGTGCAGGATCCCTGGACCAACATGCTGCGCCTTACCGCCGCCGGCTTCGCCGCCGCGGTCGGTGGAGCCGATTCCGTAGCGCTGGGCTGTTTCACTGACGCCATCGGCCTGCCCACCGAATTCGCGCGCCGCCAGAGCCGCAACACCCAGCTCGTGCTGATGGAGGAGGCCCATATCGCCCGCGTCTTCGATCCCTCCGCCGGCGCCGGCTATATCGAAACCCTGACCGAGGACCTCGCGCGCGCCGCCTGGGCCGCTTTCCAGGCGATCGAAGCCGCAGGCGCGGCGATCGCGGCGCTGGAAGCCGGCCACGTCGCCGCCGAGGTCGCCCAGGCCAATGCGACCCGCGCCTCCGCGGGAGAACCCCGCATCGTCGGCGTCACCGCATTCCCGCCCGCCAAGTCCGCCCAGGTCGCGGTGGAGACGCCTGCCGCACACGCGGTCGATGCGCCCTCGCCGCGGGTCCCCGGACCAGACAGCGCCTGCCCGCCGCTCAAGCCCCTGCGCCTGGCCCAACCCTACGAGGTCCAGTGATGGCCCAGTTCCCCGACTTCGCGACCCTGCCCTTCGACGCCGCCGCCATCCCGGCGCTCGCCGCTGAAGGCGCGGTCTGGGAAACCCCCGAGGGCGTCAGCGTCAAACCCGGCTACGGCCCTGCCGACATTGCTGGCCTCGACGTCGTCGGCGCCTACCCAGGCGTCGCGCCCTTCCTGCGCGGCCCCTATCCCACCATGTACCTGACCAACCCATGGACGGTGCGCCAGTACGCGGGCTTCAGCACCGCCGAGGACTCCAACGCCTTCTATCGCCGCAACCTCGCGGCCGGTCAGATGGGCCTCTCGGTCGCGTTCGATCTCGCCACCCATCGCGGCTACGATTCCGATCACCCCAGGGTCCGGGGCGACGTCGGCATGGCCGGCGTGGCGATCGACTCCATCCTCGACATGCGCACCCTGTTCGACGGCATCCCGCTCGACCGGATGAGCGTTTCAATGACCATGAACGGGGCCGTGCTGCCGGTCCTGGCGCTCTACATCGTCGCCGGGGAGGAACAAGGTGTTCCGACCGAGAAACTGTCCGGCACGATCCAGAACGACATCCTCAAGGAGTTCCTGGTCCGCAACACCTACATCTATCCGCCAGCGCCATCGATGCGGATCATTTCAGACATCTTTTCATATACTTCGAGCCACATGCCGAAGTTCAATTCGATCTCGATCTCCGGCTATCATATCCAGGAGGCGGGGGCGACGCTGGACCTTGAGCTCGCCTACACCCTGGCCGACGGCATCGAATACGTCCGCGCTGGCGTCGCCGCGGGCATGAGCGTCGACAAGTTCGCCCCGCGCCTGTCGTTCTTCTGGAACGCCGGCATGAACGCCTTCATGGAGATCGCCAAGCAGCGCGCCGGCCGCCTCCTTTGGGCCAAGCTGATGCGCGACGAGTTCAATCCGAAGGACGCCCGCTCGCTCGCCCTTCGCGCCCACACCCAGACCAGCGGCTGGAGCCTGGCGGCCCACGACGTCTACAACAACGTTGCGCGCACCTGTGTGGAGGCCATGGCCGCGGTCGGCGGCCAGACTCAGAGCCTGCACACCAATTCGCTCGACGAAGCGCTGGCGCTCCCCACCGACTTCTCCGCTCGGATCGCCCGCAACACTCAGCTCTTCCTCCAGCTCGAGAGCGGCCAGACCCGGGTGATCGACCCCTGGGGCGGCTCCTACTACGTCGAGCGCCTCACCGCCGATCTTGCGGCACGCGCCCTGGAGCACATCGCCGAGGTCGAGGCCTTGGGCGGCATGGCTCGCGCCATCGAGGACGGCCTGCCCAAGCGCCGCATCGAGGAGGCCTCGGCCCGCACCCAGGCGCGCATCGACTCCGGCCGCCAGACCGTGGTCGGGGTCAACCGCTACCGTCCCGAGGGCGCTGACGAGATCCCGATGCTCAAGGTCGACAACAGCGCGGTGCGCGAACGCCAGCTCGCCAAGCTTCAACAGCTTCGCGCCGAGCGCGACCCTGTCGCCGTGGACGCCGCTCTCAACGCGCTGACCGAGGGCGCGCGCGCAAGCGGCAATCTGCTGGAGTTGTCGGTCAACGCCGCGCGCGCCCGCGCCACGGTCGGCGAGATCAGCCTGGCCTTGGAGAAGGTCTTCAGCCGCCATTCGGCCGTCGCGTCGGCCGTCACCGGCGTCTACCTGCGCGAAGCCGGCTCCACCGCCGCCTCTCGCCGCGCCATCGCCATGGCAGACGCCTTCACCCAGGCGGATGGACGCAAACCCCGCGTGCTGATCGCCAAGATGGGCCAGGACGGCCATGACCGCGGTCAGAAGGTGATCGCCTCCGGCTTCGCCGACCTGGGGTTCGACGTGGACATCGGCAATCTTTTTCAGACGCCCGCAGAGGCGGCGGCCCTAGCCGTCGAGAACGGCGTGCATGTGGTGGGGGCAAGCTCGCTCGCCGCTGGCCACCTGACCCTCGTGCCGGAACTCAAGGAAGAGCTCGCCAAGCTCGGCCGCCCCGACATCCTCGTGGTGGTCGGCGGCGTCATTCCCCCGGAGGATTTCCAGGCCCTGCGGGACGCAGGCGTGGCCGCCATCTTCACGCCCGGCGCCGTGGTCTCGGAGGCGGCCATCGAGGTGCTGGAACGGCTGAACGAGCAGCTCGGCTACGCCCAGGTGGCGCAACCGGCCTGAATCCTTAGCGGTTGCGGCCGGCGTCCACGGTCATCTCGTAAGGCTGGTCCTCGAGCTCGACGTCGAAGGTCTCCAGGATCCGCGACACGGTCATGTAGTAGCCGATCACCATCACCAGCTCATGTAGCTGGTGATACGAGACCCGCGCCCGCAACGGCTCGAACGTCGCATCCGAGGCGCGCACGTTCAGCACGACATCGTCTGTGAAGCGCATCACCAAGCGCTGCAGATCGTCGAACGCCGCAGCGTCCGGTCCCTCGTGGACCGCCGCGATCAGCGCATCGCTCATCCCCACCCGCTTGCCGATCCGCTCGTGCTGGGTGATCTCGTAGGACGCCTTGGACAGCACGCCGACCCGGATGATCGCGATCTCGCGCAAAACAGGTTCGAGCTTGCCGTAGTTCAGCAGTTGCCCGCCCAGCTTGGTGAAGCCGTCCAGCAGCTCCCCAGAATGCCCCAGCATGCGGAACAGGTTCAACGGCGGCAGCTTCTCATAGGCCTTCTTGGCCCGCGGACCGACCGCATCAGCGGGATCGAAATAAGGAATGCGCGGCATACTGAAGCTCCTTGGCGAGCCCGCAACCTAGCGGCGTCGCGCGCCGCGGCAAGCGTCTCAGCGCCCTGCGCCAGCCTTCGCCGCCCGGCCCACGCCGCGCCGCCCGAACCAACTGTCGGTCAGCACAGAGGGTCCGTGCCGGGCCTCGATGTCCTTCTGCAGCGCCTTGGCCGCCATCAGGTGGCCGGGGAACAGGGTGTCGATCGCCCAGCCCACAACAGGCACGCCGGACGTCGCGGAGTCGGCGGCGAGATAGAGCCCCATCCTGGCCAGGGTCGCCGCCGACGCGCCCGCCAGCACTCCCTCGTAGATCAGCAGACCCGCGGCGCCCACGCTGTAGACGACGTTGGCGCCCGGAACCCAGGCCAGCACGCCGTCCAATCCCAGGCCGAACGGCCCGATGCCGACCAGCCGGTCCGAAAGCCGCTTGATCCGTTCCGCGGAACGCCAGGCGCGATGGGCCGTCTCGCGATGTTCGCTCATGCGAGCGTCAACGCGCAGACCGCCACCTTGGCTCCACTCATCCCCACAGCTCCGGTTTCGGCGGCTCAAGTATCGATCCGGTGATCGCCAGCCCGGGCTCGCGATCGCGCAAGAGCAGCAACGGACCGTCGAGGTCGACGAACTCTGCGCCCTGCGCCAGGATCATCGCCGGCGCCATGGCCAGCGAGGTCGCCACCATGCAACCGGCCATCACCATCAACCCGCGCTCTCGCGCCGCCGCCTTCACCGCCAGCGCCTCTGTCAGGCCGCCGGCCTTGTCCAGCTTGATGTTCACGCAGGCGTAGCGACGCGCGCAGTCGTCGAGCTCCGCGCGGGTGTGCAGGCTCTCGTCGGCGCACAGCGGCACAGGGCTCTCGTATCCTTCGAACTGGACATCCTCGCTGGCGGGCAGCGGCTGCTCGATCAGCGCCACGCCCAGCTTGGCCAGCTCAGGCGTCAGCCGGCGCAGCAGCTCCATCGAAAGCCCTTCGTTGGCGTCGACGATCAGGCGTGTCTTCGGCGCCGCCGCACGCACAGCGGCCACACGGTCCAGGTCGTTCCCGCCGCCGATCTTCAGCTTCAGCATCGGCCGGCTCGCCGCGGCCTTGGCGGCGGCCGCCATGTCCTCGGCGCTCGCCATCCCGATCGTGAAGCAGGTCTTCAGCGGGTGGATCCGTTCGAGTCCCGCTGTACGCCAGGCCGGTGTTCCGCTGCGCTTGGCCTCCAGGTCCCAGAGCGCGCAATCCAGCGCGTTACGGGCCGCGCCTGGCTCGATCAGCGTCTGCAGGACGTTCCGCGACGCCCCGGCCTCGATGGCTTCCGCCATGGCCGCCACCTGCGCCAGCGCGCCCTCGATCGTCTCTCCGTTGCGCAGATAGGGCGTCGACTCGCCGCGGCCCCGGTGCGCGCCTTCTGCGATCTCGACGACGATCACGTGCGCCTCGTACTTGGCGCCGCGGGCGATGCGGAACTCGCCCGCCGTGGGCCACCGCTCATCGCGTACGGAGAGCGTGCGCATCATCGCCTCCCCGCGCCCAGGCGCGCGCTCAGGCCATGTCCCCAACCGCCGCCTCGAGCACCAGATAAGCGCGCCCGCCGTCCGAGTTGAGCAGCGCCGCCACCAGGAAGCCTTCGTGGTCGCGCGCCGCGGCGTCGTCGAGCAGAGCTTTGTAGCGGTCGAGATGGCGCGCGGTCTGCCGGCCCAGCCGCTCGTCGGCCAGCAGCCGCCGGCTCAGCCTATGCACCGCGGCGGGCGCCAGCTTGCGCACCACCTCGCGCGCGCCAAGCAGGTCGCCAGTCTGGATCACCGCGGCGATCTTCTCGATCCGGTCCGGCGGCAGCAGCGACGTCGCATCGATTCCCATCTCGGCGATCTCGTCGATCAGCACGGCTTCAAGCTTCACCGGGTCGGTGGGCCCGCTCTCGTCGATCGACGACAGCAGCTCCTTCCATGTCCAGCCGTCAGTGTCCGGCGCGTCCGCGCCGCCGCTAGCCTCGAAGACGCTGGAGAATTCCTCGTCCGTGGCGGTCGGCGTCAGCCGCAACCGAGGCCGCGTCGCACCCGGCTCCGCCTTCACGGCAGGCTCGACCTTCGATTCCGCCTTGGGCTCTGGAGCGCGCGCTGGCGCAGGCGTTTCCACCACCGCCTCCGGGGCCGCACGTGGAGTCCGAGGCGGCGGCGGAGGCGTCAGCATCGCCGGCGCGGCCATGGCGGTGACCGGGCCGCTGGCCACCGCGCCCATCAGCCGGACGGCCTCGCTCAGCATCTCGTAGTTGCGCCGCACGCGTTCCTGGAACGCCGCGTCGATCGCCTGGGTCTCCTCGGCTGCGCGTCGCGCCTGACCCAGGAGCTCGTCCATGCTCTCGGTGACGGCGACCCGCACCTGCTCGGCCTGATCGCGAGCCGCCAGCGGCATCTGCGCCGAACGTTGATCCACGTCGGCCAGCATGCGCTGCAGTTCTTCCAGCGTCGCACGCGCAGCCGAAGCGCCGGCCTCCAGTTTCTCGGCCGTCGCCGTCCCCGCCTGCTCGACCATCTCCGCCGAGCGCTCGATTAGTTGCCGCGCCTCGTCCAAGCGCGCCTCGAACGCCTGGTTGGCCTTCTGACCAGCGGTGAATGCGGCTTCCGACAGTTGATCGACCTGATCTCGCGCGGCCTCCGCGTGACGCGACGACGCTGCACGCGTCTCTTCGGCTGCACGCGCCAGCGCCTCGATTGCAGCCTCGGTCTGCACCGCGAGCTGTTCGCGTTCCTTGGCCGCAGTCTCGAACACCGTGCCTACGGCCTGGGCCGACGACTGGCTGAACGCGTCGCGTTCGGCCTGCGCGGCCTGGGTCAGGTCACGGAACTGCGCCGTCGCCTCGGCCATCAGATGGCGCAGCGACTCGCCGCCCTTCAGCGCGCGGTCACCCATCTCCAGCGCCGAAATCCGCGCCTGGCCGATGAAGTCGGCCAGTTGCGCCGCGTGGCCCTCAGCCTCGGTGGCGAACGCTTCGTTGTCCGCCCGCAAGGCATGCGAGAGCGTGACCAGCGACGCCCGCTGCTCGGCCAATCCGCCCTCCACGGCGCGAATCTGTTCGGCGACGCCGATGCCGGCGTTCTCCAGCCGTGCGATGTGCCTGTTCAGGTCCTCGCCCGCGGTCCGCGCGGCGCCCTGCGCCTCGCCGGCCGCGGCGGCGAGGTCGGCGGCCCTCGCCGCCAGTAGAGCCTCGGCTTCCCGCAACTGCGTCTCGGCCAGGTCGGACGCCTCGGCCACCATGCGCGCCTGCTGGCTGATCACGTCAGCGACCTTGGCCGCCTGCGCATCCAGGCTCTGGGCCAACACGCCCATTTCGGTGCGCTCCAGGCCCAGGCTCGCGCTCAAGCCTTGGGCGTTGCGAAGCGACGTCGCCGCGGCCTCCGCCAGCCGCTCGGTCTCCTGCGACAGCGACTTGCGCAGCTCCAGCAGCGCGACGCGGGCGTCGTCCGCCGCCTCGCCGGCCCTGCGGATCTCCTCGCGTATCGACTGCACGACATCCCCGGCCCCCAGGCCCGCGGCCACAACTGGTGCGATCAGGTCGTCGGCCAGCGCCTTCGCCCGGCGGGTCTCGGCGCCCAGCTTTTGGGTCTGGCGCACCATGTAGGCTGCGATCCACACGAACGCCGCCGGCCCCACCGACAGCAGGGCGAACACCGCGATCGCGAACAGGTCGTCCCGGAACGGGGCCACGCCGTTGCGATAGCCGATCGCGAACGCCAGCGGCCCGCACACCCACAGCACCGACACAACCAGCGCGGCCAGGTAGATCGGCCACGCGGGAGGCGATTCGTAGTCTTCCTGCAGCACCGCCAGGGATTCGGCGCGGGAGAATTCCGCAGCGTCGCTCGCCCCACGGCGGGCCGGCGCCCGGTCTGAGTCAGCCGGCGTCAGCGCGCTCGGCGCGCCGTCTTCCGACATCGCTGGCGAAATTCCCGAAACGCTTTGGAAATCCGCCGGCTGCCGCCGCTTGGTGATCTTCATACGCGGCCCTTGTGCGGCCTGCTCGGCCCACGGCTCAAAGCCTCGCGTCCCGGCTCGGGCGCAGCGGCTCCACGCCAATCGGCACGAGACTTACCGGCCATCATGGATGACGCAAACAGTCATAGGAGGGATTCCGGCTTACAGAGACGCAATGCCGCGACCACGGGCGACGCCCTAGGCCTTGGCCACCCGCACCGGTGGCGGCGCGGGGCGCTCCAACGTCTTGTCGGCTTTTTTGGCCGCCGGCGGGACGTCCCTGCGCACCACGACCCGCTCGACCACCGCCGGCGGGTCGACCCGGACAGGCTCCAGCGTCACGCCGAAATGCGAATAGACGAGCGTCGAGGACTGCACGACCACGGCGGCGACGAGTTCAGTGAATGTCGTCATCAGACCTCTCCTCCTGCCGGAGCCGAACGCCAGCACGCTGTATAGCAGCGGCGTCCCGTCGATGACGCTTGTAACATGAAATTTAGCGGCTTGGCCCGCGGAGTTGGAGCGGGGCTTGAAGTGGCTGGCGCTGATTGGCGTCAGGCGGCCAGGCGCTCCTTGAACGCCGCGCCCTCGTGCGCCAGCAGCCAGCGTTTGCGATCGAGGCCGCCGGCGTATCCGGTCAGTGACCCGTCCGCGCCGATCACCCTGTGGCAAGGCACCACCAGCGCCACCGGGTTGGAGCCGTTCGCCGTTCCGACCGCGCGCACCGCCCTGGGCGAACCGACCTTGGCGGCGAGGCCCGAATAGCTCAGCGTCTCCCCGGCAGGTATCGTGCAGAGCGCGCGCCACACCGCGCGCTGAAACGCCGTCCCCGCCGTTTCCCAGCGAATCGATTCCAGCGCCTTGGCGTCGCCGGCGAAGTAGCCCTCCAGCGCGCGCCGCACCGACGCCGGCGCCGGGCCCTTGGTCATGACCGGCTCGCCATAGTGCCGCAGCAGCAGGCGGCGCATGCGGTCCTCGTGATCGGTCCAGTCGAGGGCGCGCAGCGCGCCATCCTGGTCGGTGACCAGGAACAGTTGGCCCGTCGGCGTCTCCATCCGGTCGATCGACAGCTCAAGCGGCTTGGAGGTCATCGGTCCTGTCCTTCTGGTCGGCCGGGGTGTGCAGCGAGGCCCAAAGGTGCTGGGCGGCGTAGGCGCGCCAGGGTCGCCAGCGCTCTGCCCGGATCAGCAGTTCCGCCGAAGTCGGCCGCCGGCCTTCGCTGTCCACCAGCGCCCGCTGCAGCGCCACGTCGGCGTGCGGGAAAGCGTCCGGCTCGCGCAGTTCGCGCAGCGCGATGTACTGGGCTGTCCACTCGCCCACCCCCGGCAGCGCCCGCAGCGCCTCGATCGCCTCTTCCAGGCTGCGTCGAGCTCCGAATATCAGTGGATCAGCGACCGTCGCCCGGGCCATCGATTCCAGCGCCGCGCCGCGCGCCTTGGGCATGCCCAAGGCCGCGATGTCCTGGCCCACCAGCCGCTCGGGCCCCGGGAACACGCGGGTCAGCCCCAGTTCCACCGCCGCCGGATCGTCGATCGCTTCGCCGTAGGCGGAGACCAGCTTGGCCGCCAGGTTGCGCGCCGCCCGGACCGTGATCTGCTGGCCGAGGATCGCCCGCACGGCGAGCTCGAAGCCATCCCAGGCTCCCGGCGCCCGCAACCCCGGGCGCGCGGCGACCAGGGGCGCCAGCGCCGGGTCCTGCGACAGGTGCTCGCCGATGGTCTCCGGCTCGGCCGCCAGGTCGAACACCCGCCGAACCCTCGCGATGATCGCCGGCAACGCCTGCAGCCGCGGGAACCACACGCTCGCCGCCAGGACGTCGCCGTCCGCCGGCCGCACGCTGATCACGCCGTGCGCGCCGTCGATCGACACGGTGCGCGAATAACTGTCCGCCGTGACCACCTCGACGCCGGGGATCGCCCGCGCCGAAAGGAACGCGATCATGCTCTCCCAGTCGTATGGCGCGCGGTAGGCGAGCCGCACCGTCACCGCGCCGCCGTCCGCGGCGCTGGTCTCCAGCCGGCCAGAGCGGCGCAACGCCTGGGGAGATCGCCGGAACAGCTGCTGGAACGACTCATTGAACCGCCGCACGCTGCCGAATCCGGCCGCCAGCGCGACCTCGCTCATGGGCAGCCGGGTCTCATGGATCAATTGCTTGGCCAGCAGCACGCGGCGCGTCTGGGCGACCGACACCGGCGAGGCGCCGAGGTGCTGGCGGAACAGCCTGCGGAGTTGCCGTTCGCCGACACCCAACCGGGTCGCCAGGGCGTCG
>NZ_JAUXZW010000137.1 GCF_030693805.1 Phenylobacterium sp.
GCCAGCGCCAGGCCCGTGAAACCGCTCGCGGCTTTCCCCGCCATCCGCCGGCGCTGCGCATGGCCGGCCACCCAGCCGGCGAACGCCAGGGCGACCGCGGCCGCCAGCAGGCCGGCCAGCGCCGTATCGCCGGCTTGCAGCGCCAGGACCCAGGCGAGCCAGGCGGCGGCTCCATACATCGGGAACGCCAGCACACGGCGCAGCGTCTCCATCCACGCGCCTGGACGCGGCAGCCTCGCCAGCAAAGCCGGCGCGAAGGCGGTGACGACGAACGGCGCGGCGAACCCGACGCCCAGCGCCAGGAACACGGTGAGCGCCGCCACAGGGCCCTGGGTCAGGGCCCAGCCCAGCGCCGGCGCCATGAACGGCGCGGTGCAAGGCGCGGCGACGACGACGGCCAGCGCCCCGGTGAGAAAGGCGCCCGCGGTTCCGCCGCGCGCAGCGAGCGGCGCGCCGACGCCCTGCAGCGACGAGCCGACTTCGAATACGCCCGACAGGTTCAGCGCCACGGCCAGCATCAACAGCGCCAGCACCGCGACCACCGGCGGCGACTGAAGCTGGAATCCCCAGCCGATCGCGGACCCCGCCGCCTTCAGGGTGATCAGCGCGCCGGCCAGCGCCAGGAAGGTCGCCAGCACGCCCAGGCCATAGGCCACGCCTTGTCGCCGCGCGCGCGCCGGCTCGTGCGCATGACCGGCCAACGACGCGGCCTTCATCGCCAGGACCGGAAACACGCAAGGCATCAGGTTCAGCAACAGTCCGCCGAGTAGTGCAAAGGCCGCCGCCAGCGGCAATCCGAGGCCGGGCCCCGCCGCAGGGGCCGCGACCTTCGGCGCGCCAAGGCCCGCCGCGTCGGCTGGAGCTGGGCCAGGCGTCGCCGTGAGTTCGTATGCGCGACCGTCCACCGACAGCACGCCGGCCAGGCTCGCCGGCGAAGCGCCGTCCTGGAAGGCCGTCCCCGGGGTCAGCGTCAGCGTCAGGCCTCGAGGCCCGAGTTCCGCCGGCTGGGGCTGCGCGTGGTCGATCACCGTCCGCTCGAACGGATAGAAATAGGCGCCTGAGCCAGCCGCACCCGCCAGCGCGGACCCCGTCACCGCCAAGGCTACCTTCCCACCCTGCGGCGCGAAGACGGCGGCAAGTCCGGCAGGCTTCGGCGCATCGGCGACGGCGCGCATGATCGCGGCGCCCCAGCGCGGATCGGCGGCGCCCGGCGTCGCGGTCACCGGCATCTCGAGGGTCAGTGTCGCCTGCTCCGGAATGCAGATCTCCTCACAGACCAGGAAATTCGCCTCGACCGACAGTTTCGCAACGTCGCCGGGGCGCGCCTGCGCCGGAGCGGTCAGGACCACCGGCAGCAGCACCTCGCCGGCATAGCCGTAGTTCATCAGCGGTCCGGTGGGCTGGCGGCTCGGTGCGGGCCAGACGATCTCGCCGGCCTTCCACCCGTGTGGCAGCGTCCAGGCCAGCGTCGTCGCCTCGCCCGAGTCGCCGGAATTGCGCCAATAGGTGTGCCAGCCCTTGTCGATTTTCTGGCGCAGCGCGACGCGCACCGTCCCGCCTGGTGAGACGCTGGTCTGGGCGCTGACCAGCTCGGCCACCAGGTGACCGGTGTCGACGGGGGCGGCTTGAGCGGGTCCACAGGCCAGAGCGCTGAGAAACATCGCGGCGGCCGCCAGGCTTGCGAACAATCGCGTCATTTGGCCGTCGGCGCTCCTGCGGATCGGCCCCTATATGGCGGCCCGGGCCTCGTGGCGCAAAGCCTGCTCGACTTCACCCGCCGCACCGCCATGATCTTCGAATCACGTTCGATCAACAGGGAGCGTTCATTGCCTGCGCCTTTCGACGACATTCAGATCGGCCAGGTGGTTCACCTCGGCTCCGCGCCCGTAGAGCCGGCGGCCCTGGCGGCCTTCATCGAGGCGTTCACGCCCGGATGGGGCGTCGAGCATGGCGCGCCCGACGCCATGGTCTATGCGATCTGGAGCCGGCTGGACGCCGCGGCGGGCGCGGCCTGGCCGCAGACCAAACGGCTGGGCGTCGACGCCGTGCGCTGGATGCGCAATCCGCCCGCCGGAGAAACCCTGCGCGGCCGCATGACAGTCATGGCCAAGGATCCGGTGGGCGACGGCAAGGGCATCGTCATCGCCCAGCACGACCTGTTGGACGAAGCCGGCCGCCTGGTCTTCTCGTGCCTGACCCGGAGCGTCTTCTCCCGCTAGCCTCAGGCGTTGGCGGGAGACGGCGACTGCGCCTGCGCCTGCGCCAGGGTGTCCTTGGCCATGGCCAGCGCCACTAGCCGGTCCCAGCCGACCAGCGATTGCAGGTGGGCGTAGATTTGCGGCAGAGCGCCGTTGTCGCGCAGTTCCACCAGCTGCTGGGGCGAGAGCTTGCCGAGCTTTTCTTCGGACACGCCGAAATAGTCGGCGATCTTCTGCGGCTCGCTGAGTGTTCCGTCCGGGTTCATGCCTTGGAAGTTGGCGACCTTCGGCTCGAACAGGTCGAGCGCGCGCAGAAGTTGGACGAAGTTCGCCGTGCGCTGGCGCTCCATCTCGTAGTTGTTGCAGAACTCGATGCAGGTCTTGGTGTAGTCGGTCGGCTCGCCCTTCTCGTCGAAGAACGCGGCCTCGCCGCCCTCGACGATCAGGCTCGAGGCGCGATCGATGCACAACACCATCTGGCCGTTCTGGTCGTCGTTGGCGAACACGAACGGGTAGCGGCGGATGTAGGCCGGCACATAGATCCCCGCTTCGAACGATCCGTCCGGCTTGAGGAAGATGTTTTCGTCGGCGCGCAGGCCCATCACCGCGATCGGAAGTTTCTCGTCGCCGACGAAAATGATCGGGCCGGTCACCGCGGCCAGTTGGAATTCACCGACGGTCAGCGGCACCGCGTGCGCCTTGCTGGCGAAGGCGAACGGCCCCTCCACGCCCTTCACGCCGAGCTTGCCGTGCAGGTCGCGGCTCAGCGGTTCTGGCTTGGTGTAGAACAGCACGTTGCCGGAGATCTCGCCGTTGACGGGCGCGGGGGTCACATCCATGGGAAAGCCTTCGAAATAGCCGCCGGAAAGCGGGCGGTCGGGCAAGATTCCGCGCTTCTAACTGATCGGCGCGCGAGCGGCAAACGTCGCCGTGGCTGACGGCTTGCGCAGCCGAGGCCCAGCGGCTCCAATGCCCGCCGACCAGCCCGCCTTCAGATGCGCTCGCCCCGGTCAGAGGAACCCCATGCCGATCTACTACCCGACATCCTGCAGCAGAAATCCGCGCCGAGGACCTTCAGCTACGTCGAGAAGGACGTGATGCTCTACGCCGTGGGCGTCGGCATGGGCGCAGATCCGTTGAACGAGCAGGAACTGGACTTCGTTTATGAGAAGCGGCTGAAGGTGCTGCCCAGCGCCGCCACCGTGCTGCCCACCGCCAATGGTGGGTTCTGGCCGCCCGCGAACAGCTCCGCCAAGCCAGGTCCGCGCGAGACGACCCTGGACTACACCGCCGTGCTGCATGGCGAACAGAAGGTGGAACTGCACCGGCCTCTGCCGCCGTCGGGCGCCTTCACCGTGACCGGCGGGGTCACCGGCGCCATCGATAAAGGTAAGGACAAGGGCGCCATTCTGTTCAACGAGTCGGTATGGACCGACGCCGCTGGCGAGAAGGTGGCGACGCTCACCACGTCCTCGTTCGCCCGCGCTGACGGCGGCTTCGGCGGCCCTTCGGAAGGCGCGCCCAAGCCGCACCCGACGCCGACCCGTGCGCCCGACAAGACCATCGAGATCGCCACGCGGCCGGACCAGTGCGCGATCTACCGGCTGAGCGGCGACACCAACCCGCTGCATATCGACCCAGAGGCGGCTCGCGTGTCGGGCTTCGACCGGCCGATCCTGCATGGCCTGTGCACGTTCGGGATCACCTGTCGCGCCGTCCTGCAGGCGATGCTGGACTACGACACCGACCAGATGGCCAGCCATCAGCTCCGCTGGTCGTCGCCGGTCTACCCGGGCGACGTTTTCACCATCGACCTGTGGCGCGACGGCAAGGAGATCTCGTTCGAGGTTCACGTGAAGGCGCGTGGCGTCACCGTCGTGAAGAACGGCCTGACGGTCGTGCGCTAGCGCGATCAGGCCGGCCGGGGATCGACCAGCGAGCGGTAGAGATCCGGCCGTCGGTCGCGGAAGAACCCCCACGCGGCCCGGTGCGTGGCCAAGTGATCGAGGTCGAAGCTGGCCGCGATCACCCCCTCGTCCGCCCGTCCGAGCTCGGCGACCAAGTCGCCCCGGTGGTCGGCGATGAAGCTCGACCCATAGAAGCTCTGGCCGCCGTTGGGATATCCGTCCCACGGCTCGAACCCGGTGCGGTTGGCGCCGACCACGGGGATAACATTGGAGACCGCGTGCCCCTGCATGGCACGGCGCCACGGCGCGGCGGTGTCCAGGCTGGGATCGTGCGGCTCCGAGCCGATGGCGGTGGGATAGAGCAGCACCTCGGCGCCCATCAGCGCCATCGCCCGCGCGCACTCCGGGTACCATTGGTCCCAGCAGATGCCGACGCCGAGCCGCCCGAAGCGGGTGTCCCAGACGCGGAAGCCGGTGTCGCCGGGGCGGAAATAGTATTTCTCCATATAGCCCGGCCCGTCGGGGATATGGCTCTTGCGATAGACGCCGAGCAGGCTGCCGTCGGCGTCGGCCATCACCAGGCTGTTGAAGTAGTGCGGGCCTTCGCGCTCGAAGATCGAGATCGGCAGCACCACGCCAAGCTCGGCGGCCAGCGGCGCCAAGGCGGTGACGCACGGGTGCTCGCGCCAGGGGTGGGCCTGGGCAAACCGGCGTTCCTCCTGGGCGACGCAGAAGTACGGTCCCTGGAACAGCTCCGGCGGCAGGATCACCTGCGCGCCTTGCGCGGCCGCCTCGCGGATCAGCTCGGCGGTGCGGGCGATGTTGGCCTGCAGGTCCTCGCCGAAGGACGCCTGGATCGCGGCGACGCGGATGGATCTCGCCATCAGGCGGGCTCCTGTTGGGTGATGCAGTGGAACGAGCCGCCGCCGGTGAGGATGGCGCGCGACGGCAGGCCGATGACCGCGCGGTCGGGGAACAGGGCTTCCAGCGCCTGCACCACCAGTTCGCCCGGCCGGGCCTCGTAGATCGGTACGATCACCGCTGCGTTGGCGATCACGAAATTCATGTGCGAGGCTGGCGCCGGCCCGCCTTCGGGGTTGTCGATCCAGCCCGGCGAGGGGATGCGCATGACTTGGATCGGACGCCCCTGTGCGTCGGTCATGCCGGCCAGACGCGAGGCGGCGTCGTTGTAGGCGTCGGCATTGGGATCGCCGCGGCCCCAGGCCACGGGCGCGGCGACCACGCCGGGCGCAACGAAGCGCGCAAGATTGTCCACATGGCCGTCGGTGTGGTCGGCGCGCAGGCCCTCGCCCAGCCACAGCACGGTTTTGGCGCCGAGCGCCAGCGCCAGCGCCGTCTCGGCCTGAGCGTCGTCCCAGCCCGGATTGCGATTCGGATTGAGCAGGCACTGACGCGTGGTCAGCACCGTTCCGGCGCCGTCGTGATCCAGCGCCCCGCCCTCCAGCACGAAATCATGGGCGGTGAGCGGCGCGCCGGACGCCGCCGCGATCTGCGCCGCCACGGTGTCGTCGTCGTCCAGCACGTACTTGCCGCCCCAGCCGTTGAAGCGGAAGGCGCGCGCCTGGAGGCCCTGCGGGCCTTGCGCGAAGATCGGGCCGGTGTCGCGCAGCCAGATGTCGCCGAAAGCGCCTTCGACGATCTCCACGCCGGCGACATCGCCCAGCAGCGCGCGCGCGGCGACCAGGCCCTCGGGCGATCCGGTGAGCAGGCGCACGCGCTCCCGACCGGGGCCAGCCAGGGCGCGGGCGAGCGCCGCCACTTCCTGCTGCGCGGGCTCCAGGTCCTCCTCCCAGAGCTCGCCGTGGCTGGGGAAGCCCAGCCACATCGCCCGGTGCGGGGCCCACTCTGCGGGTACGATCAGGCTCATGGGATCCTTCGTCGCTGGACGCGCGCAGATGGGCGTGGCGACGCCCCGCGTCAAGCGCGCAGCGCCGACCTGGGCAGGATCAGAACTTGAACTTGGCCCCCAGCTTGATCTGCCACAGCGACTGGGACGGAAACAGGAACGGCTTCACAGGGGTCGCGAAGGCCCCGCCCACGCCTGTGCCGCTGTAGGTGTAGAAGGCGCCCGGCGTTCCGCAGTTCACCGTGGGTCCGCCGACCGCAGTGTTGCAGGTGACGTTCACCACCGGCACGGCTTTCAGGAAGTCGTACTGCTCCAGCACGCCCCACTCGTCGTTCAGCAGGTTGCCGAGGTTCTCGACGTCCATGAACACCTCGATCTTAGCGCCGCTCGGGAAGAAGGCCGGCAGCTCCTGGCTGAACCGCATGTCCACCGTCATCACGTCGGGATTGGTGAAGGCGTTGCGCTTTGCGATGCCGCCCGCGAAGCCCGCCAGGCCGCTGTTCTGCAGGAAGGTGTTGAATGCGGTCACATCGAAGCCCGGCGCATACCGCACCCGCGGGTCGTTGGCCGTGGGCACATAGAACAGCGCATTCGACGTCGCCTGGCGGCCCGAATAGCTGGACGCCGAATAACCGAAGTCGTTGTCGAAGTTGCCGGTGCGGCTGGTGGCGAAGGTGTAGCTGAACGGCAACCCGGTCCGCTTCTGGGCGTACAAGCGGATCGAGGTCTTGTTGTCGCCGAAGAACTTCCGCGAATAGGCCAGATCGAAGCTGAAGCGGTCGCGCTCCTCATAGTCTGAGGTCGCCGCCGGCGGACGTTCCGGATCCTGGGTCGCGAAGCGCGTGTAGCTCGAGAACGCGATCGAGCTGGTCATCGGGTTGGCGTCTTCGGCATGGGTCTGGGCGTAGATGAACTTCGCCGTCAGGCCGTCGAACAGGCCTTGGTTCCATTGCTTACCGATGCCGATCGCCCAGACCTCCGCGCCGCCCTTGTCGAGGTTCGAGAGCATGAAATCGCTCTCATTGCCGGTGGTCGTGCCAACCGTGCCGCGCGAGTAGACCGGCCGGCCGTCGGGGGCGAGCCCGGTCTGCACGGCGCGCAGGTCGCGCCAGTAGAGGCTGTTCTCGTTGATCACCTTCAGCAGGTCGAGCTGCACCAGCCAGTCGTTGCCGAACCGGCCCAGGTCGAAGTTGTAGGCGATCGAAAGGTTGGCCTTCCAGACGCTGGGGATCGCCAGCGTCGGGTCGATGACGTTGGTGTTGCCGTTGCCGGGCGTGAAGGTGCAGCCGACCGGGACCTTGGTCAGGTCGACATTGGTCAGCACGGGGTTGGTGCAGATGGCGTTGGTCTGGTTGACGCCGTTGTTGGAGAAGGCGTTCGACACCCACACGTTCAGGCCCGTGGACGAGAAGCGGCCGAGGCCGCCGGTGACCTTCCAGTTGGACGCCGGCTCCCAGTTGAAGCTCACCCGCGGCAGCAGGATGTTCATCCCGTCGAGGTTCTGCTGATTGGAGAACCCGTTGCGCGACAGGAACGCCGCGTTGAACGTCGGCACGTCGTCCATGTTGTACCAATCAAAACGGATGCCGGCGGTGATGTCGAAGGTGTCGGTCACCTGCAACCGGTCCTCGGCGTAGACGCTGGACAGCCGGTATTCGAACTGGCCGACACCCTTGCGGGCGGTGCCCAGGGTGGCCGGAACCGTGCCGGCCGTCGGATCGACGCCGCCGGTCAGGGTGAAGCCGCTGGCCCGCCTGGCCAGGAAGTCAGCGTAGGTGGCGAAGGCGTAGCTGCCCTGCGAGTTGGCGACGAACACGTTGAACGCTTCGTCGGTTTCAGAGCGCACGCCTACCAGCAGCTCGTGCGGGCCGGCGCGGTAGCGGGCCAGCGCCTCATAGGCGTTCAGCTTCACGTTCAGGTAGTTGTCGTGACGGTTGATGTCCGCCCCGAAGCGGATCTGCGGTGAGCCGGCGCCCGCCGCGACCCCCGCCAGGTCGGCGACGGTCACCGTCGTTTCGCCGACGCTCAGGCCGCCCAGCGGCAGCTGCTGGGTGTCGGTTTCCTTGAAGCCGTAGCGCAGCTCGGTAGAGAGGTTCTCAGTCCAGTCGGAGTTGAGCTGCACGCGGTAGGCCGTCAGCTCCTCGATCTTGTTGTACTGATTCGTGGTCAGGGCCAGGCGCGGCTGGGTGACCGAATTGCCGTTGACGGTCACCGAGCTCACCGAGCCGTTCAGCGAATTGCCCAGGGTGTTCTGGTAGGCCAGCGTCAGGCGATGGCTGTCACTCAGGTTCCAATCCAGCTTGGCGAACCACTTCTCGTCCTCGACCGGGAAGGCGCCGGCGACGTACCCGCCGGGATCGTAGCCGTAGACCGACTTGGTCGCGGCGCGGAAGGTGTCCACCGCGGACGTGCTGATGCGCGGGATCGATGACGACTTGCCCGCGTCGAACGGGCCTTCGTCGAAGCCGAGCTCGCCCTGGAACTTCTCGTAGCCGGCGAAGAAGAACAGCCGGTCGGGGATGATCGGGCCGCCCAGGGTGACGCCCCAGGTCTTCTCCGAGAACTCGAATCCCGCGCGTGCGCCGCGCACCGTCTCGCCCTGCCAGTCGCGACCGGTCTTGTCGCCGTAGATCGAGCCGTGGAACTGGTTGCCGCCCGACCGGGTGACGGCGTTGATCTGGCCGCCGATGAAGCCGTTGTTGATGGCGCTGTAGGGCGCGGCCGACGCGTTGACCGCCTCGATCACCTCCAGCGACACCGGCGAACGCTGGGTCGGATAACCGTTGTTGTTCAGGCCGAAGTCGTCGTTCTGGCGCACGCCGTCGATGGTCAGCTGGTTGAACCGGGTGTTGGAGCCGGCGAAGGACAGCGCGTCCGCGTTGGTCGGATCGAGGGTCGCGAAAGGATCCAGCCGCACGAGGTCCTTCAGGTCGCGGCTGATTGACGGCAGCGCCTCGATGTCGGCCGACGACAGGTTGATGCCCGGCCCGCCGGTGGGCGCCGCGGCGGCCGCGGCGGTGACCACAACCTCATCCACCTCTGAACCCGTGCGCGACAGCGCCACGTCGATGTTGGCCGCGTCGCCGACGCCGATCGCGCCGACCGACACCGTGCTCGCCTCGAAGCCTGGCGCCGTCGCCCGCACGCGGTAGGGTCCGCCGGCCCGCAGGCCCCGCGCCGAGAACAGCCCTTCGCCCCCCGTCACCTGGGTGATCGCCGAACCGGTCGGCACGTGGGTCACGGTCACCGTAGCGTTGGCAACCGCCGCGCCGTTTTCATCTGTCACCTGCCCCCGCAAGGAGCCGGTGATCTCCTGGGCGAATGCCGCGCTGGACATCGCCCACGCGAGCACCGTCGTCGCGCAGAGCGCGCGGCTCAATCTGGATTTCATCGTGCGTCCCCAAGAAGATCCGGCGTGCGCGGCGGCTTCCCACCTGGCCTCGCGCGCCCATGTCGTACAGTTCGCCCAATCGCATTCGGTGGCGACATTTTGATGAAGTCGGCTATGCGTGTCGCGCCTCCAGCGAGCACTGTGGCGCCGCAGCCCGACGACGCATAGGAGGCGAGCATGGCTGCCCGATATAGGAGCGCGAGTTGCCTGACGCCGTGACACAGCCGCGCGCCCGGGACCTCGGATGGCGCACGGTCGCGGCGCTGGTGGTGGGGCTGACGCTGGTCCGCCTGCTGGTGCTGTTCGCGACGCCCCTCGACCTCTATCCGGACGAGGCCCAGTACTGGCTTTGGTCGCGGGCGCTGGACTTCGGCTACTATTCCAAACCGCCGATGATCGCCTGGACGATCTGGGCGACCACAGCGATCGGCGGCGACGCCGAGCCCTGGGTCAGGTTCGCTTCGCCCTTCTACCACGCTGGCGCGGCGCTCGCGGTCTATGGGGTCGGGCGCAGACTTTACGGCCCACCGACAGCCCTGGCCGGCGCGGCCTTCTACGCCCTGATGCCGGGCATCCAGCTCTCGGCCGCGATCATCGCCACCGATGCGCCGCTGCTGTTCTTCCTGAGCCTGTTCCTGTGGTCCTACGTCAATCTTCAGTCTGCGGAACATTCCCGCGGACGGCTGCTGGCGGCGGCCGCTTGCGGCGCGACGCTGGGGTTGGCCTTCCTCAGCAAATATGCCGCGCTCTATGCGGTGATCGGCCTGACTCTGCACCTCAGCGTCTCGCGCCAGGCCCGCGCGGCATGGGGCTGGCCGACGATCGGTGCAGGCCTCGCCGCGTTCGCCCTGATCCTGGCGCCCAACATCGCCTGGAACGCCGCCCATCACTTCGCCACCGTGCAGCACACCGCCGCCAATGCCGCCTGGGGCGGGCGCCAGCTATTCAATGCAGCGGAGCTTCTCGACTTCCT
>NZ_JAUXZW010000139.1 GCF_030693805.1 Phenylobacterium sp.
TATAAGCTAAATAATTAGTTGAGTCTAATTCAAGTACCTTATTATAAGCATCGATAGATGGCTTAGTATTTATAGCAGTATTAAGCATATCTACTATTGCTTTTTGTTCATTTTCAAGTTTTTCGCGATTTTTCTCATTCACAATAGCGGTAGAGTCATTTGCTATTTTTTGTGTTTTCAATTTTTCGGCTTGTGTTTTCAATTTTTCAGATTGATAACCTGCCCAGTAAACAAAAACTAATCCTATCGCAATCAAGAGAATTGTTACGCCGATAATTCGTATTTTTCTTTTTTTCCTCTTAGCTTCAAGAGTGGATAAAATATCTTCAAGATGACTGTTTTTAAATTCTTCCATCTTTTAGTCCTCAATCATTTTAAGTAATCTAGTTTTTAAAATATCATTAGCTGTAGTGCTGAATGTTTCTGAATTCATTAGTTCCGGCAAAGCTTCTAAAGCCGTTATATGATCTTTTCTTTTGGATACTTGATGAATTGGGAAATAACTCGTCACAGTTATAAAAAAACTACTTAGTGTAGTAAACCCAATAGTATTGAACTCACCCCTAAGAACATATATTGCTATTACAATTAAGGCTAAAATAAGAATACCAAGAAATATTCGATAGTAAAACTTTATCAATCGTTTCTCGTGTAGAACAAGTTTGTTGATTGTTATGGAATCAGTACTCACTTTCCTATATCTCCTTCACAAGAATGTAAAAATATATTCATTTTGTTTCTCTTCAATTTTTTAGTAATAATAGTACTCTTTAACTTCTTTCTCCAATTAAGATACATGCCTTAATTGGTCAAGGATGATGAACAAACATTAATCTTTATTCATCATCCTCAACAGTTTCAGTCCGCCGCGGCGAACTGACTTCCACTTTTAACTTTCCACTTTCTACTGCCCCGCCGGCGGTTCCGGTGGCACATCATTTCCTTTATCCTTCCCTTTGCTTTGGGGCCAGGGGGACTTAAATAACTTCAAGGTCACCGGGTCGTTTTTATATGCCATCATACCGGCTTCGTTAATGCTGTTAATAGTATCATATACTTTTCTATGCGCTATTTTTCTCGCAATGGTATAACTCTCCGATTGTTCAACCATCACCGAATATTCTCGAAATATTACATTCAAATTATCTCTTAAAGCCTCTCCCGTTGCCTTAAAATCATCCGGTAAATTTGCCTCTGCAAGTTTGGTTTTATTGTTTTCAAGAACCGTAAAAACCGCCGGAAGGACATTTATCATCTTAGAAGCATCTTCTTCGGTATCTGCCAAATTAGAAGGGAAACTTTTATATTCGGGAGAATCTTCAGTAAATACATTCTTTACCCCAAATTGAAGGGTTTTTATCCATTCGTAACAATCGGCGCAGACCGCTTTAACCGCAGCAAGTTTTACGGCATTTTCTTTCTTCTTTTCATCAAACGTTTTAAAACCCTTAGCCTTTTTAATATTGGCGTCAAAAGTATCAAAATAAGCTGCCGTTAAACCTTTTTTAGCAAGCTTTTCCAATCCTCTTGTGGTATCTAAAGTGATCGTCGCTTGTTTAAATAACACAGTTCTGGAAACCGGAATACCATATTTAGAATCAGCCATAACCATCTCTCCTTTAATTATTGTTTGTTATTAGTTTAAAACTCATTTTCATAATCTTACCTGTCAGCCTTTGGCTGAATCATACTTGTCAGCCTTTGGCTGAATCATACCTGTCAGTCTTTGTCTGAATCATAATTTTACCTCTGCGTTCGTTGTCCCGCTTCACGGGATAAACTCTTTCTTTGCGAACGTGGCGAGAAATAATACTGAGCGCAGTCGAAGTATCTCGCAAAGCACGCCACGAACCGCAGCGATCGCTACGAATTCTTTCCCATTCTGATAATAAACTTCTAAAACCTGTCTCATGAAATCTGTAATTATTTTTTGTTATTAGTTTAAAGATCATTTTTCAAGTAATCAGTTATCAGTTCGCCGCGGCGAATCAGTTTTCAGTCTGTCTTGGAGAATCAGTTTTATGTTTTTACTTCTAGCTCCTGATCAATGACAAATGACTCCTGACCAATGACTTTCAATTTTCTACTTTTCACTTTCTCAGCCAAAGGCTGATCCGCCTTGGCGGAAACTTTTCACTTTTCTAACCTCCTTTATTTGCAGTTCTAATAACCCGACCATAAAGATACCCAGGTCAAAACTGAATAAAGTCTGTTTTTAAGCAATTTTAGCTCTTATTGCTCAATGAATAGTCTTTAATCTTATACAAAATCATCTTTCCCTTATCATAAAAGTCCTTTTTCTCATACAGGCTGTACTTCCGGTCACCTTAGTAGTCCATCCAACTGTACGAAGAGTTCTTCGGATCGTACGAAGAGTTCTTCGGATCGTACAAAGAGTACTTCGGATCATACAAAAAGTTCTTCGGATCGTACAAAGAGTCTTCCGGTTCATACAAAGAGTTCTTTGGTTCATACAAAGAGTCCATTGGAACATACAAAGAGTCATCAGGTTCGTACAAAGAGTATCTCAGAACGTACAAAGAGTTCTTCCGATCATACAAAGTGGCTTCC
>NZ_JAUXZW010000140.1 GCF_030693805.1 Phenylobacterium sp.
AGCTCTTTTCGGGATGAAAGGTGAGTGGGTTGAGTAAATAGTAGGGAGTATTTAGTATTGAGATAAAAGATTTTGCTTAAAGATGAAATGAATGGGCGAGAGGCAGAAGAACGAGAAACGGAAAACGGGAGACGGAAAACGGAAATCCGCCAAAGAACGGCGGACAGGCGTGAAAGGTGAAGCGGAAAAAGGCGGTAGGCAATAGTGGTTAGTGATGCTTCGGCAAGCTCAGCACAGGTTTGCGGTTGGATGCTGGATTTGGTTGTTTTAACTTTTTTTATTCCAGATTGCTGCGAAGCATAGAATTGTTCTTGAAAAATTTGTAAATTATTTCTGAAAACATGTGTTTAATGATAACGGATTTTTTACCCGCTGTTTAATTAAACCGATCATGCTGAATAAAAAAGTTTTGTTTATGAATGAGTTTTAATTTAAAGTTTTTCGTTGTACTTTAGTGTTAGATATTTTTTGTTGATACAAGTTTTATTAAAAAGCGTGGGTGGTTTTTGTTGAAAGCGGGTCAGCAATTGTTGCTTTGGTTACATGTCTAAAGAGGGTATTCAAATATTTTAATAAGTTTTGTGCCTTAATTAGGTAAGGGTAGTTTTTTACATAACCTAAAAATAGTACTCTGCTATTCTCACGTTTTTATGGATGTGAGTTATGGGGCGGAGCTGTGAGGAGAAGTTTGTAGCCATTAGCTATAAGCCATAAGTTGTAAGCCATAAGCAGAAAAAAGGCTGTCAGCAAAAAAACGAGAAACGGAAAACGATAAATGTAAAACAGCCTGTCCCGAGCTCTTTTCGGGATGAAAGGTGAGTGGGTTGAGTAAATAGTAGGGAGTATTTAGTATTGAGATAAAAGATTTTGCTTAAAGATGAAATGAAAGGGCAAGAGCAAAAAAACGAGAAACGGAAAACGTAAGACGGAAAATCCAACAAAAAGATGCATGTAGCCGGCGGAAAAAGGCAAGAGCAAAAAAACGAGAAACGAAAAACGATAAATGTAAAACAGCCTGTCCCGAGCTCTTTTCGGGATGAAAGGTGAGACGATGATAGAGAATAGGCGGTAGTAATTAGTAGTGAAAAAAAATAAACCATCTTTTATTTACTGCAAACCGCTTATT
>NZ_JAUXZW010000160.1 GCF_030693805.1 Phenylobacterium sp.
AGGAACGGCGTCCTGGGCGCCCCGTAGGCAAGCGCCTCAACGCTGCGCAACTCTGCGAGGCAGGAATAGCCGACGCCGCCTTCGCTGATAGCGCGGCCTTGCACGCCGCTGTCGCCGCGATTCGACACCGCGCCGGAGCCGATGATCGCGCCGGCCGCCAGGCTGCGGGTCGCGGCCGCGTGGCAGATCAGGTCGGCGAAGTCGAAGGCCATGTCGACGCCGGCGTCGGGGCGGCCGAACAGGGCTCCGTTCAGCTCCACCTCCAGCGCGCCGTGCAGCTTGCCGTCCCTCCAGCCGGGCAGTTCGTCCGGGGTGACGGCGACCGGCGAGAAGGCGAGGCCCCGCGGCGAAGCGTCATTGGCCAGCATCACCAGGCGCACGGCCGCCAGTGCGGTGGCGCGGTCTGCGCCGCGCGGCACATCGCCGACCACCACCGCGACTTCGGCTTCGAGGTCGAGGTCCCAGGCCGGATCGGCGATGGCGAGCGCGTCGCGTGGACCGAGGAAGCCGTCGGAGGCGCCCTGCTGGATCAGCGGGTCGCCGGTCGTCGGAGAGGTCAGGTAGGCCGAGCCGTCGGACCACTGGAGAGCGCGCGGCAGGGGGCTTGCGGCGTCATGCTCGCGGAAGCGTTCCCGGGGCGCCGAGCCGTGTTCGAGACTCTCCGACAGGCCCATCAGCAGCGGCGCGCAACGCTCCCAATCGTCGAGGGCGGCCTGCAGCGTGGGCGCAACCGCGCCTGCGTCCGCGAACCACGCCAGGTCTCGGGAGACCACCACCAGCCGCCCGTCGCGACCGCCCTTCAATGACGCCAGCTTCACGCTTCATCTCCCTTGCCGGACGCCTGGCCGGCGCCTCTGTGGTTGTTCGCGCGTCCGCCTCAGCCGGCGTCGCGCCTCATGTCGGCTTCACGCGCGGGATGACCACCGTCACCTTCACGCCGTGCTCGTAATCCTTCGGCTCGTAGACGCTGACCTCCAGCCGGATGTCGCCCCCCATGTCGGAATCCCACATGTAGGCGCGCTCGAAGCACACCGTGCGGCCGGCGGGCGTGAACCCCTCATAGGTGTCGCCCCAGGGCATGGTCTCGGCGAGTTGCGACCATTCCATCTGGGTCGCGCGCTCGAGTTCCTCGTCGGCGGCGACCTGCAGGTCCGTGGCCAGATCCGAATCCATACTCAGAACGTCCTTGGTGATCCGAGGCGGGTTGCGCCGGCGGTTCGCATTCTGCCCATCCTCCACCGCCCGGGCCGCCTCGTCCACATCAAGCGGCGCACGCATCGAACATGATCACGTATTCATCATTGGCGGGCCATGGGCGTCGCAACATGGGACGGATCGCGCACAGCGCTCAGGAGCCGGAGGTCGATTGCGTAGGTCTCCGCAACGGCGTTGCGGGACAATTAACTCAACGCCTGCTAGCAGGACACGCAACCGCCGCCCCGGGATCGCCGATGCTCCGCAAAGCCTACGACTGGGTCATGGGCCTGGCCGCTTCCCGCCATGCCCCCAGCGCGCTGTTCGCCGTGTCGTTCGCCGAAAGCTCGTTCTTCCCGGTGCCGCCCGACGTGATGCTGGCTCCGATGGTGCTGGCCAATCCCAAGAGAGCCTACGTCTACGCCGCACTCTGCACCGTGGCCTCGGTCCTGGGCGGATGCCTGGGCTACGCCATCGGCTACTACCTGGAGCCGCTGGGCCACTGGCTGCTGGCGCTGATGGGTCATGCCGAAGGCCAGGCCGCGTTCGAGGCCTGGTTCGAGAAATACGGCCTGGCCGTCATCTTGGTGAAGGGGCTGACGCCGATCCCCTACAAGCTGGTGACCATCGCCTCGGGCCTCGCCCAGTTCAGCTTCTTCACCTTCGTCTGGGCCTCGGTGCTGACCCGTGGCGCACGCTTCTTCCTCACCGCAACGCTCCTCAAATACTTCGGACCGACGATCCGCGCCGAGGTCGAACGACGCATGACGCTCTACACGATCATCGGCGTCGTGGTGCTGGTGGCGGGCGCGGTCGCCTGGAAGCTGCTGCACTGATCCGTTGCCGCCGCGGTGACTTGCGGCGATACCAGCGGCGATGAATGACCTCCTGCGCCCTGTCCTGACCCGTTGGCGGTTCTTCGCGCTGCTTGCGGCTGCGGCCATGCTCGGCGCGGCCCATGCCTTCCAGCACTTCGGCGATCTCGCCCCCTGCACCCTGTGTCTTCGCCAGCGTGAGGTCTACTGGGCGGCCGGGACGCTGGCCGCGGTGTCGATGGCGGTGGTGCGACTGCCCGGAGGACCGCGCTGGCGCGCGCCGAGCGATCTGCTGCTGGGGGCGATCTTCCTGGCCGGCGTGGCGCTCGCCGTGTGGCACGCCGGCGCCGAATGGAAGTTCTGGCCCGGCCCCGCGGCGTGCGCCAGCAGCGGCGCCTCGGTCAGCCCAGCCGCCATGGATTCCCTGTTGCTGGGCGCCAAGGCCAAGGCGCCGAGCTGCGATCAGGCGGCCTGGGTGTTCGGCGGACTTTCCATGGCCGGGTGGAACGCGCTTATCTCCCTGGGCCTGGCCGCGTTGAGCCTGCAGGCGGCCCTGTACGAGAGATCGAGGCGATGAGCGACAAGCCGGTTCCGCCCAGACCTGTTCCTCCAAGGCCAGGGACGGGCGCCAGCGCCGACCGGCTGGCGGAGATCCTGCGTGTCGATCACGCCGGAGAACTCGGCGCCGTTTCGATCTACCGCGGACAACGCGCGGTGCTCGGCGAGGCCGCGTCGCAGGTGCGGATCGCCGGCCAGCTCGAGGAGATGGAAGCCCACGAGGCCCGCCATCTCGCCCGCTTCGAGACCTTGCTCAGCGAACGGCGCGTGCGGCCCACCGCGCTGGCCCCGATCTGGCGACTGGCGGGCTTCGCGCTGGGCGCCGGGACCGCGCTGATGGGCCCCAAGGCCGCCCACGCCTGCACAGAAGCGGTGGAGACCGTCATCGAGGCGCACTACGCCGAGCAGATCGCCGAGATCGCCGAGCGCGAACCGGAACTGGCCAAGGAACTCGCCGCCTTCCGCGAGGAGGAACTGGCGCACCGGGACCTCGCCGTGGAGGAAGGCGCACTCGAAGCCCCCGGCCACCGCCTGTTGTCCGGGCTGATCCGCGCCGGCTGCCGCGTGGCGATCCGGGTCAGCGAAAAGCTGTGAAGCGCGCGGCGCGCTCCGCGCTGAAACCTCCGCCAGAATCGGCGCAGGATGGGGATCGTCCATGACGGTCTCCTTCGAAGGCTTTCCCCGCACTCTGGACCGGGCCGCGCTTCGGCCCGGACGCTGGTTCGTGGCCGCCGAGGGACTTCGCGCCGTGCTCTGCCTGGCCACCGATGTGGTCGACGGGCCCGATCAGCTGGCGCTCACCTTCAGCGCCACCGGCGTCGAAGCCATCGAATTCACCGCCACGCCGCTATTGGCGCTCGCCGGACCCTTCGGCACGCTCGAGGACGAGATCGTCTTCGCGCCAGGGCTCGCCGACGGCCGCCCGGTGCTGATCGCGCCCACCCGCCGCGCGTTCCGCAGCGGCTCGCTGCTGCGGCTGCGCAGCGGCGACCTTGGCGTCGGCTTCGCCGCGCCGGCCGGCGGCGACCTGGTGATCGTCTCGCTGAGCACAGGCCTGCGCGCCGACGGCTTCGAACTGGTGTTCGAGCGCTGGTCGCTCAGCCTGCGGCGCGGCGCCGCCGAATCGCTGATCGGCTACTTCAAGCCGGTGGCCAACTTCGCCGATCGCCGACGCATCTAGCTGCAGTTGACGCAGCGGCGCCGGCTTGGCCTATAGGCGGCGGGCCAGAGCGACGCTGAGGATCGCCGGCGCAAGGGGAGGCGTTCCATGATCGAGGAAACCGTCGACATCGCGACCCGCGACGGGACGATGACCACCTTCATCTGCCACCCCGAGCGCGGCGGTCCGCACCCCGTGATCATCATCTACATGGACGCGCCCGGCATCCGCGAAGAGCTGCGCGACATGGCGCGGCGGCTGGGCACGGCCGGCTACTACGTCGTGCTGCCGAACATGTACTACCGCTCCGGCGAGATGGAGCTGGGCCCGATTGGCGCCGAGGGTTCGCCCGAGCGCGCGAAGATGTTCGCACTGATGAACTCCATCACCATCCCGATGGTGATGGACGACACCGCCGCCATCCTCGACCTGGTCGCCGGCCGCGCCGCGGCCAGCCCCGGCCCGATCGGCTGCATGGGCTATTGCATGAGCGGAACCTACGCGGTGAACGCCGCCGCCCGCTTCCCCGACCGGGTCGCGGCCGCCGCGTCCATCTACGGCGCCAACCTGGTCACCGAGGCCGACGACAGCCCACACAAGGTCGCCGGACGCGCCAAGGCCGAGCTCTATTTCGCCTGCGCCGAGATCGACATCTGGGCGCCGCCCGAGACCGTCGCCGCCCTGCAGACCGCACTGGACGCCAGCGGCGCCAATGTGGAGCTGGAGATCTACCCGGGCGTCCACCACGGCTTCGCCTTCCCGCTCAGGCCGATTTACGACAAGCCGGCGGCGGAACGGCACTGGGAGCGTCTGCTTGCCCTGTTCCGCCGCCGCCTGGCCTGACCGCCGCCCTCAGCTCGTGAGGATCAGCTTTCCGCCGCTGGCGTGGGATTCCATCAGGCGATGGGCCTCGGCGGCGTCGGACAGCGGCATGATCTTATCCTTGACCAACTTGATCTTGCCGTCGGCGGCGAGCCGCAGCATGCCGATCAGGTCACCTTCGCGTTCCGCCTCGACCTGGGCGGGATCGCCGCCCTGGACGCCCATCACCTTCACGCCTTTGAAGAATGTGTTGCGCACGTTGAGCGTCAGCTCGGGCGAAGCCATGTTGCCGTAGATCGCCAGGCGACCGCCGGGCCGCAGTCCTTCGATCACCGCGTTGACCAGCGGAGCACTGCAGGTGGCGTCGATGGCCGCGTCGATGCCGCGGCCGTCGGTGATCTCCTTGATGCGGGCGGCGACGTCCTCTTCGTAGTGGTCGATCACCGCGTCGGCGCCCACCGACCTGACTACGTCCAGCTTGCGCTGGCCGCCGGCGGTGCCGATCACGAAGGCGCCGGCCGCCTTGGCGATCTGCACCATCACGCTGCCCGTGCCGCTGGCCGCCGCGGTGATCAAAACCGCTTCGCCGGCCCGCACCTGGGCCACCCGCACCACGGCGCGCCAGGCGATCGGGCCGGTGGTGCCAAGACCTGCGCCGTCCTCGAACGATACCGTGTCAGGAAGTTTCACGACCTCGCTCACATCAGCGACCGCCAGCTCCGCATAGGCGCCGGTCGTCGGCCGCCCGACCACCCGGTCGCCGATCTTAAAGCTGGTGACGCCCTCGCCCAGGCCGGCGATCTCGCCCGCCAGCTCGATGCCCAGCACGTGCGGGGCGACGATCTTGAAGTACGGACGGATGCCCGAGCGCCAGATCGTGTCGACGTGGTTGACCGTGGTGGCCCGCATCCGCACCAGCACCTGGCCGGGACCCGGGACCGGATCAGGCAGATCGCCATAGACGATGACTTCCGGCCCGCCAGGGCTGTTCAGATAGGCAGCTTTCATGGAATTCCTCTTGGCGCCGAACACTCGCATAGCGGCGTTCGCTTCGCGCCCAATGATACAGACGTTAGTTATATGCCCAGCATAGGCGAACGCGGCGGCGGGAACGGCCCAGAAATTCTGGATCGACCTTCAGTCCCGAGCGTTCTGAACGATCGTCTGCCCCGCAACCACGAAAGCGAGCTTCTTATGACCGTGCGCACCGGCCCCGTCACCCCGGACACTGACAACGCCCCGCATGACGACAGCCTGGATCGCGTGCGCCAGATGCTGGCCGCCGCGGGTCGGGATTTCGTCTCCAACCTCAGGGACGCCACAGCCGGCGCGCAGGACCGCACCCGCCAGGTGGTGGAGTCCGGCGGACGTCGCGCGCGAACCTTCAGCGCCGCCGCGGCCTCGACCGCACGGACCAGGCCCGCCGCGACCACTGCAGCCGTGGTCGGGGTGCTGGGCGTCGCCGCTGCAGCCGCCCTGCTGAGCAACGCGCGCACCCGCAAGGCCAGCCTGGCCGCGGCGGAGTCTCTGTGGCGCCGCTACGGCCATTACCTCAAGCGCTAGGCGCGCTCGGGCGTCATCACGCCCTCGATCTTGCCGAGCTTCGAGATCTCGCAGGTGACCGTGTCGCCCGGCTTCAGGAAGCTGGGCGGCTTCATCGCCACCCCGACGCCGCCTGGCGTTCCGGTGTAGATCACGTCGCCCGGCTCCAGCGTCATCGCCTGGCTGAGCTCAACGACCTGGTCGAAAACGTCGAAGATCAGGTTCTTGGTGTTTGACGACTGCCGCGTCTCGCCATTGACCTTGCAGCTGATGTCCAGCGCGTGCGGGTCGCCCACTTCGTCGGCGGTGGTGATCCACGGCCCGAACGGCCCGTGGGTGTCGAACGACTTTCCGATCATCCACTGCGCCGACTTGAACTGCCAATCGCGCGCGCTGACGTCGTTGCCGACGCAGTAGCCGAACAGCAGGTCGGCGGCCTTGTCCTTGGGGACGTGCCGCCCCTTCTTGCCGACGATGGCCACCAGCTCGACCTCGTAGTCGACACGGCTCGACGCCTTGGGCAAGTCGATCGGTTCATAGGGGCCATGGGCGGCGGTCGTCTGCTTGCAGAACCAGATCTGGTTGGGCGGCGTCTCCTGGCTGCTCTCGGCCACGTGGTCGGCGTAGTTCAGGCCCATGCACAGCATCTTGCCGGGCCTCGGGATCGGAGCCAGCAGCCGCACGCTCGCAAGCGGCAGCGCCGCGCCCGCCTGCGACCAGCGCGCGACCTCGCCCTTCAGTTCGTCCCATCGCTCGATCAGGCCGATCATGTCGAGGCCTGCGAAGGCCCCGTCGCTCGGCGCGGGGACCACGCCCGCTTCGGTGACCACGCCGATCTCAGCCTGCTGTGCGCCCGAACGGACGAAGGTCGCGAGTTTCATGATGGCCAGCCGTTTCCTGCGATAATGGAACGCGCGGACTTGAGCGCCGCGTCGATGCGATCTCGACTGGTAGGACCGTTGCAGCGCTCGATCAAGCGTGCGACTGGGCCGCTTCGGCGCGCGCTCATCCTCTGTCGAAGACGACACCGACGGGGCACGGTGGATCTCCACGCTGTCCTTGCCGGCCCGACGTTTCGGCGCTGGCGCTGTGAAGCCGTCAGGACCGCATGGCGCCGCTGGACGGCGCGCCGACCGCGCTGGCGCCCGACAGCCAGATCCACCTGCGAGGTGGCGGCACGGACCACTTCGTCGAGTACGAGCACACCGACGACTTCAACCAGATCGTCAGCCCGTTCCTGCTGAAGCAGCGCCTAGAAAAGCTTGGCGAACACGAAAGCCAGCGCGACGCCGGCCGCGAGGCCGAACGCCATTGGCCACAGCGAGATCGTGCGGCGCGGCGGGGACGCGTCTTCGGGCGGGGGCGTAGGGTCTGCGGTCATGTCGGCGCAAGCTTAAGGCGCTGGAGGATCAGACTCCAGCCTCGCGGGATCAGTCCGTCTGCGGGCGCCCTGTCGCGCGGTCGAGGGCTTCACGATCGAGCCCATGGGTCGCGATCAGCTCGCGCATCGTGTCCATGTCGACGCCGTAGATCAGCGCCAGCATGTGCAATTCGACACTCTCGCCTTCGGTGGGAAGCGCGTGCGGATACGCGCCGCCGGCATGGTGTTGGTTCTCGACCATCGTGGATCACCTGCTCTGTTATCCAGAGAACGCAGGACGCAGCCTTCAGTTCTGCTCTTGAACCTGCGCCGGCGCGAGGCGGCGCGCAACTCACGCCTCCAGTTCGACATCCCAGTAGAGGTAATCCAGCCAGCTCTGGTGCAGGTGGTTCGGCGGGAACCGCCGGCCGCGGTCCTGCAGCTCGAAGGCGCTGGGGCGGCGCGGCGGGTAGTGCGGATGCATACCGGCTTCCCGGGGCGTGCGCCCGCCCTTGGTCAGGTTGCAGCGTGCGCAGGCGGTGACGATGTTCTCCCATGTGGTGCGGCCGCCCCGCGAGCGCGGCAGCACATGATCGAAGGTCAGGTCCTCCCCGGCGCTGCAGTACTGGCAGGTGAAGGCGTCGCGCAGGAACAGGTTGAACCGGGTGAAGGCCGGGGGGCGGTCCTGGGCCACATAGCGCTTCAGCGAGACCACGCTGGGCAGCTTCATCTCGAAGGTGGGCGAGCGGATCGTCTGGTCGTAGGTGGAGACCACGTCCACCCGCTCCAGGAACACGGCCTTGATCACGTCCTGCCAGGGCCAGAGCGACAACGGATAATAGCTGAGCGGCCGATAGTCGGCGTTCAGCACCAGGGCGGGCCACCCGAAGGGCGGGTGACTAACCACCTGCATGCGCGCGCCTCCGTAGGGGCGTGGCTGCGACTAATTCAGACGGACACGGACTGAAGACCGCACTCCTCTGTGAGGGGCGTCTGACGGCGAATCGTGGGGTACGACCGCCGCGACGCAGTCACGATAGGCCAGATTTCACGACAGCTCCATGACCCTGGGCGAGTAGCGGGCACGAAAAAGGGGGCCGCTAGGGCCCCCTCCGTCTTTGGTTCGCTTCGACGGCCGATCAGCCGCCGACCACCATCACGGCCGCGGCGATCGCGCCGCCAAGCGCCAGGAACATCGCTGGTCCGGCGCGGTCGAAGAAGCGCTCGAAATTCGCGAGAGACATCACACACACAACCTTTCAGGAAACCCTCCGAGGGAGCGGAGGTTGTTCATTTGAACGATGCTAAGATAGCATTGATCTGAACGGCGTCAAGATATATATGTTGCACTGCAGCATATGAAATCCTGCCGTCCGTTAGCCGCCGATCACCGCATAGGCGAAGGCGCCAGCGCCGGCCGGGATCAGCACGAGGCCAGGCTGGCCGTCGAAGATCCGGTCGAAGCCGAAGAACTTTGCGAGAGACATTTACGCCCACCTTTCGAATTGGACCCTCCGGGGGAGCGGAGGGGTCATGTTAACGATGCTAAGATAGTCACGATCTAATCGCTGTCAAGATACTTTACGGCGTCAAGATCGCCGCCTATGTTGAATCCCAATGAAAGAGGAAACGATAGGAGGCAGGCCCTATCATCACGGCGATCTTCGCCGAGGCCTCATCGACGCCGCGCGTCGGCTGCTCGAATGCGAAGGTCCGAGCGCGCTGTCGCTGCGCGCCGTCGCCCGTGAGGCCGGAGTCAGCCCGGCCGCGCCCTACCATCACTTCAAGGACAAGAACGAGCTGCTCGAGGCTATCGCCGAGCAGGGCTGGGATCTGCTGGGCGACATGCTCGCCAAGGCGCGGATCGAGTCCGGGTCCAACTACGGCCCCCTGGCTCTGGTCGGGGTGACCTATGTGCGCTTCGCCCGCGAACATCCGGCTCTGTATCGAGTGATGTACGACCGCTCGCGCGACCGCGAGGCGCTGCCGGATCGCCAGCACGGCCACGACGGCGCCTACGACAGGGTACGCACAGCCCTCGTCCAGGCCGGGCTCGACCCCACGGACCTCGTCGGCCTGGAACTCGCCGCCGTCGCCGCCTGGAGCGCCGCCCACGGCCTCGCCGAGATGGCCTGCTTCAAGCAATTCCAACCGCTGAAGGACCAGCTCGGGGGCGAGGAGGCCTTCCTGCGCGGCGTGTTCGAGCACATGGGCATATTCGCCGAAGGTCCAAAGCGCTAAACGCGGCCGGTGGCCGATCGCTTCGTCACCCGTTTCGCCCCCTCCCCCACCGGCTGGCTGCATCGCGGCCACGCCTTCTCGGCGCTGAGCGCGTTCCGCGCGGCCCAGTCGCGGGCCGGGCGCTTCATCCTGCGCATCGAGGACATCGACGCGACCCGCAGCCGTCCGGCGTTCGAGGAAGCGATCCTCACGGACCTCGCCTGGCTGGGGCTCGCCTGGGAGCAGCCGGTGCGCCGCCAGTCCGAGCACATGGCCGACTACCGCACGGCTCTGGATCGGCTTCAGGCGCGCGGCCTGGTCTATCGATGTTTCCGCACGCGCCGCGAGATCGCCGAGGATATAGAGCGTGCGCCGCACGGCGCCATGGAGGCCTGGCGAGGCGGCCCGCTCGCCCCGGACGACGAAGCCCGTCGCCTCGCGGCGGGCGAGGCGTACGCCTGGCGTCTGTCGCTCGACGCCGCGGCGCGTGACCTGGGGGGCTTCGGCGCCTTAAGCTTCATCGAGCGGGGTAACGGGCCGAACCACGAGACAGGCCTGATCGCCGCTCGGCCGGAGCTTGGGGGGGACGTCGTGCTTGCGCGCAAGGACGTCGGCGTCGCCTATCACCTCGCCGTGGTCGTCGACGATGCGCTGCAGGAGGTGACCCAGGTGATACGCGGCCAGGACCTGTTCGAGGCAACCCACGTGCAGCGGCTGCTACAGGCGCTGCTCGGTCTTCCCACCCCGACCTACGCTCATCATCGCCTGCTGCTCGGCCCCGATGGCCGGCGGTTCGCCAAGCGCGACCGCGCCGAGACGCTGCGCGATCTGCGCGCGCAGGGCGTGCCCCCCGCACAGTTGATCGCCGAGTTCGGCCTTGACTGACGCCCCCGCGCCCGCGGCCGGGTCCCGCGGCAAGGCGCTGGCGGCGCTGATCTTCGGCGCCGCGGTGATTGGTCTGGCGCCGATCCTGGCGCGCCTCACCGAAACCGGCCCGGCTGCGGCCGGCGCCTGGCGCCTGTCCTTCGCCCTGCCGATGCTGGCCGTGATCGCGCTGCGCACCGCGCCGGGGTCGAGCCTGCGGCCGCATCCCGCCGCCCTGCTGGCTGGCGTGATGTTCGCGCTCGACATGGGCTTCTGGCACTACAGCCTCGCCTACACCTCGGTCGCCAACGCCACCGTGCTGACCAATCTGACGCCGGTCGTGGTCACCGCCGTGGCCTGGTTCGCCTTCGGACAGCGTCCGCGCCCGGCCTTCCTGGCGGCGGTCGCGCTGGCGGTGGCGGGCGCCGCCCTGATGACCGTCGGACGGGAGGGCGCTGCAGGGCGCAACCCGCCGCTGGGCGACGGCCTCGCGCTGACCACAGCGCTTTGGTACGCCTTCTACATGTTGGCCATCGGCGTCGCGCGGCGCACCCAGGCCGCGACGATGGTGATGTTCTGGTCGTCGCTCGTCGGCATGCCGCTGCTGTTCATCGCCGCGGCGGCGCTGGGGGAAGACATCATCCCGCGTGGCGCCGCCGGGTGGGCGGCCTGCGTCGGCCTGGGCGTCGTCCACGTCGCCGGCCAGGGCGCCATCGCCTGGGCGCTGGGCCGGCTGGAGACCGCGACCGCCTCGGTGGTGATCCTGGTCCAACCGGTCGTCGCCGCGATCCTCGGATGGCTGCTGTTCGCCGAGGCCGTCGGCCGGCGTCAGGCCGTGGGCGCGGCCTTGGCGCTAGGCGGCGTGATCCTCGCCCAGCGGGTCGCCGGAACCGTCATCACATCGCCCCGAACAGCAAAGCCGGCAGGCTGACTAGCGCGCTCAGGGCGTCAGCCCATAGCCTGTGCGCGCCGTCTCGATCGCCGCCAGCTTAGCCAAGAAGGCGCCCCAGTCGTCGTCCTGCGCGATGCCAGCCCAGATGGTCTCGATCTCCTCGTAGATCAGCTCCTGCGGTTCGGCCGCGGCGAAGCACGGCGCGCTCAGACGCTCTGGCCGCTCTGGCGTGAAGTCTGCGAGCTTGGCGCGGAAATCCGCGAACTCCTCCTTCGCGTAGAGGGTCGCGCGGGGACCGGCCAGGGCGCGCGCCTGGTCGCCGCAGAACCAGTCGAAGAACAACGGCTCCCAGCGCAGATCGGCCCCGCCCGCCGCCAACGCCCGAAACGCGGCGTTGGCCAGATCGGCCTCGGCCTGCGGCTCGCCCGGCGCCAACCCCAGCCGCTCGCGCACCGCGCCGGCCAGCTCGCGCCGATAGGCCTCGGCGAAACCGTTCAGGGCTTCCACCAGGGCGTCCTGGCTGGCGACCAGGGTCAGGCAGCCGGCCAGTTGCTGCAGGTTCCAGAACACCGCCTC
>NZ_JAUXZW010000194.1 GCF_030693805.1 Phenylobacterium sp.
CGCGGGTCGCCTTCTTCACGTCCTCTTCGAACAGCCCCGCCAGCTGTTCGACGATCGCGCCAGCCAGTTGCTCGACGTCGACGATGGTCACCGCGCGACGATAGTAGCGGGTGACGTCGTGGCCGATGCCGATGGCGATCAACTGCACGGGGCTCTTCGCCTCGATCTCGGCGATCACCTCGCGCAGGTGGCGGTCCAGGTAGTGGCCGGAGTTCACCGACCGGGTCGAATCGTCGACCGGCGCGCCATCGGAGATCACCATCAGGATGCGACGCTGCTCGGGCCGCCCGATCAGGCGATGGTGCGCCCAGATCAACGCTTCGCCGTCGATGTTTTCCTTGAGCAGGCCTTCGCGCATCATCAGGCCCAGGTTGCGGCGCGCGCGGCGCCACGGCATGTCGGCGGCCTTGTAGATGATGTGGCGCAGATCGTTCAGGCGCCCGGGCTGGGCAGGCTTGCCGGCCCGCAGCCAGTCCTCACGCGCCGCGCCGCCCTTCCACGCTCGGGTGGTGAAGCCGAGGATCTCGGTCTTCACGCCGCAGCGCTCAAGAGTGCGGGCCAGAATGTCGGCGCAGACCGCCGCCACCATGATCGGCCGTCCGCGCATCGAGCCTGAGTTGTCGATCAGGATGGTCACCACCGTGTCGCGGAATTCGGTCTCCTCCTCGTCCTTGAACGAGAGCGGGGCGGTGGGGTCGGTGATCACCCGGGTGAGGCGCGCGACGTCGAGGATGCCTTCCTCGAGATCGAAGCTCCAGGCGCGGTTCTGCTGAGCCAGCAGCTTGCGCTGCAGCCGGTTGGCCAACCGGGACACCACGTTCGACAGGTTGGCCAAGTGCTGGTCGAGATAGCCGCGCAGCCGGCTCAGTTCCTCGCCGTCGCACAGCTCCTCAGCCGGCACGATCTCGTCGTGGGAGGCGGTGAACACCCGATAGGTGATCTTGCCGTCGGTGTCGGGTTGCGGCCTGGCCGGCTGGGCGCCTTCGCCCATCTCAGGCGGCTCGTCGCTCTCCTCGCCGTCGGGATTGGGCTCGGCCTGCATGGTCTGGCTGTCGCCGGGATCGGGATCGCCGCTGTCGTCCTCCTCGTAGCTCGACTGCTGCGGCGACTGGGTGTCGGCGTCGCCTTCGTCTTCCTGGTCGAGCTCGTTGGAGTCGCCTTCGTTGTCCTGGGCGTCCTGGTCATCCTGCGTGTCGACATCCTGCAGTTCGTCGCCGATCTCCAGGTCGTGCAGGATCGCCCGGGCGACGCGCGCATAGGCCTGCTGGTCCTCCAGCACCGAGGACAGCTTGTCGAGGTCGGGGCCAGCCTTGGTCTCGATGTCGGCGCGCAGGGCGTCCACCAGCGGCCGGATGGCCAGCGGCGGCTTCTCGCCGGTCAGCCGCTCGCGCACGATCATCGAGACGATGTCGACCATCGGCGGATCGTTCAGCGCCTCCAGGGTGTGGAAATTGCGCCGGGCGTATGTCTGGTCGAGCAGGGAAGCTAGGTTCGCGCGCACCCCGCCCAAGGCGTTGGCGCCGATGGCCTCCACGCGCACCTGTTCGATGGCGTCGTAGAGCGGCGTCGCCTCCGGAGATTTAGGCCGCAGGCGGGCGTGGGATTCGATGTCGTGATGGGCGACGCGGAGCGCCATCTGGTCGGCGAGGCCGCGGATGCGCGAGGCGTCCGCCGCAGTCAGGTCGCGTGGCGGATGCGGCAACACAGCCCGGTTGCCGACCAGCGATGGACCCTCGCCGGAATAGACGATCTCCAGGTCGGCGGTTTCGGCCAGCGAACGCGCGGCGTGCGCCAAGGCGCGCTTGAACGGTTCGACCGGGCTTTGGGGATCTTTTGCCATTGCTGTGGTCATTAAAGCAGGCGTCGAGGGCGGCGGAAGGAGAAATCGCCGGCTGGCGCTCGGATTACCGTAGTTGCGGCGTGCAGGCCTGCGGAACGCCGCTGTCAGAACCGCGTTTCCCCAGTGGGTCAAAGCGACCCCTTAGCGGGAGATACACATGCTCAAGTGGGCGCTGATTTTCGCCGTCGTGGCCCTGATTGCGGGTGCGCTCGGCTTCGGCGGCATCGCGGGCGCGGCGGCGGGCATCGCCAAGCTGCTGTTCTTCGTGTTTGTCGTTGGCTTCCTGATCTTCCTGGCGCTCGGCGTGTTCGCCGGCCGGAAGATCACCGGCGGATAGGGGCCGGATCCGGCGACGGAGAAGCCCCCGCGCGCCAGCGGCCGCGGGGGCTTTTTCTTGCGCGGTCGTTAAGGTTGCTAGGCGACGCGGACGCGCGCCGCGCTCTCGGGCAGGTCGGCGCCGAAGGCGCGCTGGAAGAACTCCGCGACCGTCGCGCGTTCCAGCTCGTCGCACTTGTTCAGGAAGGTCATCCGGAAGCCCAAGGCGACGTCGCCGCCGAAGATCTCGGTGTTCTGCGCCCAGGTGATCACCGTGCGGGGGCTCATCACCGTGGAGATGTCGCCGTTCATGAAGGCGTTGCGGGTCATGTCGGCGACACGGACCATGGCGGCCAGCGTACGGCGGCCCTCAGGCGTGTCGTAGGTCGGGGCCTTGGCCAGCACGATCTCGGCTTCCACGTCGTGCGCCAGGTAGTTCAGCGTGGTGACGATCGACCAGCGGTCCATCTGGCCCTGATTGATCTGCTGGGTGCCGTGATAGAGCCCGGTGGTGTCGCCCAGGCCGATGGTGTTGGTCGTCGAGAACAGCCGGAACCACGGGTTCGGGCGAATCACCCGGTTCTGGTCCAGCAGGGTCAGCTTGCCCTGCGCTTCCAGCACTCGCTGGATGACGAACATCACATCCGGGCGGCCGGCGTCGTACTCGTCGAACACCAGGGCGATCGGCCGCTGGATCGCCCACGGCAGCATGCCCTCGCGGAATTCGGTGACCTGCTTGCCGTCCTTCAGGACGATGGCGTCCTTGCCGACCAGGTCGATGCGCGACACGTGGCTGTCGAGGTTCACACGGACCAGCGGCCAGTTCAGCCGCGCCGCCACCTGCTCGATGTGCGTCGACTTGCCAGTGCCGTGATAGCCCTGGACCATCACGCGGCGGTCGTGGGTGAACCCGGCCAGAATCGCCCGCGTCGTCTCGGGGTCGAACTTATAGGCGGGATCGAAATCCGGCACGTGCGGATCGCGCGTGCTGTAGGCCGGCGCCATCAGGTCGCTATCCAGCCCGAAAGCCTCGCGGACGGACACCTTGGTGTCCGGGGCCAGCAGAAGCAGCTTATCGTCAGTCTCGTCGAAGGCGGTCATCGCGCTGTGTCGATTACATAGTTATGGGGTCAAAGGAAACGGGTGATTCCGGAGACGGCGAGCGGTCGCCGCCGCAGGGGCAGGGACTACACCATCCCGGCTTTGCGCAGCGATTGATAGGCCTTGATCACACGCTGCAACTTGTTTTCGGACGACCGGTCGCCGCCGTTGGCGTCCGGGTGGCAGCGCTTCACCAGTTCGGTGTAGCGCGCGCGGATGCTGGGCCCGTCGGCCGCGTCGTCGAGATCGAGATCTGCCAGCGCATTGCGCTCCAGCTTCCCCAGACTCCGACCAGACGAGCTCGGGTTCGGTTGCCCGGCGTTGCGGCCGAACATGTCGAAGGGGTCGCGATAGCCCTGGCCCTTGGCGAACTTGCCGGCGAAGGCGCCCGCCGCCTCGCGGGAGCGGTTCGAGGCCTTGAAGTCCCAGGTGGGCCGGCCGCCGGTGAACATCTCGTTCTCCTGGCGCGCGCGGATCTCGCCCTCGCTCATGCCCTGGAAGAAGTTCCAGCTGCGATTGTACTCCGCGGCGTGCGGCTGACAGAACCAGTAGTGCTCGTTCAGCATGTCGCGCGACTTCGGCGCGCGCGCCGTCGCCGCCACCCGGCAGCCCGGGTGATCGCAGGCCCTTTCGCCGGGCTTCAGCGCCCACACGTCCTCGGCCGCGGCCTCCTCCTCAGTGGGAGGCCGGACCCGGATGTCGACGAACTTCGGCTTATATTGAAACGCGCCTGCCATGAGCCAAGTATGGGGGGACCTGAATCCCTTTCAAGAATTGAAGATGCCGACGATGGGCGCCATATTCGAAGCCATCCGCAACAAGCTGAACCACGCCTTCGATCCCACGCGGCTGGAGATCGAGGACGACTCGGGACGCCACGCCGGCCATTCCGGCGCGCGTGAAAGCGGCGAGAGCCACTTCAACGTCACCATCGAATCACAAGCCTTCGCTGGCGCTTCCCGCGTCGCGCGCCAGCGGATGGTGCATCAGGCGCTGGCCGAGGAGCTGGCCGGCCCGGTGCATGCGCTGGCGATCAGAGCGCTCGCGCCAGGCGAGGCCTGAGCCGGCGTCAAACGCCGGCGGCGGCGCGCAGTTCCCCCAGGATCCGCGCCAGGTCTGTTTCGCGGAACGGCTTCTGCAGAACCAGCGAACCCTTGTCGACCTCGCGTAGGCCCGCGTCGCCATAACCGGTGGCGAAGGCGAACGGCGCTCCCCTTGCACGCAGGATGTCGGCCAGAGGGAAAATCGGCTGACCGCCCAGGTTCACATCCAGCACCGCGCAATCCAGCTCCGAGGCGTTGGCGAGCGCGATAGATCGGACGAGCGTCATGTAGGTAAAGAGTCTGATACTGGG
>NZ_JAUXZW010000196.1 GCF_030693805.1 Phenylobacterium sp.
GAGTGGTACAAGTTGAACTGCATCTGGGCGACGATGCGCCCGAACTCCGGCACGAAGCGGCCCAGCACGCCGGCCTCGTTCATCAGCGCCAGCGTGCGCTGGGGATCGCGCCCGCGGGCCAGGATGTTGAGGAACACCGCCGCCGCCGCCGGATCGCGCCGCACCGCCGCGGTGATCAGCGAGGCCATCCGCGTCGCCGCGGTGAACGCGTCGGGGTGCAGGTCGAGATTGCGCGCCTGGGCGATCTGGAACAGCCGCAGCAGGTTGACCGGATCGCTCTCGAAGGTCTGCGGCCCGTCGATGGACAGCCGCCCGCCGTCCTCGACGAAGCCAGGATGGTCCAGGGCCTTGCGCTTGGAATTGCTGCGGCCGGGCAGGATGCGCGACAGGCCCTTGGGTGAAATCTTCACCCGGTCGGCCTCCAGCTTGGCGGCGAACACCCGGGTCAGCGCGCCGACCTCCTTGGCGATCAGGAAGTAGCGCCGCATGAACCGTTCGACGGCGGGCGCGTCGCCCCGGTCGCCATAGCCCATGCGCCGGGCGATCTCCGGCTGCAGGTCGAAGCTCAGCCGCTCTTCAGGTCTGCCGGTCGCAAAGTGAAGGTGGCACCGCACCGCCCAGAGGAAGTCGAAGGCGCGGATGAAGGCGCGCACCTCGCGCCCGTCGAACATGTCCAGCGTGACGACGCCGTCCACGTGGCTCACCGGGTGCAGGTACTGGGCGATCCAGAACAGGGTGTTGAGGTCGCGCAGACCCCCCTTCCCTTCCTTCACATTGGGTTCGACCATGTAGCGGCTGGCGCCGGCGCGGGCGTGGCGTTCGTCGCGCTCCTTAAGCTTGGCGGCGACGAACTGGGCGCCGGTGCCGCGCACCACCTCGGCCTGGAAGCGCTTCTGCAGGTCCTCGCACAGCCGCTCGTCGCCGGTGAGGCGCCGGGCCTCCAGGATCGAGGTGCGGATCGTGTAGTCCTCGCGCGACAGGCGGATGCATTCCTCGACCGTGCGAGAGGCGTGGCCGACCTTGAAGCCCAGGTCCCACAGCGCATAGAGCATGAACTCGATCACGCTCTCGACGTGGGCGGTCTGCTTGTAGGGCCGCAGGAACAGCAGATCGATGTCGGAGAAGGGCGCGAGCGCGCCGCGGCCGTAGCCGCCGACGGCCATCAGCGCCAGGCGCTCGCCCTCGGTGGGGTTGCGGGCGCGGAACACGTGCACGGTGGTGAAGTCGTAGAGCGCGCCGATCACCTCGTCGGAGACCCCGGACAGCAGCCGCGCGGTCTCGATGCCGCCGGCGCCGTTCTCCAGCCGCTCCTTGGCGATCATCCGGCCCCGGAACAGGGCGGCCTTGAGGATCTCCAGCGCGGCGCGGCGTTGTTCGGCCTGGTCGCCGATCGCCTCCAGCGCGGCGGCGGAAAGCTGGGCGCGCAGCTTCACGCCGTCGACGACGTATTCCAGGCGGGTCGGGCGTAGGCGCGGAGGCATGGGCGACCGTAGGGGGCTTCAGGTTAAGACGATATAGGCGCCGCGCCGTGGGTTCGTCAGGCGAAAACGCCGTTATGTCTTAACCCTGGTCTTTCACCAGCCGCTCACCCTGAAGCTCTACAATGGCGCTTTCATAGGAGGGCTTGGCCGATGACCAGGTTCGACTTCTACGACCGCCTGCGCGAGCCCCTGGCCCATCCGGAGGCCGGCTGGCCCGGCGTGGTGCGGGCGGTGCTGCTGCTGACGATCGCCGCCGTGCTTGCGGCGTCGGCCGCGGTTTGGCTGTGGGTGGGGTGAGGACGACGCGAACGTCGCGGTCTTCGGGCCATTGCGCAAAGATTGGTTGACTCTGCAGCCCTGCAGAATCATGTAATCGCTTGCAAATGCGGGAATACATTCAGTTCTGGCGCAAGGCACTCGCGGTTGGATGGAGAGTCGCTTGGCGGCTAGTGGGCTCGAGTCCTCCAGCAATCTGGCGAACGTTGGCGTTCGCGCTCGTGACGGCAATACTGGTTTGGCTCGTAGCTCCCGCGCTTGGAGGGTTTGGCGCGAGAGCCAATGACGAGGCGCTTATACGCGCAATCTTGTCAGCCACGGTCGCCTTTGCCGTCATAGGCTTAATAGTTGCCACTACAGCAGCGTTCACGACGCTTCTGTATGCACCGTTTGTACTCTGGCGTGACGTGAAAGCAAAAATTCCACAGAAACCGACGTACAATCTCAAGCCAGACGCATCGATAACTCAAGCTATGTATTTCGCAGTAACTGGGGTGTGGGACAAGATACCTGAGGGTGATTTCGCGTCGAAGGTAGCAAATGCCCTAGAGGATTTTCATCAAATTGCTGCCGATGGAGGGCTTCACGTTTGGTACCAGCCCTTCAAGCACGGCGTGTGGCAGAGACTTGAGAAGTCCGGATGGGTTTACCACAACGTAGTGCTTGGGGATGTGTTGAGCGACGAAGCTGTCATGAGGCGACGTCGAGACGGCTCTGTCATTGAGACGTGCCGAGTGTTGGGCGTTTGTCGCAGCGAGTGGGACGACAAGTGGGCGTATCGCCGATCCTTGTTAGTCGGGTCGGAAGCGTCGATGCCGACCATCAGCACCACCAACCTCACAGCATCCCTTTGAGCCGGTAGAGCGCGTCCATCGCCTCTCGCGGGCTCATGCCGTCGGGGTCCAGGTCGCGGACGGCGGCCTCCACGGGGTTCGGGCTGGCGGGTTCGGCGACGCTGGCCACCGCGGCGGCGAACAGCGGCAGGTCCTCCAGGTGGGCGGGGGCGCCAGCTTCGCGTTCCAGGCGGTCGAGCACCTGGCGGGCGCGGGCGACCACGGCGGGGGGGACGCCCGCGAGCTTGGCCACCTGCACGCCGTAGGAGCGGTCCGCGGGGCCGGCCTGGGCCTCGTGCAGGAAGACGAGATCGCCATTCCACTCCTTGGCCTTCAGCGACAGATTGGCGTCGTGGGCGAGCCGCTGCTCGAGCACGGTCAGCTCATGGTAGTGGGTGGCGAACAGGCCCCGGCAGCGGTTGGTCTCGTGCAGCGCCTCGGCGCAGGCCCAGGCGATGGCCAGGCCGTCGTAGGTGGCGGTGCCACGGCCGATCTCGTCAAGGATCACCAGGGAGCGCGGCGTGGCCTGGGTCAGGATCGCGGCGGTCTCGACCATCTCGGCCATGAAGGTGGAGCGGCCGCGCGCCAGATCGTCGCCCGCGCCGACGCGGCTGAACAGGCGGTCGACGACGCCCAGGCGCAGGCGCCGCGCCGGCACGAAGGCGCCAGCCTGGGCCAGCACCGCCAAGAGGGCGTTCTGGCGCAGGAAGGTCGACTTGCCGGCCATGTTGGGGCCGGTGACGATGGCGAGCCTGGGGCCCGACGCGCCGACCCCGTCGAGGCGGCAGTCGTTGGGGGTGAAGGCGTCGCCCGCACGGCGCACGGCGGCCTCGACCACCGGATGGCGCGCGCCCTCGGCCTCGAAGGCGGTGGAGCGGTCGACGATCGGACGCGACGCGCCGACGTCGTCGGACCATTCGGCGAGCCCGGCGGCGACGTCGAGGCAGGCGGCGGCCTCGGCGGCGGCCTGGATGGCTCGGGCGACCGCACAGGCGGCCTCGCGCCAGGCCTCGAACGTCTCCAGCTCGATGGCGAGCGCGCGTTCGCCGGCCTGGGCGATGCGAGCGTCCAGCTCGGCCAGGGCCACGGTGGTGAAGCGCACCTGGTTGGCCATGGTCTGGCGGTGGATGAAGGTCGCCTGGTGCGGCGGTTTGAGCAGCGGCTCGGCGGCCTTGGCCGTGGCCTCGACGAAATAGCCGAGGACGGCGTTGTGGCGGATCTTCAGCGCCACGCCGGTGTCGGCGGCGAGCTGGGCCTCGAGGCCGGCGATGACCCGGCGGCTGTCGTCGCGGAGCGCGCGGGCCTCGTCGAGTTCGGGGCGCACGCCCGCGGCCACGAACCCGCCGTCGCGGGCCTGGGCCGGCAGGTCGGGGCCGAGGCCTGTGTCCAGCAGGGCGCGAAGCTGGGCGAGGTCCTCGACCCGACGCGCATCCAGAGCATCGAGGGCGGCGGCGATCTCCGGCGGCGGGGCGACCAGCGGATCGGGCGCGGCTGCGAACAGCACGGCCAACG
>NZ_JAUXZW010000202.1 GCF_030693805.1 Phenylobacterium sp.
ACGCCCTCGTCCCAGGCCTGGTTGGAGCGGCAGATCAACGATCCGTTCGCCGCGGCCGCCCGTGCGCACGGCTACCGGTCACGCGCGGCCTTCAAGCTGACTGAGATCGACGATCGGTTCCATTTCCTCAAGCCGGAAGCCCGCGTCGTCGACCTGGGCCTGGCGCCCGGCGGCTGGACGCAGGTGGCGTTGGAGCGTGGGGTCAAACATATCGTCGGCGTCGACCTGCTGCCCGTCGACCCGCTGCCCCCCGCCTACATCCTGCAGATGGATTTCACCGACCCGGCCTGCGGACCGTTGCTCATTGAGGCCCTGGGCGGACCGCCTGACGTGGTGCTTTCAGACATGGCTCCGAACACCGTCGGCCACCGCCAGACCGACCACCTGCGCATCGTCGGCCTCATCGAGATCGCCGCCGATTTCGCCGTCCAGGTGCTGAAGCCGGGCGGCGCCTTCGTCACCAAGGCCTTCCAGGGCGGCGAGACGGCTGCGGTCATCGCGGTGCTCAAGCACCACTTCGCCCAGGTGCGCAACGTCAAGCCGAAGTCCAGCCGCAGCGACAGCTCCGAGCTCTACTTCGTCGCCACGGGGTTCAAGGGGCGAGGCTAAGCTGCGGGATTCCCTGCGGTTGGCCGGCGCGCGTGGATCGGGTCGCACGAATCACCGGCTCCGGGCCTTGCCCTGCCGTGGAGCATGGGCTTATACCCGCCCCGCAAAACGAGGTGTCTCCATGGAGATTCGCGAAGGGCTCACCTTCGACGATGTTTTGCTCGAACCCGGTCCGTCGGACGTCATGCCCACTCAGGTGGACACCCGGACCCAGTTCACGCGTGAGATCAGTCTGAACATACCGATCGTGTCCGCCGCCATGGACACCGTGACCGAAAGCCGGCTGGCCATCGCCATGGCTCAGAACGGCGGCCTGGGCGTGCTGCATCGCAACCTGACGGTGGAGGAGCAGGCCGATCAGGTGCGCGAGGTGAAGCGCTACGAAAGCGGCATGGTCATCAACCCGCTGACCATCAATCCGGACACCACCCTGCGCGAAGTGCGCGAGATCAAGGCGCGGCGCCGGATCTCCGGCTTCCCCGTGGTCGAACCCGGGACAGGGCGGCTGTGCGGCATCCTCACCAACCGTGACATGCGCTTCGAAGCTGGCGACAATGTCCCGGCCAAGGCGTTGATGACGCACGAAAATCTGATCACCGTGAAGGAAGGCGTCTCTCAGGCCCAGGCTCAGGACCTGCTGCGGCGACACAAGATCGAGCGTCTGATCGTCGTCGACGACGACTACCGCGCGGTCGGCCTGATCACCGTCAAGGACATGGAGAAGGCGCAGGAGCATCCGAACGCCGCCAAGGACTTGCAGGGCCGCCTGCTGGTGGGCGCGGCCTCGACGGTCGGCGACCTGGGCTTCGAACGGTCCATGGCGTTGGTGGACGCCGGCGTCGACGTGGTGGTGATCGACACCGCCCACGGCCATAACCTGGACGTGGCCAGGGCGGTCGATCGGGTGAAGCGCGAGACCAACCGGGTGCAGATCATAGCCGGCAATGTCGCCACCTACGACGGGGCGCGGGCCTTGATCGACGCCGGCGCGGACGCGGTGAAGGTGGGCATCGGCCCGGGCTCGATCTGCACCACGCGGATCGTCGCCGGTGTGGGCGTGCCTCAGCTTACGGCCATTCTCGACGCGGTCCGCGCGGCCGACGGCAGCGGCGCGCCGGTGATCGCCGACGGCGGCATCAAGTATTCTGGAGATCTCGCCAAGGCGCTCGCCGCCGGGGCCAGCGTCGCCATGATGGGCTCGGTGTTCGCCGGCGTCGACGAGGCGCCGGGCGAGGTGTTCCTGTATCAGGGGCGTTCCTACAAGGCGTACCGCGGCATGGGCTCGCTGGGCGCCATGGCCCGCGGTTCCGCCGACCGCTACTTCCAGAAGGAGGTGTCGGACACTCTGAAGCTGGTCCCCGAAGGCATCGAGGGCCAAGTCGCCTACAAGGGCCCGATCGCTCCGATCCTGCACCAGATGGTGGGCGGCCTGCGCGCGGCGATGGGCTATACCGGCGCGGCCGACCTCGCCGAATTCCGCAAACGCTCGCGGTTCATCCGCATCACCGGCGCCGGGCTGCGTGAGAGCCACGTCCATGACGTGATGATCACCCGCGAGGCGCCCAACTATCCGAGCCCTCACTGATGCCTCAGACCGCGCCTGAACTG
>NZ_JAUXZW010000203.1 GCF_030693805.1 Phenylobacterium sp.
ACGCATAAACGCGTGCTCGATATCGTCGACCCCACCCCGCAGACCGTGGACGCGCTGATGAAGCTCGACCTGTCCGCAGGCGTGGACGTCGAGATCAAGCTGTAGGGGATCGGTCGATGCGTACCGGCGTGATCGCCAAGAAACTGGGCATGGCGCGCTTCTTCGATGAAGCGGGCAGCCACGTACCCGTCACCGTGCTCAGCCTCGAGGGCTGCCAGGTCACGGGTCAGCGGACCCAGGAAAAAGACGGCTATGTCGCGCTCCAGCTCGGAGCCGGCGCCAAGAAGCCGAAGAACACCTCCAAGGCCATGCGCGGACACTTCGCCAAGGCCGAGGTCGAGCCCAAGCACAAGATCGTCGAATTCCGGGTGTCGGAAGACAACCTGATCGACGTGGGCGCCGAATTCACCGCCGACCACTATGTCCCCGGACAGAAGATCGACGTTACGGGCACCACGGTCGGCAAGGGCTTCGCCGGGGCCATGAAGCGCTGGAACTTCGGCGGCATGCGCGCCACCCACGGGGTGTCGGTGTCTCACCGGGCGCACGGCTCCACTGGCCAGCGTCAGGACCCGGGCAAGACCTTCAAGGGCAAGAAGATGGCTGGCCATCTCGGCCAGGAGACGGTGACCACCCTCAACCTGACCGTCTGGCGCATCGACACCGAACGCGGCCTTATCCTGGTCCGCGGCGCGGTGCCGGGCACCGAAGGCTCCTACGTCAAGATCCGTGACGCGATCAAGGTCGCGCCGCACGCCGATGCGCCGAAGCCCGGCGCGTTCCGCAAGGCCGGCCAGGCCGCCGCCGCGCCCGTCGCGGCTGAAGAACCTGCCGCCGACGAAGCGCCGCAAGCCGGGGGCGAAGACCAATGAAACTGGACGTCATCAAACTGGACGGCGCCTCGGGCGGCTCGATCGAGCTCCCGGACGACATCTTCGGCATTGACGAGATCCGCGGCGACATCCTGCAGCGCTGCGTCACCTGGCAGCTCGCCAAGCGTCGCGCCGGCACCCACAAGGTGCAGGTCCGCAACGAAGTCTCGCGGACCGGCAAGAAGATGTACAAGCAAAAGGGCACCGGCGGCGCCCGTCACGGCTCGCGCCGTGCGGCCCAGTTCGTCGGCGGCGCCCGCGCCCACGGTCCCGTGGTCCGCAGCCACGCCTTCGACCTGCCCAAGAAGGTCCGTGCGCTGGCGCTGCGCCACGCCCTGTCCTCCAAGGCCAAGTCGGGCTCGCTGGTCATCGTCGACAACGTCGTCCTCGCCGATCCCAAGACCGCGGGCCTTCGCGCCCAGCTCGGCAAGATCGGCCTGACCAATGCGCTGGTGATCGCCGGCGTCGAGGTGGACGGCAACTTCAAACTGGCCGCCCGCAACATTCCCAACCTGGACGTGCTGCCGAGCGCCGGCCTGAACGTCTATGACGTGCTGCGCCGCCACACCCTGGTGCTGACCCGCGATGCGGTTGAAGCGATCCAGGCGCGGCTCGCCCAGAAGGAGGCCGCGTAATGGCTGAGCCCACCGCCCGCCACTACGACACGATCCTGTCGCCGGTGATCACCGAGAAGGCCACGCTGCTCTCCGAGCAGAACAAGGTGGTGTTCCGCGTGGCCGACGACGCCTCGAAGGTCGAAATCGCCGCCGCCGTCGAAGCGCTGTTCAAGGTCAACGTGACCAAGGTCAACACCCTGGTGACCAAGGGCAAGACCAAGCGCTTCAAGGGCCGCCCGGGCCGTCGCCCGGACGTCAAGAAAGCCGTCGTGACCCTGGCCGATGGCCAGTCGATCGACATCACCACGGGGCTCTGATCCGATGGCCTTGAAACAATTCAACCCGACCTCGCCGTCGCGTCGCGCGCTGGTGCTGGTCGACCGCTCGGAACTGCACAAGGGCAGGCCCGAGAAGTCCCTCGTCGAGGGTCTGAACAAGAAGGGCGGCCGGGGCGGCGGCGGACGCATCGCGGTGCGTTTCCGTGGCGGCGGCGCCAAGCGCCTCTATCGCATCGTCGACTTCAAGCGTCGCAAGTTCGACGTCACCGGCGTCGTCGAGCGACTGGAGTACGACCCCAACCGCACCGCGTTCATCGCGCTGATCAAGTACGCCGACGGCGAGCTGGCCTACATCCTGGCTCCGCAGCGCCTGAAGGCCGGCGACGAGGTGCTGGCGGCCGAGAAGACCGACGTGAAGCCCGGCAACGCCATGGCGCTGCGCGCCATGCCGATCGGCACGATCATCCACAATATCGAGCTGAAGCCCCTGAAGGGCGGCCAGGTCGCCCGTTCGGCCGGCGCCTACGCCCAGCTGGTCGGTCGCGACGCGGGCTACGCCCAGATCCGGCTGAACTCCGGCGAACTGCGCATGGTGCAGGACAGCTGCATGGCCACGGTCGGCGCGGTCTCCAACCAGGACCATATGAACGAAGTCCTGGGCAAGGCCGGCCGCTCGCGCCACAAGGGTCGTCGCCCGCACGTTCGCGGCGTCGCCATGAACCCGATCGATCACCCGCACGGCGGCGGCGAAGGCCGCACCTCGGGCGGCCGCCACCCGGTCACCCCGTGGGGCAAGCCGACCAAGGGCCGCAAGACCCGCACCAACAAGACGACGGACAAGTTCATCATCCGTTCGCGTCACGCCAGGAAGGCTCGCTAAGGCATGACCCGCTCTGTCTGGAAAGGCCCGTTTGTCGACGGTTATCTGCTGAAGAAGGCGGAAACCGCGCAAGGTTCAGGCCGCAAGGATGTGATCAAGACCTGGTCGCGTCGCTCCACCATCATGCCGCAGTTCGTGGGCCTGACGTTCGGCGTCCACAACGGCCAAAAGCATGTCCCCGTGTCGGTGAGTGAAGACATGGTCGGCATGAAGCTCGGCGAATTCGCGCCGACCCGGTACTTCCCGGGCCACGCCGCCGACAAGAAGGCCAAGAGGAAGTAGCATGGCCAAGCAAGCCAAAGAGCGTCGGCAAAAGCCGTCCGAGGCGATGGCCAAGGTGCGCACGCTGCGCATCAGCCCTCGCAAGCTGAACCTGGTCGCGCAGTCTATCCGCGGCCTGAAGGTGCAGCGCGCCCTGAACGAGCTGGAATTCAGCTCCAAGCGCATCGCCCGCGATGTGCGCAAGGCGCTCTACTCGGCGATCTCCAACGCCGAGAACAACCACAACCTGGACATCGACAGCCTGGTCGTCGTCGAGGCCTACGTGGGCAAGAACCTGGTGATGAAGCGTTTCTCCGCCCGTGCTCGCGGCCGCGCTTCGCGCATCGAAAAGCCGTTCTCCGAGATCACCATCGTGGTCCGCGAATTGGGTGAGGCCGCCTGATGGGTCAGAAAGTCAATCCGGTCGGGCTTCGCCTCGGCATCAACCGCACCTGGGACAGCCGTTGGTTCGCCGACGGCTCGGACTACGGCCGCCTGCTCCACGAGGACATCAAGGTCCGCCGCGAGCTGAAGAAGCGTCTGTATCAGGCCGGCGTCTCGCGGATCATCATCGAGCGTCCGCACAAGAAGTGCCGCGTGACCATCTATGCCGCACGCCCCGGCGTGATCATCGGCAAGAAGGGCGCGGACATCGACAAGCTCCGCAAGGACCTGTCGGCACTGACCGAGGGCGAGGTTCACCTGAACATCGTCGAGATCCGCAAGCCCGAGACCGACGCTCAGCTGATCGCCGAGAATATCGCCCAACAGCTGGAACGCCGCGTGGCCTTCCGCCGGGCGATGAAGCGTTCGATGCAGAGCGCCATGCGCCTGGGCGCCAAGGGTGTCCGGATCAACGTCTCCGGTCGTCTGGGCGGCGCGGAAATCGCGCGGATGGAATGGTATCGCGAAGGCCGCGTGCCGCTGCACACCCTGCGCGCCGACGTCGACTACGGCTTCACCGAAGCCAAGACGACCTACGGGATCATCGGCGTGAAGGTTTGGGTGTTCAAGGGCGAGGTCCTCGACCACGACCCGATGGCGCTCGACAAGCGGCTGGCCAGTGAATCCGGCCCGGCCGGCGAAGGCGGCGGTCGTGATCGCTCCGGCGATCGTCCTGATCGCGGCCCGCGCCGCGACCGGCGCGAACAGGCGGCTTAAGGGCTCAAGTCATGCTGTCTCCGAAGAAAACCAAGTACCGCAAGCAGTTCAAGGGCCGTATCCACGGCAACGCCAAGGGCGGCTTCACGCTGAACTTCGGCTCCTATGGCCTGAAGTCCATCGAGCCGGAACGCATCACTGCGCGTCAGATCGAGGCGGCCCGCCGCGCGATTACCCGCCAGATGAAGCGCCAGGGCAGGGTGTGGATCCGCATCTTCCCGGACGTGCCGGTCAGCGACAAGCCGGCCGAAGTGCGGATGGGCAAGGGCAAGGGTTCGGTCGAGTACTGGGCCGCCCGCGTCGCGCCTGGCCGCATCATGTTCGAGATCGACGGCGTCGCCGACGACGTGGCCCGCGAGGCGCTGCGCCTGGGCGCGGCCAAGCTGCCGGTGAAGACCCGCATCGTGACGCGGATCGATGCTCTCGTGGAGCACGCGTAATGAAGATCGACGAAATCCGGGGCATGACGCCCGACCAGCTGGCCGAGACTCTGCTGAACCTGAAGAAGGAGCAGTTCAACCTGCGCTTCCAACGGGCGACCGGCCAAGTCGAAAAGACCCACCGCGTGGATGAAGTGCGCAAGGACATCGCGCGCATCAAGACGACGCTGCGGGCCAAGCAGGCCACGGCCTAGAGGACCCGACGAAATGCCGAAGAGAATTCTGGAAGGCGTGGTCGTCTCCGACAAGGGCGACAAGACCGTGGTGGTGAAGGTCGAGCGGACCTTCCTGCACCCCGTGCTGAAGAAGACCGTGCGCCGGTCGAAGCGTTATCACGCCCACGATGAAGCCAACGCCTACAAGGCCGGCGAATTCGCGCGGATCATCGAGTGTGCTCCTAAGTCGAAGCTCAAAACCTGGGAAGTGCTGCCTAAGGGCGCCGCTTCCGCGCAAGCGTAAGGGATCTGAGCCATGATTCAGATGCAAACTAACCTGGACGTCGCGGACAACTCCGGTGCGCGCCGGGTCATGTGCATCAAGGTGCTCGGCGGCGCTAAGCGGCGTTACGCCGGCGTCGGCGACAAGATCGTGGTCTCCGTCAAGGAGGCCATCCCCCGCGGCCGCGTCAAGAAGGGCGACGTGCTGCAGGCGATCGTGGTGCGCACCTCTTCGGCGATCAAGCGCAAGGACGGTTCGGTCATCCGCTTCGACAAGAACGCCGCGGTGATCGTCAACAAGCAAAGCGAGCCGATCGGCACGCGGATCTTCGGCCCGGTTCCCCGTGAACTG
>NZ_JAUXZW010000206.1 GCF_030693805.1 Phenylobacterium sp.
CGAGATGCACTTTGCCCATTACGGCGGCTTTACATTTTTAGTTTTCATCACGTGGATTTTTGTACAGCGCTACGTTTCAATGAATAAACAAATGATTGAAGCGGAAGTGAACGAGCGGGTTCGCATTGCTCGGGATCTGCATGATGAAGTTGGTCCACGCTTAACTGAAATTAAAATGGTAAGCGAGAGCTTTAGGGAGAAGCGCAATTTAACCGAACTTGAGAAGACAAAGCTCGATGAACTTTCCGCAGCTACCGATAAAGTTGTTTCAACATTTGGTGAAATTGTTTGGGCGCTTAATCCAACAAATGATTCGCTTGAAGAGTTTGGAAGTTACTTAAGCCAGAGCGCTATTAATTTTCTTCAGAAGGCAGATATTAAATGCCGGATAGATATTCCGCCGGTATTTCCACAAACAAAAATCTCTTACGAAGTGCGCCGTAACATTATTATGGCGGTTAAGGAATCTTTGCATAATATTGTTAAACACGCCGATGCTTCTATTGTTACCATGCAAATGACGGCAACAAAAAACGATTTGCTAATTTCAATTGTTGATGATGGGCGCGGCTTTGATATTAACAATACCCGCAAATATGGACACGGCTTAAAAAACATAGAGCAGCGGATAAAAAGTGTAAGCGGTAAATATTCCATTGAAACAAAGATTGGTAACGGTACAACTACCAAAATGGAAGTGCCGCTTACTTTAAATACTTTGTTTGAATAAAGCTAAACACATTCGGGAATGACAAGTGGAATGAACGTGTCATGCCCTAATGTTCCGCTTTTTGAATCCCGCGCAAGTGAGCGGAATCTGGGAACGCGGGACTTTAATAGGGCATCCAAGAAAAGTGAATAGATTCCCGATAAAAGCGTTCGGGAATGACGAAAGTAGGAAAGTTGTCATGCCCTAATGCCTTTACTTGTCCGCCTTATTGTTGGGCGGATAGGGCATCCAAGAAAAGTGAATATATCCCCGATAAAGACGTTCGGGAATGACAAAAGTAGGAAAGTTGTCATGCCCTAATGCCTTTATAGGGCATCCATAGAGGTAGTATAATTATGCATCAGTATTATGTTTACATACTAACCAGTAAGAAAAACGGAACGTTATATGTCGGTGTAACGAAGGATTTAGTTCGGAGAGTATATGAACATAAAGAAGGATTGATAGAAGGTTTTACAAAAAAGTATAATGTAAAAATGTTGGTTCATTATGAAATTACACCGGATATTAATTCTGCAATAAAGAGGGAAAAAGTTTTGAAAAAATGGAATCGGCAGTGGAAAATTGCTTTGATAGAAAAAACAAATCCGGATTGGAATGATTTGGCAAAAGACTTCATATAGATCCCCGATAAAGACATTTGGGAAGGACAAGTAATTTTACCCAAACTGGCTATTTACCAAACGGAATTTGATGATTAGTTTTAATAAAAAAGAAAAATATGATACGCGTAACTATAGTTGAAGATGATGACAAGATCCGCAATAACTTAATTGATTTGATCGAAGGCAGCGAAGGTTTCCGGTGCGTTGCCGCTTATTCTAACGCCGAAGAGGCTTTGCAAGATATTCCAACTAAATCACCCAATATTGTTTTGATGGATATTAATCTGCCGGGAATGGACGGTATAGAATGCACACGGCGGCTGAAAATTAAAATGCCTGAGTTGTTGATTGTAATGCTGACTGTTTACGAAGACGCAAACAAAATCTTCCGCTCTTTACAAGCCGGAGCTGTTGGGTATTTGTTGAAACTCACTCAGCCGGAAGATATTCTATCTGCTCT
>NZ_JAUXZW010000207.1 GCF_030693805.1 Phenylobacterium sp.
ACCGAACATCGCGCGACCAATGTCGTGGGCGGCCCGGCCCCACAATCTGAAGCCGGTCCAGTCGATTGGCCAAGTCGACTCAGACGACCAAAAGCCACTAGTGAATAAGAACGGGGTCATTGAGGTGCATCCGGTGCGTGACGCGATCCAACCGTGATCGTTCCGAGCAGCGCATCCCACGCCTCCAGTGCACGTCGCTTCTCCGCGAGGTACTCGTTCGCGTCGTAGTGGATCATCGACACGGCGGCGCCACCACCAGCGTCGGCCCGATGCCCCAGCACCTTCGATCGAATGAATGGCGACACCCCGAGCCGCTCGGAAGTTAGTGCAGTGCTACCTGTGCGCCTGAGGTCGTGCGGAGAGATCCCGACAATACCGATCGCATCGGTCAGCTCTCGCATCGCGTGGGTGCAACTGTTGGCCAGGACCGGCTTTGCGGGGTCGCGAGGCGACGGAAACACCGGGCGGGAACTGGAGAGTGGCGTCCGATCATCCTCGGCGCGACGACGTCCAGCGGCTTCGTCCCCGATCCGCAGAGCCTCCTGGATTAGCTCCACCGAGCGCGCGGGCAACGGCACCATGTGGGCGACGCCGCCCTTCATCCGCTCGGCCGGAATGAGCCACAGGCCTCGCTCCAGATCGAGTTCATTGAGGCGCATCCCGGCTACTTCGCTGCGTCGCTGAAGCAGCAGAAGGGAGAGCTGCAGGATTATGCGGACAGCGCGCGAGACATACACGCCCTCAGCCTCGGCCCCCTCCTCCGTCACCGGCGCCCGCAGGTCCGAAGGGTCGATCAGCGCCGCCCACAGCGCCTTCAGCTCCTCATCCGTCAGGACCCGCACGCGGGCTGTTTGGGTCGCGAGTGGCAGGAAGCCGACTGCGGGGTTTGTCGCCACCCGCTCCTCGCTCATCGCGTAGGCGTAGATTTGCCGAATGACTGCGTGCGCCTTGTTGGTCTGAGCGCCGATGCCCTTGTCGATCATGCCGCGAAGGAGCGCGCGGACGTCACGACGCGTGATGGTCTCGATGCGCTCCTTGCCGAGCACAGGCCGGATGTGGCGCTTGAGCGACCCGACCTCGTCAGAGATCGTTCTCGCGCGTTTGCGCTTGTTCTTCGGCTTCCAGTGGCCCTGTTCACAGGCCCTGACATAGGCGTCGGCCAAGTCATCGAACGTTCGTAGGGGTTCAGTGCGCGCGACGATTTTGGCCTGACGGCGCTCGGCTGCAGGGTCGGCGCCCTTGCGCACTTGCACCCTCAGATCTTCGACCTGCTCACGAGCCCATTTGAGGCTGTGCTTGGTCGAATAGTCGCCGAGGCTCAGGCGCGGCTGGCGCCCGTCGAGCGTCCTGTATCGCCAGACCCAAACTCGCTTGCCGCCAGCCGATACGCGCAGGCATAGCCCGGGCGTTTGCTCGTCCCAGAGTTCGAGCCTCCCCGATACGGCTTTCGCCGCCGACACCGACTTGTCGGTGAGCTTCTGTGTAGCCATGGTGTCCCGCCGCCAAGAGGGAGCGCTTCGGATTTCCGGGGCACGGCCGGGGCACGCGAAGCAGTAACTTGGTGATGATGACTGAAACGGAACGAAACGGGAAGCCTATTGAGGGTGTTAGGCTTTCGGACGCACTGGAAATCGGCGAAACGGGGCGAAACGTATGACCCACCGCTTTTGTAAAGCGAAGGTCGCGGGTTCGAGTCCTGCAGCCGGCGCCGGTCTTCCCCGCAAGGCGGGCGAGCAGGACGACGGATGAGCGACAGACCTGCCTCGGAAGAACCTCCCGCCAAGACGCTGCCCGCCACCGACTCCGGCGCGCCGCCGACCGCCAGCAATCAGGCGCAACTGGACGCGCACAGTTATCGGCTGCCGGCGTTCGACATGGACTTCCTGCTCAGCGAAGAGATGCGCGGCGTGCGCTTTCAGTTGGAGTGGGAAAAGGCCGACGTGCTGCTGCGCGAATGGGGCATCCGCTCGACGCTGATCGTCTTCGGCAGCGCGCGTATCCCCTCCCCAGAACAGGCGCAGGCGCTCACCGACGCGGCTCGCACGCCGGAGGAGATCGCCTACGCCGAGCTGCGCAGCAGGCAGGTCCCGTTCTACGAGGCGGCGCGCGCGTTCGGACGGATCGCCTCGCTGCGCGGCGGGGCGTTGGCGCCGCGCGACCGCTGGCGCGACAACGTCATCGCCACCGGCGGCGGCCCCGGCGTGATGGAAGCGGCGAACCGCGGGGCGATCGAGGCCGGCGCGCCCAGCATCGGATTCAACATCACCCTGCCGACCGAACAGCAGCCCAACCCGTTCACGACGCCGGAGCTGACGTTCCGCTTCCACTACTTTGCGATGCGCAAGATGCATCTGGCGGCGCGGGCCCGCGCGCTGGTGGTCTTCCCTGGCGGGTTCGGCACGCTGGACGAGATGTTCGAGCTGCTCACCCTGATGCAGACCGGAAAGAGCGCGCCGCTGCCGGTGGTGCTGTTCAACCGCGACTACTGGACGCGGATCATCTCGTTCGAAGGCCTCGCCGAGGCGGGCATGGTGGCGCCTGGCGACCTGAAGCTGTTCGACTTCGCCGAGAGCGCCGAGGAGGTCTGGAGCCTGCTCGTGGCGCGTGGGGTGGCCGAGCCGTGAAGCCGATCGAGATCTTCATCGACGCCGACGCCTGCCCGGTAAAGGACGAGATCTATAAGGTGGCGCAGCGCTATGGCCTGAAGACCTGGGTGGTGGCCAACAGCTTCCTGATGGTGCCGGCCTCGCCGCTGGTGGAGCGGGTGGTGGTGGACGCAGGGCCCGACGTCGCCGACGACTGGATCGCCGAGCACGCCGGCGCCGGCGACATCGTGGTCACCCAGGATATACCGCTGGCGGAACGCGCGCTGCACGCCGGGGCCGCGGCCGTCGCGCCCACCGGGCGGCCGTTCACCGTCGACTCGATCGGCTCGGCGATCGCCCAGCGGGCATTGATGGAGCAGCTTCGATCGACCGGCGACATCATCGGCGGGCCGAAGCCCTTCGATCGCAACGACCGCTCGCGGTTTCTCCAGGCGCTCGACCAGATGGTCAACCAGGAGCAACGACGGCGCGCGGCGCGGCCCCGCTAGCGGCCATCCGTCGGCGAGGCTAGCGTGAAAACGTGTCCAAGAGAGTGAGCAGCATGAGTCGTTCGAGCGCCCTCGCGGCGATCTGCCTGTCGTCTGGGCTGCTGGTCTCGGCCTGCGGGCCGTCGGGCGGCGCATCGAAGACGGCGGTCGAGGCGATGTCGAGCCCGGCCGAGAAGCAGGCGGCGTTGGCCAGCCTGCCCGCCCCTTACAACACCGGCGACCTGGAGAATGGAGAACGCCAGTTCGGGGTCTGCCGCTCGTGCCACACGATCGCGCCGGGCGGGCGCAACATGACCGGGCCGAACCTCTACGGCGTGTTCGGCCGCAAGGCGGGTTCGGTCGACGGTTTCGCCTATTCGGATGCGGTGAAGGCCGCCGGTTTCGTCTGGGATGGCGCACACCTGGATCAATGGCTGACCAACCCTCGGACCTTCCTGCCGGGCACAAAGATGTCGTTCGCCGGCATCAAGGCGGAGAAGGACCGCGTCGACCTGATCGCCTACTTGAAAGTCGAGACTGGCGCCGGAAAGACTGCCGTTGCGGAACCCAAGACACAACCTTGACGGGTTCCACAGTGCAGCCCATCGTTGTGCGGCGCGGCTGGTCATTGCATCTGTCGGGTCGCGCCGATGTCGCGCCCGCCCCCAAACCTGGCGCGACGGAGATCGGGCGCGGATGGGGTCCGCCAAGCCCGCCCGCTTCGCGCCGCGGCCGGCGCTCCCCCGCCGGTCGCCGCCATCGATGCGTCTATTCGGCGGCGTTGGCCGGACGGGTTTCTTCCATGGTCTCGAAGGCCTCGATGCGCCTGGCGGTCGCCTGAGGCGACTTCGTGAAGCGCGCCAGCATGTTGTAGAACACCGGGACCACGAACAGCGTCACCAGCGTGGTGAAGATGGCGCCGAAGAAGATCACCACGCCGATGGTCTTGCGGCTGGCGCCGCCGGCTCCGCCCCAGAGGATCAGGGGCACGGCGCCCGCTGCCGCCGAGATCGAGGTCATGATGATCGGGCGCAGCCGCAGCGAGGCCGATTCGATCACCGCCTCGCGGATCGACAGGCCTCGGTCGCGCAACTGGTTGGCGAACTCGACGATCAGGATGCCGTTCTTGGCGGCGATGCCGACCAGGATGATCAAGCCGATCTGACTATAGATGTTGACCGTCGAGCCGCTGATCAGCAGGCCGAACAGCCCGCCAAGCGCCGCCACCGGCACCGTGAGCATGATCACCGCCGGATGGATCCAGCTTTCGAACTGCGCGGCGAGGACCAGAAACACCAGCAGCAAGGCCATTGCGAAGGCGAGACCGACCGCTCCGCCCGCTTCCAGGTAGTCGCGCGCCTGACCGCCCCACTTTATGGTCAGCCCTGGCTGCTTAGCGATCTCCGCCTGGAAGAAGCTCACAGCTTCGCCCACCGTGTAGCCGGGGTTGAGCTGCACCTGGACCGAGATCGATCGCAGCCGGTCAAGCCGCGATCGGTCCGGGGTGTCGCCGCGCACCTGGGTGGTGACCACTGCCGATAGCGGCACGGCCTCGCCGGACGCGGAGCGCACATAGAGCTTGCGCAGGTCGCTCTCGCTCTCGCGCCGTTCGCGATCGGTCTGCAGGATGACGTCGTATTCCTGGCCGTTGCGGATGTAGGTGGTGACTTGGCGCGACCCGAACATGGTCTCCAGCGCGCGGCCGATGGCCTGGGCCGAGACGCCGAGCGACAGGGCGCGGTCGCGATCGACATTGACCAGCAGACGCGGTGAGGTCGGTTCGTAGTCGAGGCGCGCCCGCGCCAGGCCCGGGTTGCCTTCCGCCGCCTGCATCAGGACCTTCGCCGAACGCTCGATCTCGGGGTATTCGTTGCCCAGCACGATGACCGACATGCTGGCCCCGCCACCACCACCACCGCCCCCTCCGCCGCGCTGGAGGCTGGGCTGGACAGAGGCCACGACACGCGCGGAGGTCACCGAACTGAGTTCGCGATTGAGCTGGGCGGCCAGTTCCTCGGAGGTGATCTTGGCGTCCGGCCTGAGGATGGCGTTGCCGCCGGCGGTGCTGAACTGAGACGAACCGAAGCCCGGCGTCGACAACACGTAGCGTTGGATCACCCCGTCGGCGAGAAGCTTCTGCAGCCGCGCCTCAACCTGGGCGCTGGCGGCCCTGGTGTAGTCGTAGCCGGCGCCTTCCGGCCCGCTGATGTTGTAGTTCACCCGGCGGCGGTCCTCGTTCGGCACAAGCTCGCGGGGCAGCGAGGCGAACACGCCCGCCGCCATCAACGCCAGCACCAGGACGAGCAGCGAGGTGGCGACGCTGGCCACGCGGCGGCCCAGCATCATCTCAAGCGTCGCGTGGTAGGAATTGCGCAGCCGCGTCATGCCGTCGTCGACGGTACGCGCGACCCAGCCCTCGCCCTTGGCGGGACGAAGCAGCTTCGAGGCCAGCATCGGCGACAGGCTGAGCGCCAACAACGCCGAGAACGCGACCGCCGCGGTGATCGCCACCGCGAGCTCGACGAACAACCGGCCGATGTAGCCAGGCATGAACATCAGCGGCGCGAACACCGAAATCAGCACGACCGTTGTCGCCACCACGGCGAAGAACACCTGGCGCGCGCCCCGTTGGGCGGCGATCAGCGGCGGCTCGCCCTCGTCGATGCGGCGTTGGATGTTCTCGACCACGACGATGGCGTCGTCGACCACCAGCCCGATGGCCAGCACCAGGGCCAGCAGGGTCAGCAAGTTGATTGAGAAGCCCAACGGGGCCATCACGATGAATGCCGACAGGATGCAGATCGGGGCGACGATCGACGGGATCAGCGCCGCGCGCCAGGTGCCCAGGAACAGGAAGTTCACCATGGCCACCAGCCCGAGCGAGATGCCCATGGTGATCCAGACTTCCTTGATCGCTTCCTCCGTGAACTGGGTGAAGTCGATCGCCACCTCGAGCTTGGTGCCCGCCGGCAACGAACGGTTGATCTCCGGGAGCTGTTCGCGCACGCCACGTGAAATATCCAGGTCGTTGGCCTGCGACTGGCGGGTGATCGGCAGGCTGACCAGCTCGCGGCCGTTGGAGCGGAACGAGCGACGTCGCTCGTCAGGCCCCTCCTCCACCTTGGCGACGTCGCCAAGCCTGGTGACGTAGGCGGCGGAGTTGGACCCCGTCGTCGCACTCGCGGTCCGGCTGGCGGGGACCACCGGGAGCTGGGCGAACTGCGCCGGCGTTGAGTAGCCACGGGCGACGCGGATAGTGAAATCCTTCGCCGGCGCCTCCAATGAACCTGCCGGCAGCTCAAGGTTCTGGCTGTTCAGAGCGTTCTCGACATCGTCGACGGTCACCCCGCGCGCGGCCATCGCCTCGGGGTCCAACCAGATGCGCATGGTGTAGGTCTGCGCCCCGCCGACGCCGACGGCGGCGACGCCCGGCACGGTGGAGAATCGCTCCACCAGGTAGCGCTGGGCGTAGTCGGTGAGTTCGAGGCGGTTCAGCTTGGTCGAGCTGAAGCTCAGGAACATGATCGGCTGGGCGTCGGCGTCGGCCTTGGCGATCTGCGGCGCATCGGCCTGATCGGGAAGGCGCGCGATCACTCGCGAGACCGCGTCGCGCACGTCGTTGGCGGCGGCATCCAGGTTACGGTCGAGCGTGAAGGAGATGTTGATCCGCGAAACGCCGTCGCGTGACGAGGAATTCACCCGGTCGATGCCCTCGATGCCAGCGACCTGCTGTTCGATGACCTCGGTGATACGCTCTTCGATGACTTCGGCGGAGGCGCCGCGATAGCTGGTCTGCACCGAGACGATGGGCGGGTCGACGCTGGGCAGTTCGCGCACCGGAAGGGTGGTGAAGGCCGCCGCGCCGATCACGCACAGGATGATTGCGGCGACCGCCGCGAGCACAGGCCGACGAACGGAGACGTCCGACAGCATCATGCCGCAGGTCGCCTAGGCGGCGTCGAAACGGGAGCGCCGCCTGCACCGGCTCGCGGCCGCGCCGAGCCCTGACCGACGACCTTCACCGTCTGCCCGCTCTGCACCTTGTTAAGCCCATCGGCGACGATGCGATCACCGGCCTGAACACCTTCGATTAGCTCGACATAGCCTTGCTGCCGCTCACCGGTGACCACCGGGCGCCGTTCGGCGACCGTACGCTCGCCTTGGGTGACCAGCACGAACACGAAGGCCGAATCGCCCTGGACGGAAACCGCCGATTCCTGCGCGGACAGGCCCTGATGTTCACCGCGGGCGATGGCGACGCGC